>CAYWNE010000121.1:0-12788 GCA_964459555.1 uncultured Burkholderiaceae bacterium | reverse complement strand
CAAGCTGGTCACCTGATTGGCGACGCCGAGCTCGACAGTCGCCTTGTAAAAAGCAGCCATCGCATCGGCGACGTTCTTGAGTAGTCCGGGATGGTCGGTCAACAAACCATCATGATTATCAAAACCACCCATGGAGACGAAGAAGACTTGGCGTTTTGCGCCGAGACTAGGGCCCGCTGAAATCATCCTGGCTACCATGTGTAACTGATCCGCCAAACTATTATTGGCAGGGAACTCTGTTTTGATGACAGGTGAGTTAGCTAGTGCCTCAGTCAGTACAGTGTCAGCATCGATTGAACGCGATGTCACGCGGCTGTACTCATTCTCAAAAAGATTGCTTCGAGTTTGAGTGACAAGTTGTCGGAGAGTCTCTGAGCAATTCGCGGATCCATATAAAGGTGTATTGAGAGCAGCGAAGGGTACCGAGCCACTAGTTGAGACCTGATATTGCACTGCTTGCTTACCCGCTAGGTAGACGGCATTACCTGACACATTGACACAGGTGAAAGTCGCGTTGCCATTGCCAGACACGAATAAGTCTCCCATACGACCACCCCAGCCAGAACTTGCCCCCTCCGGAGATGACGATTGCCAAACTGATTGTTGATCGTTATGGGAAAAAAGCTTCGGTGGTAGCGGCACACTTCGGTTGCTATATTGTGTTTTCGTAGTCGGTTGAATCAAAGTCCCGACGTTTAAGAGTACCCCCATTTTGCCGTCATTAAAGAGCGGCAACAGCGGTGCGAGTTCAGGCGCTAATGCGTATTCACGGCTTACGCCTCGGCGATCGAGTGGTGCTGCAATCGGCGCCAGGACCGTCCCGGTTAGAGCGCTGCGTTGATAGGCCAATGAGGGACGCAATTGTTGATAGGCGTTGTAGTTTGCGCTGTCGTAGGGCACCAGCGTATTGGCATAGTCATTACCACCGTAAAGAAAGATGCAGACGATGGCTTTGTAGTCAGTGGCAGTGGCCGCAGAGGCTTCTGCCATTGTTGCTAGGTTGATAGCCCATGGGGTGGCGACGCCAGCGACCGACATCGCTGATGCACGTTGGAGAAAGGCGCGGCGAGAGACATTTGTAGTCGTTTTCATGGCATCACTCTTTATTTAAGGACGATAAACTCAGGGCTTGCGAGCACTAATGTGAGGGCAGCGTAGATCCTTTGCAGACGCAGGGTATCGCTGCCGGTACGCATACTTGCGATTGCATTGCTGATTAGGCTTAGGTTGTTGGCGCTAATTTGATTGGCGGCCAATAGGAGATTGAGTTCGGCAACCAATGCGGCCGCATTGTCAGCCAGCGGCAGCAGTGCGCTATAGTCAGCTTTCAGGTCGCCAACGCCACGACTGCCATTGACCGCTGTCTGCATGAAGTTGACGTAGCCAACGACCGACGATTCGCTGACAATCTGCATTTCTGGAGCGACCAGGCCGGCACTCGCAATCGCAGTGTTTGGAGGCACGTAGCCTGGGCGGAAGAAATTAAAGACGGTTGGGGAACGCAGCGGACTTTGACCAAGCTTGCTACCTGCGTCACTGGTGTCGCCGATCATCCAAGTGTCACTTGCTGATTTTGAGTTGAAACTGCGGGCCCATGCAAGGAAGCGCAACATTGGTTCTCTAATTTTGCCGCGTTTGGTATCACTGGTATTTGGTGGTTGACGTGCCTCATCATCTAGCAAGATGGCTTTAATGACGGCTTTCATATCACCTTTGGCGCCGTTGCCATTGTTGTTGAACACTGCAGCGACGCGCCCTACGTAGGCTGGAGACGGATTGCTCGATACCAAGCGTTGAATTAACTGTTTGCTGATGAAAGGAGCGAGGTTAGGATGGGCGAAAAGAATATCAATACTCATGCTCAACGCTACTTCACCACTGACTCCAGCGGGAATCGTTTTGCCCAGGAAGGTAGAGCTACCGCTTTCGTGTTTGATAGGGACTTGCTTGAGCGGGCGGCGATGATAATCTGGTGTTGAGGTGTTACTGGTCGTCAGATCAAAGTCCCAACCCGTGAAGACCCGTGCCAATCCGGTGATGTCGTCTAAGCCATAGGTTTCGACGTTAGCCCCATTTACAAGCACCGGTGTGCCGTCTTGATTCAATTGCAGTAGGCCGATACTAAACAATTGCATGATTTCGCGTGCATAGTTTTCATCTGGCATGGCACCGGTTTTGGGATTGTATTTAGTGTTGCCGCGATAGGTGAGGTATAAACTCATCGTGGTCGTCAACGACACTTTCTGCAAAATATCGCGGTAGTTTCCAAAGCAGTTGGCCTCTAGTAGATCAAGATAATTGGCGGCAGCAAATGCTTTCCAACCGCCACCGTTGACTAGGCCTTGTATCGCCACCACGATGATTTCCGACAGGGCTAAGGTCATACGCTGACGGAGTGTATCGGGTGAACTTATCAATTTACGCCAGGCGCAAGAGTCAAAGCCTGCTTGGGAATTTCGATAGGTGGATGCGTTCATACCTTTGGCTACCAGCCAGTCCCAACGGCTGCCATTGCCTGCGACCGTGAATTGTTCATCAATCCATCCGCTGTAGCCCAGTGCTTGGACTCTTTGAATGTTTGCACGAGTGACGCCCATACTGGATTGCAATAGAAAGCGAGCAGCTTGCTCATCGCTAATGCTCGTCGCAGCAAGTGGTGGTCCGGCTGGTGCAGCGTTTGATGCTGTTGTATCGTCCAAGCTTGTGTTATCGCCGCAGGCGCTTAAGGAAGCTGCAAGGGTCGTCATCAACGCCGATGAAGTGAGTGATTTTGTAGTTAGAGTATCGTCAGTTTGTGCATTGGGCATGTGGGTGCGAATGTCGCCGCCGTGAAGCTTGTGGTCATAAGGCATGGTATATCCTTTCAATGAGTGCGTTCGCCGCCTACATTTGGATCCTTTCGTCAGCAGCGATGAAACAAGCGTACGCAAGCAATGCAGGGGCAACAAGACGCTATTTGTAAGCAAATGTGTGTAGCACTCTTAGCGATGATGCCTTAATTGAACTGATCTTCTTACCTAGCGAAATGAGGGCGGACTGATTGGAAACCATAGCGTTTTCATTTGGGACGCTATCGAGATTTGTTACATCTCTTGCGGTTCCACACATTTGTGTTCGTGTCAAAAAAACTAGAAGAATGTTTTTTCTCATAATTTCATGAGCTGTTATGCAATGCTTTGATACACGCCAAACTGGCGATTTGAGGTATGCTTGCGGACTTTTAAACGCCTTATCATTGCGACATCAAGAAGCACGGCATGAAGTTGTATACAGAATCACAGCAACGCGAGTTGGACGAACAAGGTGTTGTTCATATTAGTATTCGTTTTCGCCCAAAACGTTTGCTGTCGGTGCTCGCGGTTCTTTTGTTGCACGTTTTGTTTCTGTATTTGCTGTTGAAGATTGGCGTCAATATCAATGCTGGCAAACCTCCTAGCGCACCAATGGTGATGTTGTTCGATAAGCTCAACTTAACCAAGAAGGGTGAGCCGGAGGCAAAAAAAACCGTGGCCAAGGTCAAAACCGCGCCCAACCCCAAAGCGATTACTAAACCGCAAGAGCCGAAGCCGCCTACACCGACTGAGCAAGTGGTTGAAAAGCCTCCCGTCAAATACGAGGACATGCCACCTCCCGATATGACGGCGATGTTGAATGCGGCCCGCGAGAAGCGACAACAAGCGCGTGAAGCTGCAGCGGCGGAGAATGCAGCGCAGCAAGGAAATCGTGGCAAGAGTCCACAGGAATTGGCTGAAGAAAACGTACGCCGTAGTATGGATAGGGCAAACAACCGCAACGGTGACGGTGGCTTGTTCACTGTACTCAATAAGGGCGTCAGAACAGCGACCTTTTCTTTCCGTGGCTGGGAAATGCGCTCGGGTCTAGGTCGTCAAATCTACGAAGTTGATGCAGGTCTCGGCGGCAACGTTGAGCTGGCCATTGTGAAGAAAATGATGGAAATCATACGTACACGCTTCAAGAAAACTGCGCCCTGGGAGTCGAATCGCTTAGGGCGCGTGATTATGATTTCGATGTTGCCGGAAGATAGCGAAGAAACCGAGCGCTTCTTGATGAAAGAAATGTTTGAATCGGATCATCCGCGTCGATAGTCTGTTTCATTGCGGCCTATCAAACCCAAGCAATCCCCACGCAAACATTTATGCTGCTACATGCTGAGCTTGAACGCGATTCTCGCTACGCATTGCCAAGTACGTCATGGCACGACCTAAGAACACCGCACTCAGACCACCGAAATAGACTGCGCAAGCAACACCAAATGCACTATTCGAACTCAACTGAGGGTTGATGTGAGAAACGATAGCGACTAAGTATTTGCCAATAAAAATCGCTAAGATCAAGAATAAGGGTAACCAGCTACCACGTACATGGATACTATCGCTAGCTTCGTCATAGCGAGACCCAGTAGCAAACAAGGCTGAGACGGCAATCCGTTTGGCAACCACCGCAAGAATCATCAGCCATGCCAAGCTCGCTAACGATACAAGACCGAAGGTCTGAGTCATGCTGTTTGCTGACATCAGCACCATGACGATGGGAAGTATGACTAAACGCTTGAAAGAAACGATGCGGTCTTTACTTTGGCTGTAGCCGAGAGCGATAAGGCCTGCCAATAAGATCCATACCCAAGTTGGTGTGTTAGTGATGATTTGTGTGAACATGATTGTCTCCGTTTGCGTTGAAAGTGTGTGCACTATGTCGCATGCTCGGATCGAGGTTTGGGCTTTGCGACGAAACGTCATCCTTGGGCGCGAAATGCAGTTGGCAGTCGCCAATCTTGATGAGCTTGGGCGTCAATTGTGGAAAACGCCATGTCATCTCCATGCTGCTACTGCTAAAATCAAAGCTCATTCAAGACTTGGAATAGGCGCATCGTGATTGATTTACACCTCGGTAATATTGGACAAATTATTCAATTGGCGATTGCGCCGGTGTTCCTACTGACCGGCGTCGGTACCAATTTGACGGTATTGACTAACCGCTTAGCGCGCATTATCGATCGATCAAGAACCCTGGAAGAACTGATTGCAACTAAAGGACAGGAAGTCCTAACGCCTAATATGCAGCAAGAGCTCGATGAGCTGTATCAACGCATGCATTTGATCAATCGTGCCATCACTTTGAGCTCGACTTGTGCTTTGTTGATTTGCCTCGTGATTGCCGCTTTATTCGTTGGCGATGCCTTGGATTTTCACCTCGACAAAATCATTGCGGCGATGTTCGTATCGGGCGTATTGGCTTTGATCGGTAGCTTCATTTTCTTCTTGCGCGAGATTTTTGTCGCCACAAAAACGTTACAAAGGCAGCGTGAGCAAGGCGCAAAATTTTTGCCTTAGTGATAAAAAATCTGAAAGTCTTTGTCGTTTTATCTCTCCGCGTCCCCTAAAAACCACGCTTACAGCGCGATCTGCGTGAAACTAGTGTGGAACATATTGCCTTGCCGCAAATTTGAGGCACAATGGAATGCAACTGTATTCCCCATGTGATTTCTGCGTTTTGCTGCGCGAATGTGTGCATTGAGAGGAGAGTCCGATGATGACCGTGCCCATCATTATTGATTTCGAAGCTTCGGGTTTCGGTCAAGGTAGTTATCCGATTGAAGTCGGCTTCTCCGGACGCCATGGTGAAGGATGGTGTTCCTTGATACGCCCAGAAAACGATTGGACCCATTGGGACCCGGAGGCGGCAAGAGTCCACGGTATCGCTCGTGAAATTCTAGTTGAACGTGGCAATACGGCGCAATTTGTGGCGGAACAACTTAATTTTTTCCTTGGCGGCCGCACTGTCTACACCGATGGTTGGGGGCAAGACTATGTGTGGATGGCGAAGTTGTTTGATGCTGCCGAAATCGTTCCCAAATTTAAACTGACCGATCTATTCGAAATTATCGAAGACGAGCAAATGCCGATTTGGCAAGCGACCAAAGATCAAATCACCAAAGAACTGTGTGTAGCGCGTCATCGTGCCAGCAGCGATGCTAGAGTTTTGCAACTGACTTGGTTGCGCACCTTTGACGAAACGCGCAAGCAAACTGTATAAAAAATCAGTTATTTTGCCTTCGCTCCCGTATAATCGCGGGATGCAAAATCTACTTCATAATCTCAATCCTGAACAGCTCGCGGCGGTCACGCTGCCAGCGCAATCCGTTTTGATTTTGGCCGGCGCTGGTTCCGGTAAAACGCGCGTCTTAACCACCCGTATTGCGTGGTTGATTCAAACTGGACAAATCTCGCCCAACGGGGTGTTGGCGGTGACCTTTACCAATAAGTCGGCCAAAGAAATGTTGACGCGACTTTCGGCAATGTTGCCGATCAATACGCGCGGCATGTGGATTGGTACTTTCCATGGTCTCTGCAACCGCTTACTGCGTGCTCATCATCGCGATGCGGGTTTGCCGCAAACTTTCCAGATTCTCGATTCAGGCGATCAGCTTTCCTTCATCAAACGCTTGCTCAAGGCGAATAATATCGATGATGAAAAGTATCCACCGAAGAATCTAATGTACTTCATTAATAGCGCCAAGGACCAAGGTCTGCGCGCGGCGCAAGTCGATGCCTATGATGATTACAACCGCAAAATGGTGGCTTTGTACGATTTGTATGATCTGCAATGTCAGCGCGAAGGTGTAGTCGATTTTGCAGAGCTCTTGCTGCGTACTTATGAACTGCTGAGTCGCAATCAGCCATTACGCGAACACTACCAATCACGCTTCAAGCACATCTTGATTGACGAGTTTCAAGACACTAATGACTTGCAATACAAATGGTTGAAGTTGATGGCCGGTACACAGGCAGCAGTGTTTGCAGTCGGTGATGATGATCAAAGTATTTACGCTTTCCGTGGGGCCAACGTCGGCAACATGTCGGCCTTCGAGAAAGAGTTCCGCGTTGAAAATCTGATTAAGCTCGAACAGAATTATCGTTCGCATGGGCACATTCTCGACACCGCCAATGCCTTGATCGAACACAATAGTCGACGCCTCGGTAAGAATCTACGCACTGATGCTGGCCATGGTGAGCCAGTGCGCATTTTCGAAGCCAGCAGTGATATTCAAGAAGCGCAATGGATTACCGAAGAAGCGCAGAATTTGATTCGCGATGGCTCGGCGCGTAATGAGATTGCGATTCTGTATCGTTCAAACGCCCAATCGCGTGTGATCGAACATGCTTTGTTCAGTGCTGGTATTCCGTATCGTGTGTATGGTGGTCAGCGCTTCTTCGAACGCGCTGAAATTAAGCATGCGATTGCGTACTTGCAGTTGATGGACAATCCGCATAATGACTCCGCCTTCTTGCGCGTGGTGAATTTCCCGGCGCGTGGCATCGGAGCGCGTTCGATTGAAGCGCTGCAAGACGCAGCACGACAGTACAATGTCTCGCTGTATGCCGCAGTGCCTTACGTCGCCGGTAAAGCAGGAAGCTCCCTCAGTGCTTTCGTCAAATTAATCGAAGGCGCGCGCTTCGAAACGCAGAATTTGCCGCTACCGGAAATGGTACAAGTCGTACTCGAACTGAGCACTTTGCTGGCCCATTATCAAACTGAAAAAGAGGGCGCTGATCGTATTGAGAACTTAGAGCAATTGGTTAGCGCGGCAACTTTGTTTATTTCGGAAGAGGGATTTGGACATGAGGCCCCGGCTTTCGCGGGACCTGCGTCGGCGCCAGCCGCGAGTCTAATTGCCAACGCGGACGGCATAGAAATCATTGATGCCGACGCCGCCTTACCAACGGTAATGTCACCCTTGTCGGCCTTCCTCTCACATGCTTCGCTGGAAGCAGGAGACAATCAAGCTCAAGCGGGACAAGACGCTTTGCAATTAATGACGGTCCATGCAGCGAAGGGTTTGGAATTCGATTCGGTGTTTATCGGCGGTCTCGAAGAGGGCTTATTCCCGCATGAAAATAGTACACAGGAAGAGGCTGGGGTCGAAGAAGAACGACGTCTAATGTATGTTGCGATTACGCGGGCTCGCAAACGCTTGTACATTACCTTTTCGCAAACCCGCATGTTGCACGGGCAGACTCGCTACAACCTGCGCTCTCGCTTCTTTGATGAAATGCCAGAGGCTTCGCTGAAGTGGTTGTCGCCACGCGTGCAAGCGAGTTGGTTTGGGCGTAGCAAATCAGCATGGGACGAGGCTCCAGAAGTCGGGGCGAATGCGATAGCTCAGAGTTTTAGCAAGCCAAGTACGCAGATGGCGTGGCGGGTTGGTCAGAACGTGGCTCATGCCAAGTTTGGAGAAGGTGTGATCGTGAATATCGAAGGCAGTGGTACCAACGCAAGGGCGCATATTAATTTCGGCAAGTTCGGTATGAAACTACTCGATCTCGGTATCGCAAAATTGGAGCGCATCTAGCATAGCAAAGTGGAGTCTGGGATTCTACCTTAATGGACCGCAGACTCTTATCCTAGAAGTAGAAATCGGTCTAGATGTGATACGCCGTGCTTGTCATGACCTTCGCCATTGCTTTCATGGCGATTTTGACTGGTAAGGGCATTTCTTGCGCGCCCAATTTCTGAGCGGCGTCACCATGTGCAATTTCGTCAATACGCATTTGATCGACAATCGCTCGCGACTTCTGATCTTGCGCAGGCAATTGTTCTAAATGGCCTTCAAGATGCGCTTCGACTTGCTTCTCAGTTTCGACCACGAATCCTAAACTCACCTCATCGCCACAGGCGCCAGCCACCAAACCACATGCGTAAGCACCGACATACCAAAATGGATTGAGTAAGCTGGTATGAGAGTTCAGCTCCTCTAGACGCTTCGCGGTCCAGGCCAGATGATCTTCTTCTTCTATCCCCGAATGCTTGAACTGGGCGCGCACCGCCTGCTGACGAGAAAATACGGCTTGCGAGTCGTACAGAGCTTGAGCACAGATTTCGCCAACATGATTGACGCGCATCAGACCGGCAGCATGTTTGCGTTCAATCTCCGTCATTGATGTGTCTTCTAGATCGCCGCCTGGCAAAGCGCGTGATGCGCGTGCTTGGCCATTTATGACACGCAGTGCGCGATCGAAATTACTGATAAAAGTGTCAATTTTGCTTGTCATTTTGAGGCTGAAAAAACGTGCGAATGGACTTGAAAGTAAGATTGTACGCCCCATTTATTGCGAGGGCTTGCGCAACCGCAATTTCCTTAATTACAGAAAAATTGTTATAATTCCCATTTTTGTGTGCGCATCCTAAACTTTGTTGTTGCAATGCCACATATTCAAAAAATAGATGCACAAAAATTGTGATTATCTTTGCCCAAAACAGTGCAATTTGTTCCAATGCCACTTAGTATACGAGGCAAAGCACCGTCGCGCCTAGCGCCAGCTTGAGCGTCGAGACGAATAATGAGACAGCAAATTGAATTGATATTTATAAAGCAATAAGATCAATCAAGAAATTTATTAACCTTTGGAGAGCTTTTCAATGAAAAAATCACTTATCGCTTTCGCAGTATTGGGCGCGTTCGCGTCTGCAGCTTCTGCTCAGTCTTCTGTTGTACTTTACGGTGTTGTGGATGCAAACGTATCGTCCCAAACAAACCAAAGTACAACTGGCGGCAAGAAAAATGCCTTGGAATCCAGTGGTCTGAGCTCCGGCCGTTGGGGTTTCAAAGGTTCTGAAGATTTGGGTAGCGGCTTGAAAGCAAACTTCAACTTGGAAAGTTCTTTGGCAGTTGACACTGGTGTTGCTGGCTCCTTGTTTGATCGCCGAGCAACTGTAGGTTTGTCAGGTTCCTTCGGTGCGTTTGATGCTGGTCGTCAAACAAATTTGGCATATGACACATTGTCACAAATTGACCCTACAAGTTTTGCGCACCCAGGTACAAATCCAAACGTCAATTTGGGCTCTTTGAACAACGCTACTTTGTACAACACGCATGGTTCTAGCAACGGCGTTTCTTCTGCTGCTCGCGAAAATAACTCAATCAAATACTCCGCTCCAGCGATGTTTGGTTCTGTAGTTTTCACAGGTATGTACGGTTTCGGTGAAAAAACTGGTGATACAGTTGCTGGTAGCTATATGGGCACATCTGCAACTTATTCTAAAGATGGCGTAGTTGCTGTGTTGTCTTACTCACAATTGCGTGACGCAGCGAATAACTCCACATTGCGTGCATACACAGGTGGTGCGAAATTCCCAGTTACATCTGACGTAACTGTGAAAGTTTCTTACGCTGAAAACCAAGTTAATACATCACGCCGTGACATCAGTGTAACTGGTGCTGGCTTGGATTACGCAGCGACACCAATGTGGACATTGACTGGCGCTTATTACTACACACATCGCGCTGGCGATATGAAAGCAACAGCGAAAACTTGGGTTGGCTTGGCTAAATATGCGTTCAGCAAGCGTACCACAGCTTATGCTTCTTTCTCATACGCTAAAGCAGCGACAGTGCAAGCTAAGGACACAGATTTGGGCTTGATCATTGGCGCAAACAACCGTTCTGCAACACGTACAGTTGTCGGTGTGAACCACGCGTTCTAATCGAACTTGATCGAATAAAAAAAACTGCCTTCGGGCAGTTTTTTTTTGAACTTTTTTTTCTTTTTCGTCTCTATTTGCGCTTGCTGCAGTTCAAACCTTTGAACTAGGTCGCTTGTCCAACGACCAATTTATCCAAAATATTTGGTGTTTCGCGCTATGAAAACCTTTTTGTCCTTAACTGTTATTGTTTTTTTATTGTTTGCTCACGGTCGGGCTGAGGCGGGTTTTCAGGCCAAGCGCATCGACGGCAAACAAGTGATCAAGCTTGATGGCCAGTTGGATGAGAAGGTATGGCAACAGGCGGTGCCACATGACACGTTTTATCAAACGCAGCCGACCGACCAGCGCCCAGCTCACCTTAAGACTGAAGTGCGCATTTTGTTTGATGATGAAGCTTTATATGTGGGTATCAAAGCATATGATTCTGACCCGAGTAGTATTCGGAATTCATTCTCTCGTCGAGACCGAATTACGATAGATCAGGATTTTTTTGCGCTTTACATTGATCCAACCAGCGCGCATAAATCAGCGCAGATTTTCTATGTCAATGCACGTGGTACGGTTATGGATGGCATCTACAGTGATGCCGCAGGAGAAGATTCATCACCAGACTTTAATTTTGATGTAGCCACAGCACGTTTTGAGGGCGGTTGGAGTGCGGAATACCGCATACCGTTTTCATCCATCGCCTACGATAAGGAATCACATACACCGTGGAGTCTTTTGGTTTTGCGGAATATGACACGTGATCAGCGTTATCGTATGTATAGCGGTGGTGTAACCAGAGCCACGAACTGTAATTTATGTTACTCCGACACGATTGATGGCCTCAATCAACTGCCGTCAGATCTCAGCTGGTCATTGACGCCGCAACTGGTGGTGCGTCAAGCTAGTGATCAATTTGTCGGTCAAAATGCGCAACATCTACATGACAGGCAATTTAGCTTAGACTTTAAGATTCGCCCCAATTCGGCTACGACGCTTGACCTCACCTTGAATCCTGACTTTTCCCAGATCGAACTCGATTCACCACAATTGTCGGGGAACACTCGCTTTAGCATCTTTGTGCAAGAGAAACGCCCCTTTTTCCTAGAGGGAGCCGACATCCTCCGGACACCATTTAATGTAATTAGTACGCGGAGCATATCTGATCCCGATGCTGGCTTGCGTTATACGCGACGTGATGCGCAGTCTGACGTTAGTGTGATTGTCGCGAAAGATGCCGCTGGGGGCGCAGTCTTAATTCCAAGCACGTATTATTCTTCTACGGCCACTGCGACACAGTCCTCTCTAGCAAGCGATGCAAGGGCAAATTGGCGATTCGACACGATGTCTCTTGGCCTCGTGGCGACGGATCGTGAATATACCAATATCAATGCTTATAACCGCGTATTTGGCCCGGATTTTGTATGGCAGATCGACCGAAATCAAGGCTTGCGAGCACAACTTTTATTAAGTGCCACGACTGCGCAGGCGAATGAGAAGGGGGAGCTTGCCCAGGGGGCACTTAGCTCCGGCCATGCGCTTTATGCTGGTTGGTCGAAAGGTAGTGACGCTTGGAGTGTAGGTTTCAGCGCCCGCGACATTAGCAAAGATTTTCGCGCCGACAACGGATTTTTCTCACAGGTTGGTTTTCAAAGTGTGAACAATGATTTGACCAAGAAATGGGGCCGCCTCGGTATCTGGCATGAGTTCAACACCTATGTGTCTAGCGAATACAAGCTTGATAGTGAAGGTAATATTTTGTCGAAAAGTATTGCGCCGGGTATGAATGTCGCTGGGCCATTTGATAGCTCAGTGTATTTGAATTTTAATCCGGTACTGAAAAGCCGCGCCAATGCTGATGGCGAAATTTACAATCTATCGCGAGTTTCTACGGGATTTGCTGTCAGCCCAGGGAAGCAAATTGCACGAATCAGCGGCGATTTTATGGTTGGTGATGTAATCGACTATTTGGCAAATCGCTTAGGTAAAGGGGGCAGCGCATCGCTTGGTGCAAAGCTACGTCCATTCGATAGGCTCGAATTTGACTCTAGTTTCGCGACCAACTGGATTAACGCTCATCGTGATACGGTTAGCGGCGAGAAAGCGTATTCTGAGACGGCAATTCAAATCAATAGTGTTCTTCATTTTTCTGAAATGGATACGTTAAGGATCATTATTCAAGATGCACGTACCAATCGGAACCCTGAGCTCTATGCGACTTCAGTGGCGCCCGAAAGTAGTCGCACCGTGAACTCTTTGGTCTTCACACGTCGCGTCGGATTGGGTACTGCGGGCTACCT
>CAYWNE010000120.1:0-12791 GCA_964459555.1 uncultured Burkholderiaceae bacterium | reverse complement strand
TGTATAGGAAGAATGATGGAATTGGTTACAGAAAACGACGAACGACCACATAGGAATAACTCCTACATTAGGTCGGTAATTGGTATTGCATTTGCTTCAATGCAATTTTTGAATTGTCTTCAAACTAATTATCACGTCGATCACGTAAAAATTAAGTTCTTAAAAATCAGCTACTTAGAAACCAAATATGAGATTTCCTCTGATTCTTAAAATCATTAACGGCAGGCTTTAGAGAAACTTTAGGCCTACGCAAAAATATTTTTCAAAATCTTTTTCTAGAAATCACAAGCGTATTAACGTCAACTCGATAAAAAACTTTAGAGAACAGGCGAAAAAAAACAGCAAAAGTTGTTGGAAATTTGCCTCAAAGTAATAAAACTGCCAACTTTTTAGGCAGCAAAGATGGATTTCGTCCAAATTCGAACTCAGACCATGTAGAAAAAAAGCTGCACGAAGCAGCCTTTTCTTCTAAAAAACACCAGAAATTCTGATCTTTATGCGACAGTTTGTTGACTACTTATCCACACGCTCGACCCATTCTTGCCAATATCCTCAAGACTTTTCTCGTGTTGCGCCAGTTCTTCTGCAGTCACACGCCTCACCAAGATCAATTGTGGCTCGGCTGTTTCGTCCATGGTGACCGTTTGCTGAACCTCGACTTTCTCTTCTTCATCGAGACTAATAAAACTATTTTGTCCACGCGACATCGCCAAAAAGACATCTGCCAACAGTTCCGCATCAAGCAAAGCTCCATGCAGTTTTCGATGCGCATTCGAGATCTCATAGCGATCGCACAAGGCGTCAAGTGAGTTACGTTTCCCCGGGTGCAGTTCTTTCGCTTTCACCAGCGAGTCAATGACACTCCCCACGTATTGATCAAAACTCCCACGCCCCAGCAATTCAAACTCAGCATTGAGAAAGCCCATGTCGAAGGGTGCATTGTGAATCACCAATTCAGCACCCTTTACATATTCAAGAAACTCATCTGCAATCTGCGCGAAGACTGGCTTATCCTTCAAAAACTCGGTGGTCAAACCATGCACCGCTAAAGCGCCTTCTTCGGAATCGCGCTCCGGATTGATGTAGCAGTGAAAATTATTCCCAGTTAATTTACGGTTAACAATTTCGACACAACCGATCTCAATAATCCGGTTGCCCAATCGCGGATTGATGCCTGTCGTTTCAGTATCAAGAACTATTTGTCTCGTCATATTAATTTCTCACGCAAATGAATTTTTTCTTTTGAACACAATTGCAGTTTATGTGGAGTCAATCCGATAGCCATTCAAGATGGATTTTTGGTCCTGCTGCCTCATCGATAAATGCAGCATCCATTCCGAGCTCTCCCACAAATAGCAGCTGATTTGCGACATAAATAAATGGCACTTGATCTCGCCTCCAAAACGGTACCCCCGCGCTTTGAAAGTGACTCTTGATATCGCGTGATGGACGATTTTTCGCTAAGCGCAAACGCACACCTTGCGGCCGCTGTTTGCATTCAAGTGCTTGCCCTAGTAGGCTGCCTCGAGATATGCCCACATCCGACTCATGAAAAATCAAACGTCCCGAAAAGCCGGGAATTTGCAAGCTATCCTCACCATTCCAAACCACAATCTGGGAGCCCTGTGCGGCCGGACTCTTCAGCACGGCTGAACGATTATGAACAATAAATACGCGATCCTGATATCGCGACAGCATAACGCCATCATGGTAAACCTGAATCCTAGCATCCTCACGCGCATCCATTAATTGATTCCACATTTCTTCGAGCTTGGAAGATGAGGGCAATTGGACATCGTGCTTAATCAACCAAAAGCGAAACAGATTTTTGACTCTAGAGAGATTGAATTTCACTAAGACTGCCAAGCTAAGACTGCCATCAAGCTGCTCGGCGCGCTGGAGATCTTCGCCAGCCAATTCGTCGAGCAAGACCTGCGCTTCACGCATGTGGCTTGCTGTACGAACTAAGCGTGCGGCAAACCCAGGAGATACATGCTCTAACTGAGGCATGACATTCAGTCGCAGCGCATTGCGCACAAACTCTGCGCTGAAATTAGATTCATCCTCGATATGAGTAATCTGGTGAAAACGCGCATAGGCTTCAAGAGTCTCTCGACCTTCGCCGAGCAAAGGCCGCGCAATCATAAGATCAGGATTACCCAAAAGGGTAGCTGCGCTATTTCTAGCATCCATGCCAGATAAACCTCGTACACCAGATCCTCTCAGCAATTGCATCAGTACTGTTTCAGCTTGATCGTTAACATGGTGCGCAGTAAGCACTACGTGAGCATTCCAGCGCGCGCATATTTGACCGATTGCCATGTAGCGTCCTCGGCGCGCCGCTGCCTCGATGCCCTGCCCTGCAGGCTCGATATGCACGCGCTGCGACTCAAAGGCGACACCAAGCTCACTACACTTATCACGACAATGTGCAAGCCACATCTCAGCATGAGGACTCAGTCCGTGATGAATATGAATCGCGAGTAAGGAAATGGTATTTTGCTGCGCGAATTTGCTCATGAGATGCAAAAGCACCGACGAATCCAAACCACCACTATAGGCAATGGCTATCGTGCTTTGACTACCGGTGGAAGCAATGAGCTCTTTGGCGTGCGAAAAGAAACGCCGCTCGAAAGCGGCGATCATTTCAAAGGAATTCAAACTCATTCAGAAACTCTGGTTTCCTTGAACTTACCGTAACCCATGAGTTTTTCGTGACGAGCCTCGAGCAAATCTTTGGTCTTCATGCCCTGGAACTGACGCAAAGTATCCGCCAATGCACGTTTGACCAAAGCACACATTTGCTTAGGATCGCGATGCGCTCCGCCCAACGGCTCGTTGATAATCTTATCGATCAAACCCATGGCTTTCAAGCGGTTCGCCGTTAAGCCCAAAGCTTCGGCAGCATCTGCCGCGCGCTCAGAGGTTTTCCATAAGATCGATGCACAACCCTCTGGTGAAATCACCGAGTAAGTTGCATATTGCAACATCAAGACCGCATCACCAACCGCCATTGCCAAAGCGCCACCAGAACCGCCTTCGCCAATGATTGTGGTGATCAAAGGCACTTTGAGTTCTGCCATGACGTACAAATTATGGCCAATTGCTTCTGACTGTCCGCGCTCTTCTGCGTCAATCCCAGGCCAAGCGCCAGTGGTATCAATAAAGGTGAAAACGGGAATATCAAATTTTTCCGCCAACTTCATCAAACGCATCGCTTTGCGATAGCCTTCTGGCTTCGGCATACCAAAATTACGCATGGCGCGTTCTTTTGTGTCGCGTCCCTTTTGATGACCAATCACCATACAAGCCTGACCATTGAAGCGCGCCAAGCCACCAACAATCGCTTGATCATCGGCAAAGGCACGATCACCATGCAATTCATGGAAGTCAGTGAAAATTTGGGAAATATAGTCGAGCGTATATGGTCGTTGCGGATGACGGGAAATTTGGGATACTTGCCAAGGAGTTAATTTGGCATAGATATCTTTCGTCAACATCTGGCTTTTTTGCGAAAGACGATCGATTTCTTCTGAAATATCGACGGCTGAATCGTCTTGGACATAACGCAACTCTTCGATTTTTGTTTCGAGTTCGGCGATTTGCTGTTCAAATCCCAGAAAAGTCGTTTTAGTCATCGTGCCCCCTTAATAAAACCACACGAGTTAAAAATAGATTGCGATTGTACCACCTATCAGGCCTTGGAATCCAAACTTCTCCACATATACCAAGTCGCGACGGTTCGCCAAGGCTCCCAGTTGGCAGCCACTTCACGAATATCGATACGCGAGACAGGCTCGCCTGAAAAGTAGTTCTTGCTAATTCCTGATACTAATCCAGGGTCATCCAAAGGCAAAATATTAGGTCTTAGCAAATTAAATATTAAAAACATCTCGGCAGTCCAGCGACTGATACCGCGAATTTGGATCAGCTCGGCAATCACTTGCTCATCCGACATATCAATCCATTTATCGACATGTACCTTGCCATCCTGGAAGTGGCGAGCCAAGTCCAAGATATATTCTGATTTACGTTTTGAGACACCACATGCGGCCATGCCATCAGCGCCGACCTTTAACACCTCAGCGGGCGTCGACTTCGGAAACACAACTAAATACTTTTCCCAAAGCGCCGCAGCCGACGCACTCGAAATTTGTTGGGCGATGACAGAGCGGGTCAAAGTCGTAAAGGCATCATCGCGCCCGAGCAAATACAAGTCACCAAATTGTGGAATTAAGCGCCGCAAGATGCGATCGCGCTTCATCAACTCTTCCTTAGCCTCTTCCCAATATGGCGGAACTTGCAAACTTTGATTGCGGTTTGAATTATTATTTGTTTTCATTTTTATTGATTTAGCCGCATGCGAAGGTCGATATCATAACTCAGAGTACTGCTTAAATTTCACGCACCTCACAGACTTTTGAGCGAGTGGGACGTAAAAAATGCACGAAAGGGGCATGATTCTACCTCAAACTTTGCGCAATAAACCTTGCTGCACTGCTCAATATTTTTCACCTCTAAGCGCAGCAATGAGCTTCCTCACTTGCATCACAAAGATGAGGAAAACACCCCCTACTATGAAAGCACCAAGCAAAGTGTGACTTTTTCCATTTAAATTATGTCTGACTCGAACGCACAAGCAAGTTTCTTTGCTAAGATTGCGCCTGACCAATTTTGCAAAACATTCGCTGCCGATCTTGAAAACTCGAACTGCACGTTCTTCATCCATATTCTAAGAAACGAACTTTGTACATTATGCGAACAATCACAAAAAGCGCATTAGCGATCTTAAGTTTTCTGACCTGCCTCCAAAGTGGCGCAGCCTTCGCGGACGATGCCAGCGACGCTAGCAAACTCTACAAGGCAGGACAATTGAATGAAGCCTTGAAAAAAATCGACGCTGTGCTGACACAGAAACCAAAAGATGCACAAATGCGTTTCCTGAAGGGCATTATCCTGACCGAGCAAAATAAATCGGCGGAAGCGATCACGGTATTTACCAAGCTTACCGAAGACTTCCCTGAGTTGCCTGAGCCTTATAATAATTTAGCAGTGCTATATGCATCAAACGGCCAATACCAAAAAGCCAGTGTTGCATTGGAGATGGCGATTCGTACCAATCCAACCTATGGCACGGCGCACGAGAATTTGGGCGATGTCTATGCAAAATTGGCTAGCCAATCTTACGACAAAGCATTGCAATTGGATTCGAACAATTCAACCGCCAAACTGAAGCTCAATTTAGTCAAGAATCTAATTGGGAATACGACTGGAGGTACCAATCCCAAGCTAAACACTCCACCGGTTAATAGTGCCGCCGCTCCGGTTCCAAGCCCAACCAACAATAGTGCTGTCGCCAACAAAGCTGCTGAGCCAAAAACCGCAGATAACAAAGCTGTGGCAAAACCAAGCGCGCCTGCGGTTTCTGACAAAGACAATGTGATTAGTGCAGTGGAGTCATGGGCCAAAGCTTGGAGCAATCAGGACGTTAATAAGTATCTTGCGCACTACGCCAAAGATTTCCAAACACCAAACGGTGAATCCCGTAGTGCCTGGGCCGAAGATCGTCGCTCACGCATTGAAGGTAAAGGGAAGATCAACGTGCGCATAGAAGATCTTAACGTCAAACTTGAAGATGACTCGGCCACAGTCCGTTTTAAACAATATTACACTTCCGATCGTTTGTCTTCGACAAGTCGCAAAGTCTTGGTATTGACCAAGCGCGATGGGAAATGGTTGATCAAGCAGGAACGCTCGGGTAGCTAATGGTTTCACTTTTTTGCAGTACAAAACCGGCGCCTGCAGGCGCCGCTGTCTATTTTCTTGCGCCTATCTTTGCCACTTGCATGATGGTTGGAGCCAGCTCAAGTGCGTTCGCTACCAATAATCCAGCACCGAAACCTGAAGTCTCGTCAATACCGAGTGGTCCCAACCCTGATTATTTGTTGATTGACGTCTACAAGAGTCTCGCCAGCAATCAATACACCAAAGCGCAAACGCAAATTGATACGCTATTGGCGGCCTATCCCAACTTCCAATTGGGACATTTGATTCGGGGCGACCTCATCGCAATGAGAGCCAAACCCGAGACTCAATTAGGCGCAAACAATCTGAATAATGACAAATTAAAGGATCTTCGCGCAGAGGCGCTGGCGCGCTTGCGGGCAATCACTGAAAGACCAGCGGCTGATGCAATCCCACTCAATTTACTGAACCTCTCAGAGGATCAGCGTTGGGCTTTGGTCATGGACGCCCAAAAGGCGCGTATCTTCCTCTATGAGAATGTCAATGGCATCCCCAATCTTCGCGGCGACTATTATGTGAGCCAGGGTAAATTTGGTGTCGACAAATCAAAAGAAGGTGATCAACGTACGCCACTCGGCGTCTACTTCATCACCAATCGTGTTCCTGGCGCCAAATTACCAGATTTCTACGGCCCCGGCGCCCTGCCCCTTAACTATCCCAACGAGTGGGATAAATTGCGTGGTCGCGGTGGTTCAGGCATCTGGCTACACGGTGTACCCGCGACCAACTATAGCCGAGCACCGCTCGCCTCAGATGGTTGCGTGGTACTGGCCAACCCAGATTTTCTTAAGGTTTCGGCGACGGTCGACATCGCCAAGACGCCTGTAATCATTGCTGAGCGCGTTACATTTGTGAGTCGCCAAGTCTGGCTCAATGAAAAACAAAATGCTCGCAAGCTCATCGACTTATGGCGCCAAGATTTCGCTTCGGGAAATCCTGTATTCTTAGCCAAGCATTATTCACGCAGTTTCAAAAATCAAAGTGGCGACAATGCTGCGGCTTGGATACAAAAACAATACAGCAATTTGTATGGATTGAATGACGCCGCGGTCAAAATTCGTGAACAATCGCAATTCAAATACCCAGGCCGCGAAGATATGATCGTGAGTTTCTTCACTCAAGATATCAATACCCCAAAAGGGGTTGCCACTTTCAAGCGCCGCCAATATTGGCAAAAGGAAGGCAACTCGTGGGCCATCGTTTTCGAAGAAAACAATTTTAACTCAGGCGTGAAACCTGAAATGGAAGTGGCTCGCCAAGATAAACCAAAAGCAGACCCCGCTCGTGACACAGCCGTCGTTCCAACGCCAGCAAAACAAATAGCAAAACAAGTCGTCATCGATCGCGACGAGAAGAAAAATGGACAAAAGTCCCAAGCCGAGGTGATCAAAGCAGTCGACCAATGGATGAATGCATGGGCCTCGAAGAACACCAAGGCATATCTCGCGCATTATTCAAAAGACTTTCAAACACCCAATGGTGAATCACGCAAATCATGGATGGAAGAACGCAAATCGCGAATCGAAGGCAAAGGAAAAATTGTTGTACGATACGAATCGCCTTCAGTCAACATCGAAGGCAATACAGCAACCGTGAAATTCCGCCAACATTATCAGTCGGGCGCCTTAGTCGCGAGCAGTCGCAAGACCTTACTTATGGTCAAGCAAGACGGAAAATGGCTGATCAAACAAGAGAAAACGGGTAGCTAGTCGACACCAAAGACTTGAAAAGATCGCCTTAAAGTAAAGTGCACACACAAATCTTTAGGATCTGGTTTGATATGACCTACATTTGAGACAATCTTGATTTACACTAATGGCGCAGGTTTTGCGACATCGATTTTGCGATTACAGCTCATTACTAAGTTTGCAAAAAAAATTGCTGACACGATTCAGAGGGAACAATGGAAATCATCAATACTCTACGGTCGACTAAACTCTTGTGCATCGCACTCTTAATGACCGCAAGCTCTGCTTGGGCACAAACAACGGAACAAAACACGCAGAACCTTGAGGCAAGCGCTGCTTCCCAAGCTACGGCCTCGCAGGCAACACCACCCGTCACTCAAGAACCCGTAGTCGAAGCCATTAAAAAGAATTATCCCAAAGTAAAAATCAAAACCAACCTCGGCGACATTGTGCTTGAACTGTATGACGACAAAGCGCCTAAAACTGTTGAGAATTTTTTGCGTTACGTGAAGAAAGGTTACTACGACAAAACGATTTTTCATCGTGTTATCGATAACTTCATGATCCAAGGTGGTGGCATGGACGCAAAGATGAATGAAAAACCCACCGATCCACCAGTAGTGAACGAGGCGAAAATGGCATTTGAGCGTGGGCTCAAGAATGAAATTGGCACGATTGCGATGGCTCGATTGGAAGATCCCAATTCTGCTCGAGCTCAGTTCTACATCAATGTCAACAATAACGACTTCCTTGACTATCAGGCCTTACCCGATGGTGATCCTGTGGCGATCATGCGTAATGGCAGCAGTATGAATTTGCCGCGCCGCAAAGCAATGATTTTGGCGGCAGGTTATACGCCTTTTGGTAAAGTCACTGAAGGTTGGGAAACCGTCGAAAAGATCAAATCGGCGCCTAATAGCCCATTAGGTATTCATCAGAACGTACCCAATAAACCGATCACTATTCTGAGCATACAACTACTCAAGAAATAAAGAACTAGCCTCGATAGATTACATACATTACCAGCACAGGAGAACACATTATGGCAGTCGTATTGACCACCAATTTCGGCAATATCAAAATCGAACTCAATGCCGAGAAAGCCCCGAAGACCGTTGCTAATTTTCTGAGTTACGTTGAGTCTGGCCACTATGCCGGTACGATTTTTCATCGAGTGATTCCTGGTTTCATGATTCAAGGTGGCGGTTTTGAAGTCGGCATGAAACAAAAACCGACCAATCCTCCGATCGAAAATGAAGCGAAGAATGGCCTCAAAAATGTGCGCTATGCCTTGGCAATGGCTCGCACTAGCGATCCTCATTCTGCATCAGCGCAGTTCTTCATCAACACCACGAAAAACGACTTCCTCGATTTTCCTGGTCAAGATGGTTGGGGCTATTGCGTCTTCGGTGAAGTGGTTGAAGGCAAAGAAGTAGTCGACAAGATTTCTGCAACCAAGACGACACGCTCAGGCATGTTCTCCGATGTCCCTGT
Source organism: uncultured Burkholderiaceae bacterium (assembly GCA_964459555.1). GTDB lineage: Bacteria > Pseudomonadota > Gammaproteobacteria > Burkholderiales > Burkholderiaceae_D > Undibacterium. Next base: position 3,804 of record CAYWNE010000120.1, on the reverse strand, counting down.
CGAGAACGTCATCATTGAAAAAGCTGAGATTGTTTAATTGATTTCAGTCGCTCCTGTCCCCACAAAAATGAAGGTCGAAGACAAACCATGGTCTGCCCTGTTTGTCTCCGACATTCACCTGAGTACCGCTCTTCCCAAAACTGTCGCCCACTTTCTCGACTTCCTGAAAACTCAAGCGCCGCTAGCCGATCGCCTCTACTTGCTTGGCGATGTATTTGAATATTGGGCTGGAGATGATGATATCGATCACGAAGATCATCGCGATGTAATTGGTGCGCTCAAAGCACTGCATGAGTGTGGAACACAGCTCTTCTGGATCGCTGGCAATCGTGATTTCCTAGTTGGTCAAAAATTCGCCAAGATCGTTGGCGCCGCCTTGTTAGCAGATCCATTCTTGCTATCGCTTGCAGGTCGCAACTTCATTCTTTCACACGGCGACGCGCTTTGTACCGACGATGTCGACTATATGAAGTTTCGCGCCATGGTGCGCCAAACACAATGGCAGACGCAGTTCCTGTCGCAACCGCTGGCACAACGAAAAGCAATTATCGCCTCAATGCGTCAACAAAGTTACGAGCAACAGAAGCACAAACAAATGGACATCATGGATGTGAATGCCGAGGCCGTCACGACTTTACTCGCGCAATTTCCCAAAGCCGATTTAATTCACGGCCATACTCATCGGCACGCGATTCATCAACATCAGCTCGTAAAACGATGGGTCTTGCCTGATTGGGATTTTGATTCCTCTAGCCCCCATCGTGGCGGTTACTTAAAGCTGAAGCATGACGGCGCTCTAGAATTTTGTTACATGGCTGACGCCGTTGGTATTGCCACCTAAGAAGGCCGCAGCTTTCGTCTTCATACTCAATCCACAAGCTGCGATATTTCTTCCGCGTCAAAGCGTTTTTCTGTCAGTGATTTTTCGCAGACAATTCCCGCACGTAAAATTGCTGCACGCAAGCGTTCGATTTCCTCTTGTTGAGCGCAGACATGTTCACTTAATTGCTTGAATGCTTTGGAGATTGGATCGTCACCATTTGGATTGATGCCATAGGCGCTGAATGCCAAGCTCTGCTCACTCTGAGTTTTCTCCTCTGCCGACTTGATGATATGCGCGGGATTGCCAACGGCGGTGGCACCTGCAGGAACCGGCTTTGTAACAACCGAGTTAGAGCCGATCTTTGCACCCGCTCCAATCGTAAAACCACCAAGTACTTTAGCGCCAGCACCAACAATCACACCCGCTTCCAAAGTTGGATGGCGTTTAGCCCCTTTGGTCAAGGAAGTCCCACCCAAGGTGACACCTTGATAAATCGTGCAATCATCGCCGACAACGGCAGTCTCACCGATTACGACGCCCATCCCATGATCAATAAACACACGGCGACCTATGCTTGCCCCCGGATGAATCTCAATGCCTGTAAAGAAGCGTGCCAAATGCGCGATAAAACGCGCTAGCCACTTCAAACCATGGGTCCAGCACCAGTTAGCCCAAGTATGCATCACAATCGCCTGCAGGCCCGGATAACACGTAATGACATCCCATGTATTCCGCGCAGCAGGGTCGCGTTGAATAATGCTGGCAATGTCTTCTCGTAAGTGCTTAAACATGATGAGGAAAAGGAAAACGGCGAAAAACTGAACTAGGCGCTAGTGTAGTTCGATTTGCAAAATTTTGCTGAGACGGCCTTTATTTTCAGTTCATACTACGCCTGTAGGCTGCTTGGAACTTTGTTTTTAGCGATGTTCGGGAAGTCAACATGACCTCCCTGCTTTAATGATTCTCCGCTTAAACACTGGCGGCGATTCGTTGACGACGCGCTTCGTATAAACAAACACCGGAGGCAACCGAAACGTTCAGGCTTTCGACCGATCCCAACATCGGGATTTGCACTAAGACATCGCAAGTTTCACGTGTCAGGCGACGCATCCCCTCGCCCTCGCTTCCCATCACAATCGCGACACCACCTTTGAAGTCAACATCATAGATCGTCTTCTCAACATCATCCGACGTACCTATCAACCAGATGTCACGTTCTTTAAGCTCTCTCAAGGTGCGGGCCAAATTCGTGACAGTGATATAAGGAACCGTTTCCGCAGCGCCGCTAGCAACTTTGGCTGCGGTCGCATTGAGGCCTACCGCTCTATCTTTTGGCGCGATTACAGCATGCGCCCCAACGCCGTCGGCCACACGCAAACAAGCACCGAGGTTGTGTGGATCAGTCACGCCGTCCAAAATCAACAGCAAAGGTGGTCCTTCAATCGCATCCAGCAATTCATCCAAATTGCGTGCCAAGGACAAAGCGCCAGCTTTTGCCACTACGCCTTGGTGACGGCGTGTACCGACGATGTTCGACAAACGCTGATCATCGGCTTGAATAATACGAATGCCTGCTTCTTTCGCTGCATGAATCAAATCCTGCATGCGACGATCTGAACGATCGCTATCAACGTAAATCTCTTCAACCGAAGAGGCCTCGTGGCGAATACGGGAAGTCACGGCGTGAAAGCCAAAAATCATCTTACTTTTCATGAAACTCTCTATTTTCTACGGCATCGTTTTGGCGACACCATCAACTATGTGCATCTTCGAAATTCGAAATGAAACTTTCGTAATGCACCACTATCTTTTCTTTTACAATCGGGCACCCAGACCAAGCCCAACAATTAGCGGCGTTTACCTCGTGCAGGCTTGCTCGTCTTTGCCTTACGGACCGGCGCTGCTGCTGCCTTTTTCACTTTGCTAGCTTTGCTGGCCTTGGCGCGACTCAAGCTAATATCCCGATAACTTTCTGTGGTGCGCGACACATTCGCGCTTCCAGTGCTCTTCTCTTTGCTTGCAGTTGGCTTGCGTTTGTTCGTACGCACCATTTCCATATCATCGTAGTCATACGATTTAGGAATGCGTTGTGGCGCCGAGCTCGAAGGCAGTGCCAAGTCAATCTTACGCGCATCCATGTCAACACGGCTCACCTGAACACGAATCTTATCGGTCAATTGATACCGCTTACCACTGCGTTCGCCGCGCAATTCATGGCGCGCTTCATCGAATTGGAAATAATCAGCACCCAAGTCAGTGATATGCACCAAGCCTTCGACAAACATATCATCTAACTGCACGAACAAACCGAACTGCGTGACGCCAGTGATCGTGCCAGAATACTCTTCGCCCAAGCGATTCTTCATGAAGTAACACTTGAGCCAAGCTTCAACATCACGCGAAGCTTCGTCAGCACGACGCTCGTTAGCAGAACAATGGGTACCTAACATATCCCAAATCGTATTCTCTTTTTGTTGACGTTCTTTACCCGCTGCGCGATCAGCCGCCATTTGTTTGCGCGCTGCATTGGAAATTGCCGTATTTAGAATACTGGTATCGATACCTTTCGGCTCGTATTTCTTACCTTGCAAAATCGCTTTAATCGCACGATGCGTCAACAAGTCGGGATAACGGCGAATCGGGCTGGTGAAGTGTGCATACGCATCGTATGACAAACCGAAGTGACCAATGTTATCGGGGCTATATACCGCTTGCTGCATAGAGCGTAATAACATCGTCTGCAATAGCTGGGCATCAGGACGCGTCTTGATTTTCTCCATCAGCTGCGCATAGTCGGAAGCCGCTGGAGAATCACCGCCGCTGAGGTTAAGACCAACTTGGCGTAAGAAATTACGCACCTGAGTCAATTTCTCTTTGGTCGGACCTGCGTGAACGCGATACACACCGAGATGCTCGTATTCTTGCAATAGCGACGCCGCGCAGACATTGGCCGCCAACATGCATTCCTCAATCAATCGATG
>CAYWNE010000119.1:0-12991 GCA_964459555.1 uncultured Burkholderiaceae bacterium | reverse complement strand
CACGGTGTGGAAGCTACCTTTTGCCAATTCAGACAATGGTGAGCCCGCATCTTTGTTACGCAACAAAGACTTCGGCGTCATGATCACCAAAGGCTTACGGAATTGACGGATCATTTGACGACGCAAGAGATGGAAAATCTGCGCTGCAGTCGTTGGTTGAACCACTTGCATATTGTTGTCAGCACACAATTGCAAGAAACGCTCTGGACGTGCGGATGAGTGTTCTGGACCTTGGCCTTCGTAACCATGTGGCAGCATCATAACCAAACCAGAAGCACGGCCCCACTTCACTTCACCGGAGCTAATAAACTGATCGATTACTACTTGGGCGCCGTTAGCGAAATCGCCGAACTGTGCTTCCCAAATCGTCAAGGTATTTGGTTCCGCTGTTGAGTAACCGTATTCGAAACCGAGTACGGCTTCTTCAGACAAGACCGAGTCAATCACAGTGAACGGCGCTTGTTTGTCGGAGATGTTTTGCAAAGGAATATAAGTACCAGCATCCCAACGCTCACGGTTTTGATCATGCAAGACAGCATGGCGGTGAACGAAAGTACCACGACCAGCATCTTGACCTGTCAAACGGACGGCATAACCGGAAGAGACCAAACTTGCGAACGCAAGGTGTTCGCCCATACCCCAGTCGAGATTCATTTCACCACGACCCATGGCCGCGCGGTCACCCAAAACTTTTTCAACCAAACTATGTGGTTTGAAACCTTCTGGCACAACCGTAATACGTTCGGCCAAACGCTTCAATTCAGTGACAGGCACAGCAGTGTCAGCAGCATCTGTCCACTTACGATTCAAGAATGGAATCCAATCAACTGCATACTTATTCTTGAAGTTGGAGATGACAGGATCATGGGTATGTTTACCAGCATCCATCGCTTCACGGAACGCCGCCACCATCTTGTCGCCACCATCCGCTTCGAGCGTGCCTTGTGCGATCAACTTATCAGCATACATCTTACGTGTGCCTGGATGTTGACCGATTTTCTTGTACATCAAAGGTTGCGTCAAAGCTGGTGTATCTTGTTCGTTGTGACCAAGTTTGCGGTAGCAAATGATGTCGACGACAACGTCTTTCTTGAACGTCATACGGTAGTCGAGCGCGATTTGCGTCGCTAATACAACCGCTTCTGGGTCATCCGCATTGACGTGCAATACCGGTGCTTCGATCATCTTAACGACGTCGGAGCAATAGGTTGTGGAACGTGCATCACGTGGATCAGAAGTGGTGAAACCAATCTGGTTGTTGATCACGATATGAACTGTACCGCCAGTACCGTAACCGCGAGTTTGCGCCAGGTTCAAGGTTTCCATGACCACGCCTTGACCTGCAAACGCTGCGTCACCGTGAACCAAAATAGGCAACACTTGTGAGCCATCTTTGTCGCCACGACGATCCATACGCGCTTTGACCGAACCCTCAACCACTGGATTGACGATTTCCAAGTGTGATGGATTGAAAGCCAAGGACAAATGCACTGGGCCGCCAGGCGTCGACACATCGGAAGAGAAACCTTGGTGATATTTCACGTCACCCGCTGGCAAGTCGTCGCCGTGTTTACCTTCGAACTCGGCAAACAAATCTTGCGGCATTTTGCCCAAGGTGTTGACCAACACGTTCAAACGACCACGGTGGGCCATGCCGATCACGATTTCTTCAACGCCGCGCTCACCAGCGCGTTGGATTGTTTCATCGATCGAAGCGATAAAGCTCTCGCCGCCTTCGAGTGAGAAGCGTTTTTGACCAACATAACGTGTGTGAAGATAGCGCTCCAAACCTTCAGCAGCCGTCAAGCGATCGAGAATGTGTTTTTTCTTCTCCGCTGTGAAGCTTGGTGTAGAACGAATCGATTCGAGTTTTTCTTGCATCCAGCGTTTTTCCGCTGGATCGCTGATATACATAAATTCAGCACCGATAGAACGGCAATAGGTATCGCGCAGCGCGTTCAACAAATCGCGCAAGGATGCAGTCTCTGTGCCGAAATAGGTATTGCTGATATTGAACTGGATGTCCATATCAGCATCGGTGAAGCCATAGAAACTTGGCTCCAATTCTGGCAAGGATGGACGTTCTTGACGTTGCAAAGGATCGAGGTTAGCCCAACGGCTACCGAGGAAGCGATATGCTGCAATCAATTGCTGGGCAGCGACACGTTTGCGGCCCATTTCTGCATCAGCAGAAGCACTCACAGTGCGAATTGGACCTTGTTTTGCGCGTTCGGCAAAGGAAGCAATGACCGGCGCATGGGCGACGTCTGGTTTGCTAGTGCCATCAACGGCGGGGACGTGTTGCATGGCGTCGAAGTATGCACGCCAGTTGTCTGGCACAGAGCCAGGATTGTTCAGATACGCTTCGTACAGTTCTTCAACATACGGCGCATTGCCGCCGAACAAATACGAGTTAGCGTTATATTGTTGCATCATATTGCTCACCTTTCTTCGCGCTTCGCGAGATTAGCGGGTTAATCTAACCTTCCGCGACACGGCCTGACCGGTTAGCGGATTGCACATCAAGTTGTGGGGAAGGACTCATTTGAAATTCTTTTCAGCCTGGCTTTACGACGATTTATCGGAGACGATAACGAGGAAAAACAGCAAGAAGAAACACGAATTCAACCAGATCGCGAGAATAACATATTTCCACAGAAAAAAAGCGAGTAATTTCTACTCGCTTTTTTAAAATCTGATCAAAACAATCAAAACTATTTCATTTGTTTTAATCTTTATGTATTTCTAACGATCACAAACAATCAACGTTGATCGATCGGTGGCACATCACGTTTTGGTGCACCAACAAACAATTGACGCGGACGTCCGATTTTTTGCTCAGGATCAGAAATCATTTCTTTCCATTGTGCTACCCAACCAACTGTACGTGCCAAGGCAAAGATACCTGTGAACAAAGCCGTTGGGATACCTAATGCGCGTTGTACGATACCAGAGTAGAAGTCGACGTTTGGATACAACTTACGAGAAACAAAGTACTCGTCTTCCAAAGCAATCTTCTCGAGCGCCATCGCCAACTTGAACAATGGATCGTCTTGCAAACCGAGTTCATTCAACACTTCGTAGCAAGTTTCACGCATCAATTTCGCACGTGGATCGTAGTTCTTGTAAACGCGGTGACCGAAACCCATCAACTTCACGCCAGAATTTTTGTCTTTGACTTGTTCGATGAACTTAGGAATATTGTCGACGGAACCGATTTCTTCCAACATGCTCAATGCAGCTTCGTTGGCGCCACCGTGCGCTGGTCCCCACAAGCATGCGATACCAGCCGCGATACATGCGAATGGATTTGCGCCAGAAGAACCCGCCAAACGCACTGTAGAAGTCGAAGCATTTTGCTCGTGGTCTGCGTGCAAGATCAAAATACGATCTAAAGCGCGCACCAAGACTTCATTGACCTTGTACGGTTCGCATGGATTGGAGAACATCATGTACATGAAGTTCGCGCTATAGGACAAGTCATTACGTGGATAGACGAATGGTTGACCGATCGAATATTTGTACGCCATCGCCACCAAAGTTGGCATCTTCGCGATCAATCGAATCGCGGAAACTTCGCGGTGGTGTGGATCACTAATATCTAATGAATCATGGTAGAAAGACGCCAAAGCACCGACGGTACCAACCAACACAGACATTGGATGCGCATCGCGACGGAAACCACGGAAGAAGAATTGCATCTGTTCGTGCACCATGGTGTGCTTGGTTACCATGTTAACGAATTCACTCTTTTGCGTTGCGTTTGGCAATTCACCATTCAACAACAAATAGCAAGACTCTAGGAAGTCACCACCATTTGTCGCCAACTGTTCGATTGGGTAACCACGGTACAACAACTCACCTTTATCGCCATCGATATATGTGATTGAAGAATTACACGCCGCAGTCGACATGAAACCTGGATCGTAAGTGAACTTACCAGTCGCACCATAGAGCTTGCGAATGTCGATGACATCTGGACCAATTGAGCCTTTATAAATTGGCAGATCCAATGATGGCGAGCCATCAGAGAACGATAGGGTTGCTTTTGTATCAGAATTATTCATGGCTCTTCCCTCTTTAAGGCGAGTCGTTAATCAAAAAGGTGCAAATCAATCAATGCTAAACTCATGCTTGACGCAGGCGTTGCAACAGCGAATGCACATGCGGCAAATCGAGCTCCGCTTCCGGCTCTTTTCTGGCCATCAGCAAATCCATTAAGGCATTGTCAGAAAGGTCCATCAAACGGCTGAAGGCATCGACCTCTGTATCCGACAAGCTTTCTTCATGCGCGTCCAAGAAACGCGTCAAGATCAAATCATTTTCAAGCAAGCCACGGCGAGCACGCCAGCGCAATCTTGCTCGATTGGCAGGATCGCTTTGATGCAATCCCGAGAATTCTGCAGACATCATGTCTTCCATTTTGCTTGATGGTCTCTTTGCCGCTTTGATCAACGCCAAAGTTTTTGCAAAGAGACCCTTTGAGGTGCTTTACCACCTCATTTTCTGTTCACACCAATTACACGGCGCGACGAACCATCAATTCCTTGATCTTACCGATCGCACGTGTTGGATTCAGACCTTTCGGGCAAACATCCACACAGTTCATAATGGTATGGCAGCGGAACAAGCGATAAGGATCTTCCAAGTTATCCAAACGCTCGCCAGTCGCTTGATCGCGAGAATCAGCAATGAAGCGATACGCTTGCAACAAACCTGCTGGGCCAACGAACTTATCTGGATTCCACCAGAAAGATGGACAGGAAGTCGAGCAGCATGCGCACAAAATACATTCGTACAAACCATCGAGCTCTTCGCGCTCAGTTGGCGATTGCAAACGCTCTTTTTCTGGAGGAATGCTATCGTTGATCAAGTACGGCTTGATCGAATGGTATTGCTTGAAGAATTGCGTCATATCGACGATCAAATCACGAATCACCGGCAAACCTGGCAATGGGCGCAATACGATAGGTTCAGTCAATTCGTTGAGGTTGGTAGTGCATGCCAAGCCATTCTTGCCATTGATGTTCATCGCATCGGAACCGCATACACCTTCACGGCAGGAGCGGCGCAGAGCCAAAGAATCATCAACGTCAGCTTTAATACGCTGCAAAGCATCCAACAACATTTTGTCATTGTCTTGCAATTCAACGGTCAGGTCTTGCATGTAAGGCTTCGCATCCTTATCAGGATCGTAGCGATAAATCTTAAATTTGAGTGTACGTGCCATGTTCTATCTCTTTAGAAAGTACGCGCTTTAGGCTGGAAGGTTTCAACCGTCAAAGGTTTAGTCACAACTGGTTTGTAGTCGAGGCGATTGCCTTCGGAATACCACAAAGTATGCTTCATCCAGTTTTCGTCATCACGTTTTTCATAGTCACGGTGAGCATGCGCACCGCGGGATTCTTTACGTGCATTGGCAGAAGTGATAGTCGCCTTCGCTGTTTCGATCAAGTTATCCAATTCCAAGGCCTCAACACGCGCTGTGTTAAACACTTTAGATTTGTCTTTGAAAGAAACGTGCTTGCGACGCTCATCCAATTCCATAATTTTTTGCACGCCTGTCGCCAACAATTCGTCGGTACGGAACACGCCGCAGTATTGCTGCATGGTGCTACGGATCGCATTCGCCACGTCTTGCACGCGCTCGGAACCAGTGCTGGTTTCAAGTTTATTCAAGCGAGACAAGGCCAAATCAGCAGCATCTTTCGGCAAATCTTTATTGCTACGTGCTTTCAAATTACTTGCCACCACGTGGTTACCTGCTGCACGACCGAAGACGATCAAATCAAGCAAGGAGTTGGTACCCAAACGGTTCGCGCCATGAACAGATACGCAAGCACATTCACCGATCGCATACAAACCATTTACCACGGTATTCACGCCATCCTTGGTAGTGACAACTTGACCATGAATATTGGTTGGAATACCGCCCATTTGGTAGTGAATCGTTGGTACAACTGGGATAGGCTCTTTGGTCGCATCGACGTTCGCAAACTTGTGACCAATTTCCAAAATCGAGGGCAAACGTTTTTGAATCGTGTCGGCACCGATATGACGCAAATCGAGCAAGACGTGATCTTTGTTCGGACCGCAACCGCGACCTTCTTTGATCTCTTGGTCCATAGAACGTGAAACGAAATCACGTGGAGCCAAGTCTTTCAAAGTTGGTGCATAACGTTCCATGAAGCGTTCACCTTGACTATTGATCAAGATACCGCCTTCACCACGCACACCTTCGGTAATCAACACGCCAGCGCCTGAAACGCCAGTTGGGTGGAACTGCCAGAATTCCATATCTTGCAAAGGCAAGCCAGCACGTGCCGCCATACCCATACCGTCACCCGTATTGATGAACGCATTGGTTGACGCGGCAAAAATACGGCCTGCACCACCGGTAGCGAAAATCGTGGTTTTCGCTTCCAAAATCATCACTTCGCCGGTTTCCATCTCGAGCGCAACCACACCCAAAACATCACCATCAGCATCGCGTACCAAATCGATCGCCATCCACTCCACGAAGAAGTGTGTGCGAGCACGAACGTTACGTTGATACAGCGTGTGCAATAAAGCATGACCGGTACGGTCTGCGGCTGCACAAGCACGCTGTACAGGCTTTTCACCAAAGTTGGCAGTATGACCGCCGAATGGACGTTGATAAATCGTACCGTCGGCATTGCGGTCGAAAGGCATACCAAAGTGTTCGAGTTCGTACACCACTTTTGGTGCCTCACGACACATAAATTCGATCGCATCTTGGTCGCCCAAGTAATCGCCACCTTTCACGGTGTCGAACATATGCCAGAACCAATTATCTTCAGACATGTTACCGAGAGAGGCACCAATACCGCCTTGCGCCGCAACTGTGTGCGAACGCGTTGGGAAGACTTTAGACAGAACAGCGACGTTCAAACCCGCTTCTGCCAATTGCAGGGAAGCACGCATGCCTGAACCACCTGCACCAACAATCACCGCGTCGAAACGACGCGAAGGGATTGCAGATTTAATTGCGAAATTCGTTGAAGTCACTTTTACACTCTCCACAAAATCTGTGCGGCATAACCAGCACTAGCGACCAACCACACAATCGTGGCGACCTGTAAAATCAAACGCAGCACGACAGAATGCGTGACGTAATCCATCCAAATATCACGCACACCAACCCAAGCGTGATAGAGCAAAGCAACGATCACCGCAAACGTGAACAGCTTGAACCATTGCATGGAGAAGATCCCAACCCAAGCATCATAGGAAAAGCTTTGCGCCGTCAAAAATAAAACCAACAAGACGACGGTGTACAAGGCCATCAAGATCGCTGTTGCGCGTTGCGCCAACCAATCGCGTAAGCCGTAACCTGCGCCAACCACGAGGCGTTTTGGACCAATATTATTATTTGCCATCTCAGAACACTCCGAATAATTTCAAGCCGACCAATGCTGTCAAGCCCAAGCTCACGACCAGCACAGTGACAGCAGATTGACGCGCACTATCCTTATCCAAGCCATAGTGAAAGTCCATGATCAAGTGGCGGATGCCAGCGCAGAAGTGATGTAGATACGACCAAACCAATGCCAACAAAATCAATTTCACGATAGGTTGCGCCACAAAAAAGTGCAACATCGCAAAAGTCATCTCAGATTGCAGACTGCGATCAAGCAGATACAACACGAATGGCAATAAGGCGAACATAAAAATGCCGCTGATACGGTGCAGAATCGAAACCACACCGGCCAACGGCAATCGATAACCGGTCGCATCGACCAAGCGCATTACCCCGTAACGCCGCTTATTTTTTGAAACTTCGGACATAAAATTAACTCCCCCAAAAATACTGAATTACTGCAAGCCCGTAATTTTCGCCTATTTTGGTGCATCGCACCAACACATTTGATGGTTTTCTGAAAATTTTCTTGAAAATTATCCCGTTCAAACCACTGAATTCACCACATACTTAAACATTTCGCACCGATTTAGCGCACAACTTCTCAACCTAACTCAATTCATTGCGATAATGGTGCGCTGTCGTCAAATACAGACCTCGACGCAACTCGACCGCCCTATCACCATAGGTATACGAAATCCTCTCAACACTTAATAGTGCGCTCCCCGGTTCAACCCCAAGATATTGCGCGACATCTTGATCGGCACAGACTGCGCGAATCTCCTCTTTGGCGCGTATCATGTGCGTTCCAAATTCCGATTCAAACAGAGCGTACATGGGCCCTTTGTATTCAGTCAGTCGCTCCATTGTCAGGCCCTTAAAGATTGAACCCGGCAACCACAATTCTTCCAGAATGGTCGGCACTCCTCCAAACGACTGAACGCGTTTTAAGAACACAACTGTCTCACCCGACTTCATCTCGAGGTGACGCGCAACCTCAGCTGGAGCACGCACCCGCTTCACTTCCAAAATACGGTTTTCGGGGTAACTACGTTCGCCACTATCAGGCACCAAGCGAAGAAAACGAAATTGAGAGCGCGCCTCGTGGTGAGTCGCGACGAAGGTTCCTTTTCCTTGACGGCGCACCACCAAATTTTCAGCTGAAAGCTCATCGATCGCTTTGCGCACAGTTCCTTGACTGACTTTGAAGCGCGTTGCCAGCTCCATCTCACTTGGAATCAACTCACCTGGCTTCCATTCACCACTTTGCAGACTCTGAGTGATCAGCCCCTTGATCTGCTGATATAAAGGACTAAAGGTTGGCGCAACAGCGTTTTGCGCAAACTCATTGGTAGCTTGCACATCGCTATCAGCATTAGCGGCAGATGATGACATGGTTGGAATCATAGACCGCAATTTCACCACAAAACAAAGCGTAAAGTCTAGGGAAAAGTAAAAAACTTATCATGTCTTATATAAGACATAAGATATTGATTGACACCACATCACACTCGCAATACACTTGCGAAAAGAAAGAAAAACAGCTCTATTTTTGAATTTTTTACGCATAACAAATGACTTTTTGTTCTGCAAAAATCAAAAATGCAGCAGATTGGGCGCGGCAAAAAACTTCAAATATTTGTTGCTTTCACGCACTAAAACAGTACTTCCAAAATCATGTTTGATGGATTCTGCAGACTTGCTAGACGTTCGGCGCTATGATTTGCTTCCTGCAGAAATTCAGCGATCAAGCCAATTTTCGAACACCAAGTAAGCACTTTAGTGAGCGAAGCACCGACAAATTTTATTCGCTTCAATGATGTGACTCAATCTACTCGCTGATCGACGTATTACAATATCGTTTTTACACCACCGCGGAGAAATACTATGTCTAAATCCCCAATGCGCGTTGCCGTTACCGGTGCTGCCGGCAAAATCGGTTACTCCCTTTTGTTCAGAATCGCAAACGGCGATATGCTGGGTAAAGACCAGCCAGTGATTTTGCAATTGCTCGAAATCCCTGACGAAAAAGCACAGAAAGCTTTGAAAGGCGTCATGATGGAAATCGATGACTGCGCTTTCCCATTGTTGGCTGGCATGACAGCACACAGCGATCCAATGACGGCATTCAAAGATGTTGACGTCGCTCTATTGGTTGGTGCTCGTCCACGTGGTCCTGGCATGGAACGTAAAGATTTGTTGGAAGCCAATGCACAAATCTTCACTGTTCAAGGTAAAGCACTCGACGCCGTTGCCTCACGCAACGTGAAGGTTTTGGTGGTTGGTAACCCAGCAAACACGAACGCCTACATTGCAATGAAATCTGCACCAAGCTTGCCAGCTAAAAATTTCACTGCGATGCTGCGTTTGGATCACAACCGTGCTTTGTCTCAAATCGCTGCGAAAACTGGGAAACCAGTTGCGTCGATCGAAAAACTCTGCGTTTGGGGTAATCACTCTCCAACAATGTACGCGGACTACCGTTTCGCAACGATTGATGGTCAATCTGTGAAAGACATGATCAACGATCACGAATGGAACCGTGACACATTCTTGCCAACAGTTGGCAAACGCGGCGCGGCGATCATTGAAGCGCGTGGCTTGTCTTCCGCAGCTTCTGCAGCCAATGCGGCAATCGATCACGTACGTGACTGGGTCTTAGGTACAAACGGTAAATGGACAACCATGGGTATTCCATCTGATGGTTCCTACGGTATTCCAGAAGGCACAATGTTTGGTTTCCCAGTAACGACTGAAAATGGTGAGTACACCATCGTTCAAGGTTTGGAAATCGATGAGTTTTCACGTGAACGCATCAATGTAACGCTCAAAGAATTGCAGGAAGAGCGCGACGGCGTAAAACACTTGGTAGGCTAATTATGAAGTCGGCCTCTCGCCGTAAGACATGCGTCTTGCTCGGGAGGCTCTGTAATATCCGCAGTTGAGCGAGCCATTTGCTCTCGCTCAATTGTAAACATGTCGTCATAAAGAACGACGAATATTGAAGTCTTGCATTTTGCTGTTTTTTTGATTGAGCCCTTCTTTGCCCTTGGCTATGCATCCATCTCAAGCGCTCTTTGAAGACCAAGCTGCACCGGTAATTTTGCCGGTTTGCGATCACTATGCTGGGTCGGAAAAATTGATGCGCAAATCACTCGCTTTGCAAGCCGAATTGGGGCCGGTTTTCGACATCACTTTTGATTGTGAAGATGGTGCCTCGATCACGGATGACATTGCGCACGCCAAACTCATCAGCACACTGATTCTGAGTGAAGACAATCTTCACAATCGTGTTGGCGTCCGTATCCACGACACAAAACACCCTAGTTTCCATAGTGATTTAGAGCATATCGTTGGGACTTGCCGCGAGCGTCTCGCTTATGTCGTCTTACCGAAGGTCAGTGGCGTCAAAGAAGTCGAACTTGCCATCAAATCGATCAATCAGGCCGGCAAACGAAAAGGTGGAAGTAAGATTCCCGTGCATGTATTGATCGAGAGTCAAAGCGCACTAGCTGAAGTCCGCGAGATCGCCAGCTTAAAGCAAGTCGAATGCCTGTCGTTTGGCATTATGGATTTCGTCTCTTCACATTGGAATGCGATTCCAGCGACCGCGATGCGTTCGCCAAGTCAATTCTCGCATCCGCTGGTGATGCGGGCGAAGATCGAAATTGCTGCAGCCTGTCACTTGTACGGCAAAGTGCCGTCGCACAATGTCACCACTGAATTCAAAGATACCGCAATAGTCACCAGCGACGCCACTCGCGCGCACTTGGAATGTGGCTATACCAGAATGTGGAGTATTCATCCCGATCAGATTCGGGCGATTGTTAAAGCCATGTCGCCTCGTAGTTCGGAGATCAATGAAGCACTCAGTATTTTGCAAGCGGCGCAAGCCAATCAGTGGGGGCCAATTAGTCAAAACGGGCGCTTACACGATCGTGCTAGTTTTCGCTATTACTGGTGCATCTTAAAACGTGCAAGTTTGAGTGGCATGAAGCTGCCCGAAGGTGCACAATACTTGCTTTAGATTTTTGATGCGCATCGTTCGCGCATCTTGTTTGGAGGTTAATTATGAAACATCGTTCTACCCTGCTCAGCGCCCTCTTCGTCCTCAGTGGCATTTTGGGCTTATCAACCTCCGTGAACGCTTCACCTTACGAAGCATCGAAGAAAAGCAGCAAAGCAAAAGCCGCAAAGCCTGCTGCGGCGAAAGCGGTTGAAGCCGAAGAGCCCGAGCCAGAAATTCAGCACGATAAGAATACTGACTACAAATGTGAACTCGGCGCCACCATCACCACCTATGCACATCCAAGCGATGATCAAGTTATCACCATGCGTTGGAAAAATCGCCTGTACAGGCTCACCAAAGTAGCGACATCGACCGGTGCCAATCGCTTTGAAAATGATAAGGCTGGCTTAGTGTGGATTGATATTCCGACCAAAGCCTTGTTGTTGGATTCACGCCGCGGGCAGCAGCTTGCCAATGAATGCAAATCAAACCGCCCCACCGTGACGACTGAAGTCGAGCAGAAGACCGAGAATCAAGTAAAGTAAGTTTTGAATAGATGGTAGGCAGAAATTCACAGACCTACCCCAAGCAGTTTTAGTTTTACACTTTAGCATTGTTCATCTTCATTAAAAGGAACAGCCATGAGCCAAGCAGCATATCAAGATCCATTTAAGGCGCTGAAAGATTTCAAAATCAGCGATTCTAAGAAAGGCAAATTTTTCTCCTTGCCAGCATTGGAAAAAAACCTCGGCGTGAAAATCTCACGTTTGCCAGTTTCCATTCGTATCGTTTTGGAATCCGTCTTGCGTAACTGCGACGGCAAAAAAGTAACCGAAGAACACGTTAAACAATTGGCGAACTGGGGCGCAACTGCTGCTCGTACAGACGAAATTCCATTCGTAGTATCGCGCGTGGTCTTGCAAGATTTTACTGGCGTACCTTTGCTGGCCGACTTGGCTGCAATGCGTAACGTCGCTGCGAAACAAGGTAAAAATCCAAAAAATATCGAACCATTGGTTCCAGTCGATTTGGTCGTTGATCACTCTGTGCAAATCGACCATTTCCGTGAAAAGAAAGCGCTCGACTTGAACATGAAATTGGAATTCCAACGCAATAACGAGCGCTACCAATTCATGAAATGGGGTATGCAAGCCTTCGATACTTTCGGCGTGGTTCCTCCAGGCTTCGGTATCGTTCACCAAGTTAACCTCGAATACTTGGCACGCGGCGTTCACAAAGTGAGCGACAAAAAGAAAAACGATGTGTACTACCCAGACACACTGGTCGGCACTGACTCCCACACAACCATGATCAATGGTATCGGCGTGGTTGGTTGGGGCGTTGGTGGTATCGAAGCTGAAGCAGGTATGCTCGGCCAACCAGTTTATTTCTTGACGCCTGACGTTGTTGGCGTGAACTTGACTGGCGCATTGCGTGAAGGCTGCACAGCGACTGACTTGGTTCTCACGATCACAGAAATGCTGCGTAAAGCAAAAGTGGTCGGCAAATTCGTTGAATTTTTCGGCGAAGGCACACGTTCTTTGTCATTGACCGACCGTGCAACGATCGCCAACATGGCACCAGAATACGGTGCGACCATG
>CAYWNE010000118.1:0-13093 GCA_964459555.1 uncultured Burkholderiaceae bacterium | reverse complement strand
CTCTCCAAAGCTGTGCCAGATTGTTGAGGAAATGCGACCTGCCAAGCCTGCGCAAGTTGTCCGCTCATCACTAAGAAATCTTCTTCAGTCGACTGCCCTGCGAGCTTTTTCGATTGATTGATTTTTTGTTGAAGTTGCAGCAGCGGGTCACGCAAGCCAGCCTCGTTAGGAAATAGTGCACGATAGCTAGCACTCAAGGACGCACTTAAGTTGTTGGCCTCAGATTTCAAGCGATACCATTCCCAGTTCAATCCAAATAAAGAGATGACGACAATGAGGCCAAGCAAGCTAACCGACCATCGCCATTTCATCCAATCAAATCCTGCAGCATTTTCCTGAACCAAATCAGCACACAAATTGAGAGAACTCGGAAAATCAGATGCAATTTTTCTGGTCCAATCAGCATTGCATATTTGCGCAGGTTTTAGACCAGAGCTTGCTTCCAACTCAGACTCGAGTGTCGTCTGCAATTGTGTGTCAACCGCCAAGTCCACTGACTTGCCTTTGCAAAATAATTCTAGCGATTGAAGCGCCGCACGAACATCATCTGCACTCGAAGTGCCATGCAGGCTAATGCCAGAAACCTCTAGCGCTGCAGTTTTCCAAGAGAGCACAACGCCCCCCATTTGTGGCCATGCCGTTTCCAACAGAACACTCACAGCACCTTCGACGAGGGGCAAACCGAGCGAAATAGGATAAGCAGCCAACTTACGTGGCTCAAGCACTTGTACTGCCAGGTACAACTCTTCCATCCATGCCCTTTGCACAGTTGCGACAGCAAGGCGACCATCGCCCGCCGTTACGCTAGCAAACAACAACTCAGATGGATCACTCAGCACTTGCTCTTCCAATAAATTCGGCAGTGCTGCTTTGAGCTTTTGTGGTGCCATAGGCGGCACTTCAAGCATGAAGAAGGCTACATCCGACGAAGCCAACAAGAGAACAACTTGATTCGCAGAACGCGCCAAGGGAATGAGGTCTTGCAAATTCTGACGACCGTGTTGTTGCAAACGACGTTCGGCAGATGCAAGGCAAAAAGGAAATGCTTGCTCACGCCAATCAGGCATTTCATCGGCCACCGACCTTGGTGGCACTTGAATAAATAAGGTACTCGCCATCTTCCTCTACACTCTTGTTTTCGATTGAGTCGCGCTCAATTCTTTACTCAGTTTTCGCTCGCAAAAAAGCAAATTCATCTCAATTTTCTTTTACCCATAGAATCTGAGTTCGTTCTCCGATCCGCTCGATCAATGCGTTAACCTCGAGGTTTGAGCGATTCAACCGTACTTTCCCGTTCACCACAAAATAGTTTGAGGAGAATGACACATCACGCTTCATCGACTCTTTCACCTTTGTAGGAAAATTCAACTGAAAACCAGTAAAGTCTCGGAAATAAACACGATCACGCTGCGCAATCATCAATGCAGCATCCGTCATACTGACGTTATCCAACTTTGCTGACAATACCTCAACAGATGTTGTATTGACATTTATCGGCGTTCGTACCGGGAGAACCGTAACAAAACCTCTGAGTCTCGAAACCATTTCCGGCGAAAAGCCTGGAACCGCGAGCAAATCCTCGACCTGACCAAATTTGAGAAATTGTACTGTGGAATTACCTGTTGTCGGCAAACCAACACTTGAATCTGCCAAAACTACTCCTGATTTCGTTGTAGATTCGCTCAAAGCAGGTGCCGAAGCTCCTACACTGGTCGGGTTCGGCCCAGTTTGCGAGCCGTCGCTCGGCTTCTCAGGTTTCGCAACTCGTTCCTGAGTTTGCGCGACTTGCATAGCCACCGCGCCCGCCAAACTTGCGTCCAATTTCAAATTACTCAGCAATCGACCGAATGCAACTACTTCATGTTCATCGATCGCTCCATCCGTTGCAAGGTTGGTCAAATTAAACTTAGCTTGGGCATCACTGATTTGGCCAGAAAGAGTCGCGTCGCTGTCTTCCACATCTGTCTTTCCATTTTCCACGTATTGATCAAGCCTAGTTGCTCCAAGACTCACAGCCCAGGGCTCACCTAGGTGATCCAACTCTCTGCTCGTACGCGCATCTTCACGCAGTATCAGGCTTGCCCAATCAAGCGCTCCACGGAGGACCCATTTTTTTTGTAACTGATACCTTTGATTCTCGATCGATCGAACTTGCACTTGCTGCTGCCAGAAAAGACTGGCCACGATCGTGATCGCTAACGTTGTCAGCAACAGCGCGGTTACTACCGCAACCCCAGTTTGGCGACGACGCACGAACCTAATCACGCTGCCCCCAAAAGAAAGATTTTCAACAAAGGGTACTCTTGCCCCTGAATTTGCAACATGACTTCTAAGCCAGTTTTACGTGGCACTGCTTTTCCGCCCTTGTTATTGAGATCTGCTTGCTGAGGCACAGCGACATCTGTACCTGCAACGCGCCAGGTATTTTCGTCATAATTCCATGTCCGCATTTGGAAACCGGTGACATCATTTTGCAAGACCACTATCGGCATATCATCTACACCACCGACCGCACGTTGCCAATCACTATCGAGTACCGTCAATTCTCTGGTGGGGATCGACTCGCGGCGCGTGAATACACCATCTTTGACACGATAAGCGACAACTTGAAGTTTGCTCGCTTGATTGTCTTCATACACAGTACGAATCAAGATCAACTGCTGATCGAAAGCCCGAATATTCTCGCGCCTTGGCAACATCGACTCGCTGACCAAGTGTGCACAATCATTCTCTAACTGCACAAAACTTATCTGAGCTCCGCGGCTCTGTTCCAACTCATGATTTAAGCCGACACGAGCACGAATAATGCTATCGAGTCCGCGCCATCCCATGACAGCAATAATCGCTAACACCGCGATTGCCACCAACAATTCGATCAATGTGAAGCCACGTTGAGAAACAATTAAACTACGGCGCATTGGGCACCACCTGTGTCAACTTGGCTAATCGACGCTGCGTATTGCTCGGCTCAAACACAAGAACTTCGACGCGCCTAAAAGATGGGTTAGGCGTGCCAATTACATGCTCTTCACAAAGCAATGCAAGATCGCCCTGAGGGCATGGAAAGCTACGTTCTCCCAGTTCGGGCCATTCATGGCCTAAACGTATTTGCGCTAAACGATTCTCGGCCGACCAATTAGCCATCATGGTCGCCCGGAGACCACTACTGTTTTGCGCCAAACTGGCAACGGCCCGCAAACTCGCACCCAACACCGTTCCCACAATCACTAAAGCAACGAGCACCTCAAGCAAGGTAAATCCGGCTTCTGTAAGATGTGTCAGACGATGAGGCTCAGTTTGTTTCATCACATTCACTCGACTACAAAATGGCCAACGCCATCGGCCTTAATCGCAACCGCTTCATTTGCCACGCGAAGATTCAATACAAAGGGGCGACTGACGGGCTCTCGACCAAAAATAATTCGGACGCGATCGTTATCAAGATCGAAGCGTGGAGCGATTTCCAACTTTGTCTCTGGAAAAGTGAAATTTCTAGCGCGCAGCGTTTCAAGATCGACAATTTGCTCCCATTGATTCTCGTTCAAAACAAGAAAACGATAGCCGTCTTGGAGCGCCTCAAATGCCGTTGGACGATTGCGAACGATCGCTTCTTCGCGCGCCAACTGCAGCAACAAGGACAAACGTTGTGCATCGGTCTGCAATCGCTGATGCGTACTTTGCACAGCGTTCAAAGAAACAGCGCCAAGCATGATACCCATGATGACTAAAACCACGAGTAACTCCAACAAAGTGAATCCAGCTTGGCGACTTATTTTCACTGCGAATGACTTCTCAATCTATGCGTAACAAAAAATCGAACTACATCAAATCAAATTGCAGCGAACTATAGGTCCCATGAACCAATGTCTGCATCGTACCCCGTGCCGCCAGGTTGTCCGTCTTGACCATAAGAGAAGATCTCCACATCTGCTTTAAGACCAGGCGACATGTACTGGTATGGATTGCCCCAAGGATCTTTCGGCAATTTCGAAATATAACCTTCAGGTTTATAGCCATTCGCGGCAGGCCCATTGGTTGGCTTCGTCACCAAAGCTTGCAGTCCTTGTTCGGTGGTTGGATAGCGCAAGTTGTCCAACTTGTACATCTTCAATGCCCCTAGCATAGTCGCGATGTCTTGCTTAGCCTGAAGGACGCGCGCGTCATCTGTACGTCCCATCAATTTGGGCACTACTAAACTTGCAAGTATCCCCATGATGACCAGCACAATCATGATTTCGATCAGGGTAAAACCTGCACTCTTCTTGAGTGCCTTCTTTCGATTTTGAGCAACCATAATATTCATCTTCAACCTAAACAAATTCCATTGAACGAACTTTTTCGAGGTCAATCCTTCACCGCCATAAGAGACAAAGCAATATCAGCAGTGAAAAATTGACAAAATAATGCGAGGGAAATCCTATCACGAATAGGAAGAAAAAAGACAACAAAATACCCGCATCCAACACTAATTGTAGTCGCTGTTATCGCACAACGGTATGGACTGCAAACTTTCTTACAAATCACCTACATTCATTGACATGCTGGCACAAAACCAATTCCACTGCGCCTATGTATTTCGACGCGGATAGCCCTGTGCCAAAATTCGTACCCAGACCTTATCTTTCTGTTCTTCCGACATAAAAACCCAATCGGCGACTTCGGCAACTGTTCTACCACACCCACGACAAATTTCATCAAAAGTCGTTGAACATACTGCTACACATGGAGTATCAGGCCTAGCTTTCTTTTCATCTTCCATCTTGGATCTTTCCCAAATCAAAAACTGACAAAAGTGGACGAACACCCATCTCTTCAGTTTCTCCACTACATTCACTAGTTTCGCAAGCTATACATACCTTATAAGCCAGCAAAGTTTTATTGACAGCAACATCAGTTACAACCAGAATCTTTATTCATCACTATCATCTGAATCGGTCTCGATCTCAGATCGGCTTGTGAAACACAAAGGAGCTCTTCAATGACCAAAGATTTCATTCAATCGCTGATTCTGCTAATACTTGTGACTGATCCCTTCGGTAACATCCCGATTTTTGTCAGCGCATTATCGCACGTCGCGCCAGAACGCAGATGGCGGGTCGTGGTACGCGAATGTGTTATCGCTTTTGTTTTGCTCTTTTTGTTCATGTTTTTTGGTAAGCATTTTCTAGAAGCGCTACATCTGAGTGAGGTCTCACTGCGTATTGGCGGCGGCGTCATTCTCTTTCTGATCGCCTTACGTATGGTTTTCCCACAAGAAGGCGGCGTCTTTGGCGGCGGCGGTGCGGCCCAGGAACCATTCATCGTGCCACTGGCAATTCCGGCCCTCGCTGGCCCTTCATCTCTAGCGACCGTCCTACTATTCTCGTCGGATAGCCGCCTCGACACCATGATACACGTCGCTGCTTTAATTGCGGTTGCCATTGTCTGGCTAGTAGTGTTGCTCAGCGCTGAACGTATGCAGCGTGTTCTTGGCGAACAAACGATGACAGCGGTTGAACGGCTCATGGGCTTAATCCTGACCGCGATGGCTGTTGAAATGCTACTGGCTGGAATACGAGATTATCTGAAGACCTTAAATTAGCGGAGATGACTCACAAAACAAAGGGCGCGAACATCTCCATTTCGCGCCCTTTTCATTTCGAATGACAGTCATCAATCACCGAAATAATCCGGCTCTGATCTAGTGCTATTATTGCTATAGCACGCCTTCAGAACGCAAATGTGCGATATCTTCGTCCGAATAATTCAGATCGCGCAAAATTTCTTCACTATGCTCGCCTAATGGCGGACCCAGCCATTGCGTTTGCCCCGGTGTCTCCGACAATTTTGGTGTGATGGCTGGTAACTTGACTGGCGAGCCATCAGTAAAGCGATGCTCTTCAAACATCGACCTGGCGATAAACTGCGGGTCACCCATCATATCTCGCACACTATAAATCTTACCAACTGGTACATCTGCTGCGCGCAATGTTTGCAAGGCCTGATCAATGCTCTGACTTGAACACCAATCTTGAATCGCGGCATCGATCTCGGAAGTTCTTGGTACGCGTCCGTCGTTACGCACGAGTGTTGGATCATGCGCCAAATCGTGTCGACCAATCGCCAACATCAGACGATGAAAAATCGCATCTCCATTCCCTGCAATGACGATATTTTCATGATCTTGTGTTGTGTAGGTATTCGAAGGCACGATACCCGGCAAGGCACCGCCGGTTCGCTCACGTACAACACCTGCAACGTCGAACTCAGGAACCAAGGATTCCATTAGGTTAAACACGGATTCGTACAAGGCAACATCAACCATTTGGCCTTGCCCCGCAATACACGCCTCGCCATATTTACCATTCCAGCGACCGCCCGTCACATCACGATGGCGCAAGGCCATCATGGCACCGATCACGCCATGCAGCGCGGCAACCGAATCACCAATCGAAATACCGACACGCACCGGAGGGCGATCCGGATGACCAGAAACATAGCGCAAGCCACCCATTGACTCGCCAATTGCACCAAAGCCCGGTAGATCGCGCATCGGACCTGTTTGCCCATATCCTGAAAGGCGCACCATGATCAATGCGGGATTAATTGCCCGCAATTCTTCGTAGCCAAGCTGCCATTTTTCCAGCACACCAGGTCGATAATTTTCGATCACAATATCTGCTTGCAATGCCAACTCGCGCGCGATTTTCCGCCCGGCCTCAGTCTTCATGTTGAGCGTTAAACTTTTTTTGTTGCGCGCCTGAACCGACCACCACAATGACGTACCGTCTTTCAGTACTCGCCACTGACGCAGGGGATCACCACCATCCGGCGTTTCAACTTTAATGACCTCGGCCCCAAACTCAGCCAACATGCGCGAACAAAATGGTCCAGCGATGAGTGTGCCAAGCTCCAAGACTTTGATGCCCGAGAGTGGGCCAAACCCTGATTTCTTTTCCATATCCACTGACATCGACTTACTCAATTTTTCACGTCGTTTTTCGATCAAGCATCGCTCTCGCGATCGTACCCGGATCGACGTACTCAAGCTCGCCGCCAACAGGTACTCCACGCGCCAAGCGGCTGACACGCAAGCCGCGCGCTTTCAAGGTTTCGCCAATATAGTGCGCGGTTGCCTCTCCCTCATTATTGAAATTCGTTGCAAGCACGATTTCTTCGACGATGCCATCAGTAGCGCGACGTATCAGTTTGTCGAGATGTATATCCTGAGGACCAATCCCGTCCAGTGGCGATAGGCGCCCCATCAAAACGAAATAAAGTCCTTTATAAGTCATGGTCTGCTCAATCATTAATTGATCACTCGGCGATTCCACAACACAAAGCAGTGATGCATCGCGACTTGCGTCAGAACAGGTATCGCACAATTCATTTTCGGTAAAGGTATTACATGAGCTACAGTGACGGATCTGTTGCAATGCGTTGAGCATTGCATTGCCAAGCAGCTGCGCTCCTTCTCGATCATGCTGCAAAAGATGATAGGCCATGCGCGTCGCGGATTTCGGCCCCACCCCGGGCAAACGCCGTAGGGCTTCAATCATTTGCTCTAAGCTGCTAAGTGCTTTCACGTTCTGCTTCCTACAAAAAGACAAACACCACTTTCCCAAAACACGAAAGGCGCAGGAGTTCAACTCCTAGCGCCTATCTCATTGTTCCCGCAATTTTGAAACGCCAATTAGAATGGCATCTTAAAGCCAGGTGGCAAAGGCATGCCTGCAGTGAGCGCTGACATTTTTTCTTGGCTTGTTGCTTCGGCTTTACGAACGGCATCATTAAACGCCGCAGCAACCAAGTCTTCCAACATATCTTTGTCATCTGCCAGCAAAGAAGGATCGATGGTCACACGTTTCACATCGTTCTTGCAGGTCATTACAACTTTGACCAATCCAGCTCCAGATTGACCTTCCACTTCAATCAAAGCCAATTGATCCTGAGCTTTTTTCATATTGTCTTGCATTGCTTGTGCTTGCTTCATCAAGCCAGCCAATTGGTTTTTCATCATACTCAAACTCCTCAAAAAATCTTAGGTTGATTCTTACAAATTACTTCATCATTCGTTCTACAAATTGAGGCGAACCGTCATGGTGGCCTCTTTGATTTGACCTCTATCACGATGGCTTAAGATCTCAAATCGGTCGCACACTACCAGCCAAAATCGAAGCGCCAAATTCGCGCATTAAGGTTTGCACAAAACCATCTTCTTGAATTGCGCGCTCTGCCTGCTGTTGCCGCGCTGCACGCTCCGCCAAAGCTTGCGCATTGGCAGTCTGTTCCACAGCACCAATCTCGGTTTCAATCCGGATCGTGTAACCGGTGTCAGAAAAACGTTCGTTCAAGGCCGCCACTAACTTATCGACACTACCGGCCGATAGCAAAGTTTGCACTGGAACGCATAAGCGAAAAACCACAGCACCTCCGCTCAAAGAGCACTGACGCAACTCACTTTGCTGCGCAAGTTGCTGCGCCACACCTTTCACTGGTAAAGAAGCCGCGAGATTTGGCCAATGACCATCCCACTTGATTTCACTCATAGGCATAAGCTGTAAAGGCTTCGCCGGCTTTAGCTGCATGCTGGCGGCGTTCGGTTCCGCTTGCACGCTCTGATCGACTCGCTCATTATCCTGCGCCATCTCAGATGCCATGGGCAACGCTTTAGCGCTAGGCTGCTCAGCGAAATAATCACTCTCGTCGTAATCCTTTTGTTTGGTCGGCGGCATGGAATCCATCTGCATATTTTCAAATGCAGACTCATCCCAGGGCGGCGAGTCAAACTCTTGGTTCTCAGCATTCGCTGTTTCGGCCATTGGCGCTGCCGTCGCTGGAAGGCCTTGCGCGACTTGCGCTTCAAGCTTTACCGCCATTGATTGTTCAGGCGCAGTACTCGCAGAAACAGACTCTTTGCTATTCCCTACCGTGTTCCCTTGCGCCAGCGTTGGCTCGATAGATACTGGCTTCACCGCAGGAATGTTTCCCTTTGCACTGGCCGCGCGTGCCGCCGCCAAAGCTGCCATGGCAGGACTCAATTGCTTGGAACTGGTGGGCGCAGCTTCCGCCGTGACCACTTCGGTTTTCACGGCGACGGGAGGCAAACGAATGCCAGCGAACTCATCATCGACCTGAGCTTTAGGCGAGACTTCTGGTTTCTGCACAGACATGGACACAACGGCAGGAGCCACGGTCGACGTGACTGCCTCCGCTTTAACTGCAGCTGGCACAGGGTTGGGAGTTTTCGGTGCTTCGGCCGCGCGCGTAATCGGCATGGCCATTTCGCTTGGAGCTTGCACGGCCACACTCGCGATCTCAGCGCTCGAAGCTCTCGCCACACCGCCGCCGGCATTGCCATGCACGGATCCGCGAGTCGCTGCCTGCATCGCATCACGTGCGCTGTGCACACCACCGACACTTGGCCCACGCTGCGCCGGACCGCTAAGGTTAGGTGCCCCACCTGAACCGCCACTTGCTGTTGGCGGCAATCGTCCTGGACGGAAGGCCAACATGCGCAACAAGGTCATTGAAAATCCAGCATACTCATCGGGAGCAAGGCCGATCTCATTGCGACCATGGACAGCAATTTGATAGTAAAGCTGAACCTCTTCTTTATTGAACTGCTCCGCCAAACTCAAGAGCGCACCTCGTTCAGGCACATCTTCCGCCAATGCGTGGGGTACCATTTGAGCCACTGCGATCTGATGCAACATCGTCGCCAGATCTTGCAACGCCGCTTTATAGGATAGGCTACGCGCAGCCATTTCGTCTGCCACCGCCAACAGTGCAGCGCCATTTTCTTCATGTAAGGCCTGCAATAAGCGAATCAAGTAAGACTGGTCTAGTGCGCCAAGCATGGATTGAACAGCGTCTAAACTCACTTTCCCTGCTGCATAGGCAATCGCTTGATCAGTCAAGGACAAAGCATCGCGCATAGAACCATGTGCACCTTGCGCCAGCAGGCGCAATGCCGGAAGCTCAAAATCAATCTGTTCTTGTCCAAGAATATTCTCTAAATGGCCGACGATATGCCCCGGCGGCATCTGCTTCAAATTGAATTGCAAACAGCGCGATAAAACAGTAACTGGAATTTTTTGTGGATCGGTCGTTGCCAGAATAAATTTGATGTGTGGAGGCGGCTCTTCCAGCGTCTTCAACATGGCGTTGAACGCATGGTTCGTCAACATGTGCACCTCGTCGATCATATACACTTTAAAGCGTGCATTTGACGGTGCATAGATCGCTTGCTCCAGAAGCGAGGCCATTTCATCGACACCACGATTCGATGCCGCGTCCATTTCAATGTAATCGACAAAGCGTCCAGCATCAATTGCGGTACAAGCCTCGCAAACGCCACACGCTTCCGCCGTGATCCCTTTTTCACAATTGAACGATTTCGCCAGAATGCGTGAGAGCGTAGTCTTCCCCACTCCGCGCGTCCCAGTAAAGAGATAAGCATGATGCAAGCGCTGTTGATCCAAAGCGTGGGTCAATGCGCGAACCACATGCTCCTGCCCCACTAGGGTGGCAAAACTCTTAGGACGATATTTTCTAGCAAGGACTTGATAGGACATGGCGCAATTTTACCTTATTCTTTGCCACACAATTCGAAGCTAGCATTATAGCCGCCTGCGTCCTCCACATCATCAACATATACGCAATTTGTCTTTTGTTAGGCTGAACCAAGCAATGGCAATAAGCCCCTTAGCTCGTCTTCAAGCAAAGGTGCCATGTACTCCGATCGAAAATTCAGACCTTATTCGAATGGTTGAACCTTGTCGGCACGTTGCAAATAAGTATTTAGCAACTGGTCTTGTAGGCGCAGCTCTTCCCTGAGTGCAGAGACCTCTTGATGTAAAGCCTTGATATCCTCGTGCAACTGACGCTCAAAAACCTCCTCTTCCTCGCCGACAAACAAGGCGGCGATGTTTGCCGTCAATATGGAAAACATCGCGTAACCCAGAAGAACAATAAATACCGCGAAGATTTTCGAGGCGGGGGTTGAAGGCACAATATCGCCATAGCCGACCGTTGCAACGGTTGTGAAGGCCAACCATACTCCATCAGCGTAGTTTTGCACTTTTGGCTCCAACCACTAGAAGCCAGCTCCGGCCGTACTTAACATAATGATCGCTAGCACAATCACCTGCATCAGATGGCTAGGTTGCATGTGCTGCAAGACGAGAGTCGCAATTCTCAATAAGATCACGGCACACAAACCGAGACGAAATAGCCATTCCAAAATCGACCACTGCGTTTCAGTCGGCACAACACTGACAATGCATCCGAACATGATAATCACGTCGAGTATCAATTTGCCATGCTTCGTTTGATGGCGTCGATGTAAGTGCCATTGCCATACGGTGTCAATCAACAAGATCAGTGCAACGAGACCGTAGAGCAAATGTCCGATCATCCGGACCTCGCCGCTCTCTTGTGCCAACAAAAGATAAAACGCAGGGATTGAAAGTAGTAGACCAAATAACAAAAATGGACGTGAGAGCCATGAGATCAAGTTGGCGCTCTTTAATGGCGCATAAGCTCTAGGCTGATTCGCGCCTAAGGACTCAGTCCGTGCTGAAGAAGAGATTCCCAATCTAAGCCTCGTTAAAAACAAAGAATCGGACGAAGAGACGTCGCGGCGTGAGAGTCTTCACTTTGACATAAGAAAAAACTGTATGCAAAAGAAAGAGCGTGAATATGCTGGGCTTTTTGCCGAACTCTTGTTCTACCGCAAAGGTTAGGAAACGAATTCCACGAGGGATGAAAGTCAGGAAGAGACTTGAACTTTTGAAGGGAGGCGAGCCTGATCTGCGGCACTTACGGTAAATGACTGTGGCTGCTTCGTTCCCGACCTGACCAGATTGATCACGCCGTAATGCGCAGGGGCCCGCCAGCTTGCATTATACCCTAAGCCGCGTTTTTCGTGGGGGCTTAGGGCCAAAGAAAGCTACTGCATAGTATTCTGCTTAGATGCCAAGGTCCTTCCAAAGCGCATCGACACGGGCCTTCACATTCGCGTCCATCTTGATAGTACTGCCCCATTCGCGATTGGTTTCACCGGGCCACTTATTAGTCGCATCGATTCCCATTTTGCTTCCCAAGCCACTAATGGGTGATGCAAAGTCGAGATAGTCGATTGGCGTATTATCAACCATCGTGGTATCGCGAAGAGGATCAACACGTGTAGTGATCGCCCAAATCACCTCTTTCCAGTCGCGGATATTCACGTCATCATCGACCACGACGATAAATTTGGTGTACATGAATTGACGCAAGAAACTCCAAACCCCAAACATCACCCGTTTTGCATGGCCCGCATACGACTTACGTAACTGCACCACAGCCATGCGATAACTGCACCCCTCAGGTGGCAAATAGAAATCGAGAATCTCTGGGAACTGTTTCTGCAAGAGCGGAATAAACACTTCATTCAGCGCAACCCCAAGCACCGCAGGCTCATCCGGTGGTTTTCCTGTGTAGGTCGAATGATAAATCGGATCTTTGCGCATCGTGATGCGATCAATCGTGAACACTGGAAAACTATCTTGTTCATTGTAATAACCCGTGTGATCGCCATACGGCCCTTCGAGCGCATGTTCAAATCCACTTGGATGATTCGCATCGGGATAGATATGCCCTTCAAGGACAATTTCCGCCGAACCTGGCACGCGCAATTCACTGCCGATCGCCTTCACAAGCTCTGTCCGGCTCCCTCTCAATAATCCAGCGAACTGATACTCAGACAAAGTATCAGGAACGGGCGTCACAGCTCCCAAGATTGTCGCTGGGTCTGCCCCAAGTGCAACAGCGATTGGGTACGGCTGCCCCTTATTCGCAATCGTGTGCTCACGAAAATCTAAGGCTCCTCCACGATGGGCAAGCCATCGCATAATCACCTTATTACGCGCTAGGACTTGTTGCCGATAGATGCCCAAGTTTTGACGTTTTTTGTGGGGGCCTTTAGTAATCACCAATCCCCAAGTAATCAAAGGCGCGACATCACCAGGCCAGCAATGTTGAATTGGCAGTCGAGCCAAATCAACTTGATCAGCCTCCCAAATAATCTCCTGACATGGCGCGCTGCGTAACTCTTTCGGAGCCATATCCC
>CAYWNE010000117.1:0-13139 GCA_964459555.1 uncultured Burkholderiaceae bacterium | reverse complement strand
ATGGTTGAGACTTCAAACGTCAATGTTGCCGAAGAGCTTGTTAATATGATCCAGACTCAGCGGGCGTATGAAATCAACAGTAAAGCGATTACGACCTCTGACCAAATGCTCCAACGCTTATCTCAGTTGTGATTTTCTTGAACATGCGTTGAACTAGGGATCAAAAGGTAAAAGAGCAGGATAGGAATGTTTATGAAATCGATCAAAGCAAGCATGTGCGCGGGATTCCTTTTTGTGCTCACTGGTTGCGCGGTAACCCCTGCGCCAATTGTGCATCAGACTGGGATAACACGCGGACAAACCGCAAAAAATCAAAAGGAAGCAAATGGCGCGATTTTTCAAGCAGCTTCTTATCGACCGCTGTTTGAGGATTACAAAGCTCGCATGATTGGTGATGTGTTGACGATCGCAATCAGTGAAAACACGTCCGCAGCGAAAGCCGCCGCGTCGTCTGGCAGTAAAGCAGGAGGAGCAAATTTCTCCGCCCCGACTTTGTTTGGCATTCCGTCGACAACGACTTCTAAGGCCTCGATCTCGACCTCAGCGTCAACAAAATTCGATGAGAAAGGCGCAGAGACTTCGAGTAACACATTCACAGGTACGATCGCGGTGACGGTCGTTGAAGTTCTTCCTAATGGAAATTTATTGGTCAGTGGTGAAAAACAAATTGCATTTAATAAGGGAGCTGAATTTGTCAGATTCTCTGGAGTCGTAAATCCACAGACGATTACCGCAGCGAATACCGTTTCTTCAACCCAAGTGGCCGATGCACGCTTCGAATATCGCTCTACCTCACATGTTGACTTGGCCGAAGCGAATTCTCTGCTGACACGCTTCTTTTTGAGCTTCTTACCATTCTAAGTTGATGAGGGAGGAAGTTATGAAATCGAATTTGAGATTAATGAATCGCTGGCATGGCTTGAAGTTCGCGATATATGTGGCGATGTTTAGTTTTGCGGTAGTGCTTTCCGGCACAGCGCATGCGGAAAGGTTGAAAGATATCGCCGGCATTCAAGGTGTTCGGCAGAATCAATTGATGGGGTATGGTCTGGTGGTTGGTTTAGATGGCAGCGGCGATCAAACCACCCAAACACCATTTACGGTCCAAAGCATTATCAGCATGATGCAACAAATGGGTGTGACGATCCCGGTTGGTACAAGCCTGCAATTGAAGAATGTCGCGGCGGTGATGGTCACAACCTCTTTGCCGCCATTTTCCCAGCCTGGTCAAACCCTTGATGTGACGGTCTCGTCGATGGGAAATGCGAAGAGTCTTCGTGGCGGTACATTGTTGATGACACCGTTGAAAGGTGCTGATAATCAAATTTACGCGATGGCACAAGGCAATGTATTGGTTGGTGGAGTCGGGGCCTCGGCCAATGGCAGTAAAGCACAAGTCAATCATCTTAGCGTTGGTCGTATCTCGGGTGGCGCCACGGTGGAGCGTGCAGTACCAACGCCAATAGGGCAAGGTAATGTTATACAACTCGAGTTAAATTTCACTGATTTCTCGACCGCAGCGAAGGTTGTCGATGCCATCAATAAAAAGTTTGGGGAAAACACAGCATCGGCTGTGGATGGAAGGGTAATCCAAGTTAAAGCACCGTTGGCCAATGATCAGCGGGTGGCGTTTTTAGGTGCACTGGAAAGCCTCGATGTGACACCCGCGCAAATGGCTGCGAAGGTCATTCTCAATGCACGGACCGGCTCAATCGTGATGAATCAGGCAGTCACCTTAGAGAACTGTGCGGTCGCGCACGGTAATTTATCTGTGGTAGTCAATACGGAAAATACAACTAGCCAGCCAAACGCCTTGAGTGATGGGCAAACCACGACGACAGGTAATTCAAACATTCAAATTACAAAGGAAGGCGGGCAGCTGTTGATGTTAAAAGCTGGCGCGTCTTTAGCGGATGTTGTGAAAGCACTCAACTCAATTGGCGCGACCCCACAGGATCTCTTGGCCATATTACAGGCGATGAAGGCTTCTGGGGCGCTTCGTGCAGACTTGGAAATCATTTGAGGTGACCGATGCTCGGTAAAATGACCATTTCAGAAAACCCGGCCTTCGACACAAAGTCCTTGGACGGATTGCGCCGATCTGCGCGTGATAATTCGCCAGAATCGATCAAGGCTGCAGCGACGCAATTCGAGGCCTTGTTTGTCAATATGATGTTGAAGTCTATGCGCCAAGCAGGTGGACAAGATGGCATGTTCGATAGCGAACAAAGCAAGACTTATACGGCGATGCTGGACCAGCAGTTGTCACAAAAAATTGCGAGTCGAGGTTTGGGTTTGGCCGATGCCTTAGTTCGGCAAATGAGCAATAATGCGGTGAGTGATGCGGTACAGGGAGAAGTTCCGAATAATGCACTCGGTGGATTGGCAGGCATTGATCAATATCTACATCAGCAAAAATTAAGTATTCGTGCAGCTAATTTGTTAGAAAACACAAAACCGATCACTAGCAATTCGAACTTAAAGCATGTTCAAGCCTTCACTGAAAAGTTTGCCGCAGAAGCACAACTAGCGAGCGCGGAAACCGGTATCCCAGCAAAATTCATGTTGGGTCAAGCGGCATTGGAGAGTGGTTGGGGCAAGCGAGAAATCAAAACGATTGATGGTTCTGCTAGCCATAATGTGTTTGGCATAAAGGCAGGTGCTAATTGGAAAGGCAAAACGGTAGAAGCGATCACGACTGAATATATCAATGGTGTACCTCAACAACGCGTTGAGAAGTTCAGAGCATATGACAGTTATAGTGATGCGTTTAAGGATTATGCGAAACTTATTACCCATAATCCTCGTTATCAAAAAGTCATGGAGAGCAACGACGATCCAGCACGATTTGCACAAGCTTTGCAGAAGGCCGGCTATGCGACCGATCCATTCTACGCTCAGAAGCTCAATACTCTGATACGCCATTCCTTTGGCTGAAGATATCAAAAACACACCTCAATTAAAGTTTTTGCGCTTCTTCCCGATAATGAGCTGACGGAAGCTGCAAAAAGTTAAATAGGAAGATAGGTATATCATGGGCACCAGCATATTAGGCATAGGACAAAGCGCATTGGCTGCTGCTCAACTTGGTATTGCGACAACTGGGCATAATATAGCGAATGCGAATACTCCTGGTTACAGTCGACAAATCCTCTTGCAGAGTGCAGCCGCTGCGCAAAATGATGGAGGAAGTTTTATTGGTCAGGGTACCAAAGTTGGTGATGTACGTCGCATCTACAATGAATTTATCGGACAGCAAGTTAACGCAACTCAATCATCGCAGAATTATTCGTCTTCATATCTAAATCAAGTCCAACGTATCAATAACTTGGTAGCTGATCAAACCGCTGGAATATCTCCAAGTTTGCAAGAATTTTTTAGTTCGATTCAAAATTTGGCTTCTACACCAAATGGTACCGCTGGTGCCGCGGCTCGTCAGTCGGTCTTGTCGACTGGGGCGGCGTTAACTTCGCGCCTTGGGAATCTTGGTGCCCAGCTCGACCAGATCTCTGAGGAAGTTAATAGCCGAATTTCCCAGACAATCAGTGACATCAATGGATATGCGAAACAGATTTCGCAACTTAATGACTCGATCGAGACAGCCGAGAGTATTTCTGGTGGCGCTATTCCTAACGACTTGCTCGATCAACGTGATTATGCAGTGACACAATTGAGCAAACTGGTCAATGTCTCTGTTGTCGAGCAAAGCGGTAAGTACAATATTTTCATGGGCACCGGTCAGCCATTAGTTCTAGGGGCAAAAGTTAGTGTTTTGCAGCCAACAAGTTCTTTGACTGATCCAAGTCGTATTCAGGCTTCGTACGAAAGCAACGGAAAACTTGTGCAACTTAATGAACAAAGCATTACCGGCGGTGAATTGGGTGGTTTGTTTGCATTTCGTTCCAACTCACTGGACATTGCTCGTAATTCCATTGGCCGGATTGCGATCGCGATCGCCACAGAATTTAATGACCAACATAAATTAGGACAGGATCTTAATGGCCAGCAGGGAACTAATTTCTTCTCTGTTGCGGGGCCAATTAGTACTCCGAGTAGTGCCAACACAGGCACCGCAAATATTGCCGCCAGTTTTGCAGATGTAGGTGCCCTTACTCTAAGCGACTATCGCGTTCAGTATTTAGCGGGTACCATCCCAGCGCCAAACTATTTCAAGATCACACGAGTTAGCGATGGTGCAGTTACAACATCAAATACATTACCAGCGGTAGTCGACGGAATAACTTTTAATCTGAGTTCGAGTGCTGTGTTGCCAGCTGTGAATGACGAGTTCTTGGTAAAACCAACAGCAGGCGGTGCTTCTTCGCTACAGGTGGCGATTACTGATGTGGCGAAGATAGCGGCGGGCGTCCCTCTGTCAACGGTTACACCGAGTACTAATCTAGGAACGGGTAAAGTCACGTCAGGAACGATTGATGGGCCAGTTGCTTCAAAGAGTAATTCATTAACTGCTACCATTGGTCCGGTTACGGTTGCGGACTCATTTTTGCCATCCACTTTGTCATCGCCGCTAAATTTGACGTTTGCGACCGCGCCAAACTCACTCTCTGGATTCCCAATAGGAGCTTTGGTTTCTGTGACAAGCGGTGGGGTCACATCAAACTATGAAGTTGCAGCAGCTGCTGCGCCAGCCGCAACGCCACCGAAGGTAGTGAATGTGCCTTACACGAGTGGGGGGACAATCACTTATGGTGGTATGAGTTTTGTGATAAAGGACAACCCTACTGCACCAACGGCTGGGGAGACCTTCACACTTGCTTCTTCGACACCAGTAACGTCGACGACACTCACCTATAATTCAGGCACCAATTCGTTTTCGGGTTTCCCGGCTACCGCAAATGTGACTGTCAAGAACGGAAATACAACGACGTCCTATGTGGCAGGATCAACAATCCCCTATATCGAAGGTGCAACCGTAAGTTTTAATGGCACTAGCTTTGTGATGAGCGGGAATTATCGCAATGGTGATGTGATCAACATTTCGAACAATGCGAATGGCAGTGGGGATAATCGGAATGCCGTGTTGCTTGCTGGCTTGCAAACGAAAAATACCATGGCTTCTGGTAGCACTAGTTTTCAGGGGGCTTACGGTCAATTTGTAAGTTTAGTTGGTAATAAGGCACACGAATTGGAAATCACTAATTCAGCAGAGACAAAGTTGTTAGATCAAGCCTTGCAGGCACAGCAGTCTGAATCGGGTGTCAATCTCGATGAGGAGGCCGCGAACTTGCTTCGCTATCAACAAGCCTACCAAGCTGCAGGTAAACTTATGCAAATTGCCAGTCAATTGTTTGATGCGCTGTTGGCGCTTGGTAGGTAAGGAGTAGGGTTATGCGAATCAGTACTACGACAATATTCCAAACTGGCGGAGCACGCATAAGTGATCTACAGACAGCATTAAGTCGGACTCAGCAACAGATTGCGGCGCAACGTCGGATCTTGACCCCCTCGGACGATCCTATTGGTTCAGCTCGTGCATTGGTTATTTCACAGGCTGATGCGGTAAATGACCAATTTGCGACAAATCGCAAGAACGCAACGAATACGTTGAGTATTGCTGAAAGTAAGCTGAGTGATGTTACAACCACCTTGCAGAACGTGAAAACTCTTTTGGTGTCCGCTGGAAATGGTGTTTTGAGTGATCAGGAACGTTCATTTATCGCTAACGAATTACAAGGCAATCTTGACGAATTGCTTGGTCTGGCTAACTCTACAGACGGCACAGAAGCGTACTTGTTTTCAGGTTTTTCATCGACCGTTGCGCCTTATACTAAAACGCAAGGAGGGGCTACATATAACGGCGATCAAGGTGTTCGTTCTATTCAGGTGGATACCTCAAGGCAGTTACCCATTAGTGGTGCTGGCGATGCCATATTTGGAAATATTCGCACTTCAGCTAATCAGTTCAATATTGTTCCCAATCCATCAAATGCTGGGCAAGCAAATGTGAGTGCAGCGATTAACGTGCCCACCACGGCGAACCTGACGGGTAATAATTATGAAGTCAGGTTCGACTCGACAGGTTTGAATTTCACCGTGCAAAACACCACCACAAATACGACGGTTGTTGCTTCGACTGCTTACTCGACACCGACGACTGTTACTGTGGATGGTATGGATATTACGATCGCAACCGCGCCAGGTCCAACCGGCGCTCCGGGGCCAAATGACAAGTTTGTAATCCAGCCTGGCAATCAGAATATTTTCGAGACGATTACTGATGCAATTAATGCATTGAAGACTTCTGCAACAACAGCGCAAGGAAAGCTTGACTTAAATTGGCGCTTGCAGCAAGCCAATAGTAACCTTGATAAATCGCTATCCAATGTTTTGACTGCGAGGACAAATTTTGGAATTGGTTTGAAAGAGCTTGAACAGCTTGACAGCGCGGGTGATGGCTTAGGATTGATTTATAAACAAGAACTGTCACAGATTCAAGATTTGGACTATGCAAAGGCGATTACTGAATTAAACCAGAATCAAGTCGTATTGCAGGCAGCCCAGCAGTCATTCATAAAGACCACCTCACTTTCGCTCTTTAATTTCTTAAATTAATTTGTCTGCTAAAGCAAAAAAAGGGGCCTGAGGCCCCTTTTTTTATCGTGCAATCTATATTACTCTTGTCATTTTTTCTGCGACATAGGTTTTTTGTTCAATCGGCATTGGAGACAGCTTTACAATCGCGAATGAAACGTTGTCGCCATGGCCACCAGCACGCTCCCTTGCCTTTCTTATCATTAACTCGGAGGCTTGACGGGGAGAGCTTGCTCCCACTGCTACTGAGAGTTCTGTGTCTGAAAAATAATGCCAAAGACCATCAGAACACAACAAGAAAGAATCGCCCGCTACTAAGTTGTCTTTTTCGCCAAAACTAACATATGGAATCGCATTTTTGGAGCCGAGAACATTCACCAATACGTTAGACATTTTATGATTCTTCGCCTCTTCTGCAGTAATCATTCCCTCATCGACAAGACGTTCAACGTAAGAGTGATCTTTCGTACGCTCAGCAAAATTTGGTCCGGTGAATCGATATAAGCGGGAGTCGCCAACATGCGCCCACACCGCTTTTTGGGGGGATATCACAATTGCGGCAAACGTACTGTGAGGCTCTTTTTCTGATGAAACAGCTGAGAGTTTAATTACCGTGTGTGCCTCATTTACTACTGCCTGAAGCATCGCTTTGATGTCATTGCCAGGGAAAAATTCATCAAACAGCATTTTTGCTGAACGAATCACTTGTTCTGCAGCGATGGCGCCACCACTCTTGCCACCCATGCCATCCGCGACCACTGCCATCATATGGCCGGGAGCGTTGGGGGCAGCGAATAACGCGACGCGATCTTGTTGTTCTTTGCGGTCGCCGATGTGCTGGGCTGTGCCAGCTTCGATCTTATATTGGCTCATACGTCAGGGTAGATTACACTAGTAACTATTTCCGAATTAGATAAAAATTCATCTTATTTTACTCGTTCTTGAAGATTATGGACCATACAAATCAAATTAGAATGCGCATTTGCGAGCTGGAGCTAGAGCATCGCGACTTGGATACCGTAATCGATACCCTCACAAAAGATCCAAATCATGACGAATTGCAACTTCGGCGGCTCAAAAAGCGTAAATTGCAGCTCAAAGATTACATTGCTCTGCTGAAAATGCAACTGTCCCCCGATATTCCAGCATGATGCTGGCCTGACTTGGATTTTGCGAGCCACGATATGCTCATCGATTGCATGAGCAAAGTATCCTAGAATTTAACGTTTTGATTTTTCGATTTTGACTGAACACTCCACAGAACCACTCGTTGCTAGCAGCTACGACAAAGAACTCGAACAGATTTTCGGCGAAACTGGGCTATTAAGCAATGCTCTATCTGGTTACCGTCCCCGTGCCGCACAAATTGAGATGGCTAAATCGATTGCGGCAGCAATTGAGAAACAATCGACCTTATTAGCCGAAGCCGGTACTGGTACCGGAAAAACCTATGCTTATTTGATTCCGGCTTTGCTGTGGGGTGGGAAAACCATCGTTTCTACGGGAACCAAGAATCTTCAAGACCAACTTTTCTTGCGAGATATTCCAACGATTAAGCGTGTTCTCAAAGCGCCAGTGTCAGTGGCGCTATTGAAGGGGCGCGCCAACTATGTTTGCCATTTTCATCTCGAACGCACCATGCAGAATGGTCGCTTAACCACACGCGAAGACGTAGGTTATTTGCGCGATATTTCGCGCTTCATTAAGACGACAAGTAGTGGCGATAAATCTGAATTAGCAAGAGTCCCCGAAGGCGCCTCGGTGTGGAGTTTGGTGACTTCGACCAAAGATACTTGCATGGGCTCAGAATGCCAATACTACCAAGACTGCTTCGTAATGAAAGCGCGCAAAGAGGCGCAACAAGCAGATGTGGTGGTGGTCAATCATCATTTGTTTTTCGCGGATTTGGCATTGAAGGACACCGGAATCGCGGAGCTTTTGCCCTCTGCAAACACGGTGATTTTTGACGAAGCGCATCAACTGCCAGAAACCGCGACCTTATTCTTTGGCGATAGTATTTCGACCTCCCAAATTCTTGAACTGTGTCGCGATACGCTAGCGGAAGGACTCTCCCATGCACGTGATGGAGCGGAATGGGCCGCTGTCGTGGCTCCTGTCGAACGTGCGGCGCGTGATTTACGTCTCGCTTTTTCACAAGATTCGATGCGCCTATCGTTGGCACAAATTGCAGCATCAAGCCCCTTTTTTGAGCACTTAGAAACACTCAAAGCTCAACTTGAGGAATTAATCGCGGTCTTAGAAAAACAGGCCGAGCGCGCTGAGACGATTGAACAATGCCGTGTGCGTGCGATCGATTTACACACTAAGTTGGAAGACTGGCGAGAATTCCCACCTAACTCGAAGGAGGCCAAAGGGCGTCCAGAGTGCGTACTCTGGGTAGAGGCATATTCGACTTCCTTGCAGTTGCATAAGACACCGTTGTCGATCGCGCCGATTTTTAACAAGCAGCGCGAGGGCGTGCCGCGAGCGTGGATTTTTGCTTCGGCAACGATGGCAGTGAAGAGCGACTTTAGTCATTACGTCTCACAAATGGGTTTGTGGGACCAACCTGCAAAGACATGGCCAAGCCCATTTAACTATCAAGAGCAAGGCTTGCTTTACGTGCCTGAAAATATGCCTCAGCCCAATAGTTGGGATTACACCGAAGCGGTGGTCGATGCCGCTTTGCCGTTGATAGAAGCAGCAGGCGGTCGCACTTTCGTACTGTGTACGACCAATAAAGCGGTGAAGCAAAGTGCTGAGCTCTTGCGTGCACAGTTCGAAAAAAGAGGGCTTGAGTTTCCCTTGTTCGTGCAAGGTGATGCCGGGCGAACTGAGTTGTTAGATCGTTTCCGCGCGGCTGGAAATGGCGTCTTGATTGGCAGTCAAAGTTTTTGGGAAGGCGTCGATGTGCGGGGCGAAGCCTTGTCGCTGGTAGTCATCGATAAACTACCTTTTGCACCGCCCGATGATCCTGTGTTAGCTGCGCGCATCGAAGCGATGGAAAAGAAAGGCTTAAATGGTTTCGTCCATCATCAACTGCCGGAAGCGATTATCAATTTGAAGCAAGGTGCGGGGCGCTTGATTCGCGATGAGACAGATCGCGGAGTTTTGATGATTTGCGATCCGCGGCTAATTAGCAAACCCTACGGTCGACGTATTTGGCAAAGCCTACCACCTTTTGCGCGAACACGCGAGCGAGCTGTCGCCGTGCAGTTTTTCGATAACTTAGGGCGAGACACAGCGAGTGCGGTGAAGGCCGATGGCTCGCCAAACAATTAGATAAATGACTGACTTTTCTCGAGATGGGGGAGTGAATAGTGATTGAGAATTTACAGCAAAAAACCGTTGACGAAGCAATCACAAGTCGGCGTTCAATACGTGCTTTTTTGCCGACCACAGTGTCGCGTGAGGACATTGAGGCGATCTTACGTGTAGCTGCTCGTGCCCCGTCGGGGACTAATACGCAGCCATGGAAAGTACACGTGTTAACGGGTGGCAGTCGGCAGCGCTTGGTTGAGCAAATTCTCGCTGCACACAATGATCCTGAAGTCGCTAGGACGCATACTGAGGAGTACAACTATTATCCAACAGAATGGCGCAGTCCATATATTGATCGTCGACGGAAAGTCGGATGGGATTTGTATACGCTGTTAGGACTGGGCCGTGAAAATAAAGCTGGTATGCATGCTCAGCACGGGCGCAACTATCAATTCTTTGATGCACCAGTTGGTCTGATCTTTACGATCGACCGTGTCATGCAACAAGGCTCTTGGCTGGACTACGGTATGTTCTTGCAAAACATCATGGTCGCTGCCCGCGGGCGTGGCTTGGATACCTGTCCTCAAGCTGCTTTCACACAGTATCATCGTATCATTCGCGAGCATCTCAAACTCAGAGATGAAGAAATGGTAGTTTGCGGTATGGCATTGGGTTTTGCCGATATGAGTAAGGTAGAAAATTCTCTGCAGACAGAGCGAGCAGTTCTCGAAGAGTTCGCGCGCTTTTACGATTGACACACCGCGTGTAGAGAGTGATTCATAAGCCTGCAATTGTCATATCTCACAGAAAAGTAGTAAATTGTCTTGCTGTTTGAAAATCCTTTGATATGATGATTCACATCTGCGAATGTTTTTACTTAAGAAAACGCGCTAAGTGTTTAATTTTCTTGCGATTTGTCATAAATTTGTTAAACTTCTTT
The DNA here is from genome assembly GCA_964459555.1 of uncultured Burkholderiaceae bacterium. Classification (GTDB taxonomy): domain Bacteria; phylum Pseudomonadota; class Gammaproteobacteria; order Burkholderiales; family Burkholderiaceae_D; genus Undibacterium. Next base: position 2,386 of record CAYWNE010000117.1, on the reverse strand, counting down.
CCGCAGGGAATTTTTTGTTTGAAGGAGTGATGCATGCTTGCAAAGAAATGGATGTTACGGCTTAAGTCTTTGATTTTATTGCCCAAAAAATCGTCTGTTGTGACGACTGTTTGCATCGCAATTTTGGCAGTCCTCGCCATGCCTGCTGTGGCGTCGGCGGCAACTCATAAGAAACATGTTGCAAAATCTTCCCATTCCAAATCAAAGCACGCGAGTGCGAAGAGCTCTAAACACCAGAAGCAAGTTATTGCCAAAGGACGTCATGGCAAACATCGAGGTCACGCATTGGCTCGACATGTTGAAGTAATTGATCGACCTAGTATCGGCGATCAGGTTGGTTTGAAGCACGCGGATGATCCTTTAGCCTTGGCCTCGAATGTTGCTTATGTCGTTGATCAGGATAGCTCGAAAGTTTTGTTTGAAAAAAATGCAGAGATTTCTTTGCCGATCGCATCCATCACGAAGTTGATGACCAGTTTAGTCGTGGTCGAAGCGAAACAAGACTTGAACGAGATGATCGAAATCACTAATGAGGATCTCGACAAGGAAAAAGGCACGGGTTCGCGTCTTCAAGTTGGTGCCGTTTTGTCGCGTGCCGATCTATTGCATATCGCTTTGATGAGTTCGGAAAATCGCGCAGCCTCAGCCTTGGGGCGGAATTACCCTGGTGGCTTGCAGGCGTTCGTGAACGCGATGAATGCGAAAGCACGACAATTAGGTATGAACGATACTCACTATGTCGATTCTAGTGGTTTGTCTAGCAAAAACGTGGCGAGTGCACGTGATCTGGTCAAACTGATTAATGCAGCCTATCAATACCCGCTGATTCGCGAGTATTCGACTGATTCCAAATATGTCGTCACGCCTAATCCTAATGGCCGTCGTACGCTAGAGTACGGTACAACCAACAAACTGGTGGTAGAACCTGATTGGAATATTGGCCTACAAAAAACCGGCTACATTGCCGAAGCAGGGCGTTGCTTGGTAATGCAAGCCATTATCGAAGGGCGCAAAGTGGTTATGGTGTTTTTGGACTCCAAAGGCAAATACTCACGTTTGGCCGATGCGGGACGCATCAAGAAGTGGATAGAATCAACTGTGCATCCACAAGCGAAACAATTCATGTAAGTTTGGCGCTCTCGACTGAGTTCGCATTCGAAAAAACGAAACCCTGCGTTGTTAGCGCAGGGTTTTCTGTTTTGTGGGGTAGCATTTTTGATTCAACGACTTAGGCCTCGCCAAACAGATACTCCCACAAAGCTCGACTCGCAGTCACCGCTTCTGCGACCTTGTCTGGCTTGACTCGCGCACGCTCTTCACCTTGCAAACGAATATTGTGTTGATATTTTCTTAGCTGGCGATAGGTGTTGGCTGTGGCCGCGGCTAACTGCGACGGGATTAGTCCTAGTTCACCGCAGCGCTTGAGGAGCGCGATATTGCCAAGATTTCCCGTGAGCTCTGGATAATGCTGAGCGTGCCGCAGGATCAGATATTGCACAATAAATTCAATATCGATCATGCCGCCCAAATCGTGTTTTAGATCGAAGAGTTCGCTGCGATTGAGGTTGGCGTCGCGCATGCGTTTGCGCATATGCATGACTTCTTCCTTGAGTTTGGCATCGTCCCGTGGTAGCTGTAGAACCGCATTTCGAATCGTTTCAAATTTGCTCCCTATCTCTTTATCGCCAGCACAAAAACGAGCGCGGGTTAAAGCTTGATGCTCCCATAGCCAGGCTGATTTTTCCTGGTATCGAGCAAAGGAGTTAATCGAAGACACCATCAAGCCGCTTGCGCCATCGGGACGAAGTGCGATATCAATATCGAATAGAATGCCGGCAGCGGTGTGGGTCGTCATCCAGGTAATGAAGCGTTGTGCAAGTTTTGCATACAAAGCAGGCGCTTCTTGATCTTCATCGTCATACAGAAAAATAAGGTCCAAATCTGATGCATAACTAAGTTCTTTTCCGCCCAATTTGCCGTAAGCAATGACAGCAAAACGTGGTCGCTCAAGATGCCGTTGCGGGATGCTGAGCCAAACACTTTCCACCACCTGTTCGACGATAATGTCCGCGAGCTTTGACAGGAGATCAGCTAAGTGTTCAACCGACACTCGACCTTCAAGATCTTGCGCCAAGAGGCGAAACTGTAAAGCGTGATGGATCTCTCTCAGTGTGTCTAATTGACTTTCGATATCACCCTGTTGCGCCTGCATTTTTACCTGGAGCTCGGCCGCAAAATTATCCCAATCTGGAACTTGATGCAATACCGTTTCATCGAGCAACTCATCAAGCAAAATTGGATGGCGATTTAAAAACTTTGCAGCCCAATCACTGGCCGCCATCATGCGTATCACGCGTTCTAATGCATAAGGAAACTCGATGAGTAG
>CAYWNE010000116.1:0-13271 GCA_964459555.1 uncultured Burkholderiaceae bacterium | reverse complement strand
CTCGTCGGGCTCATAACCCGAAGGTCGTAGGTTCAAATCCTGCCCCCGCAACCAAGGATTACAAGAATAAAGCCACGTTTCATCGTGGCTTTTTCGTTAATTTGGCGATTTTTTTTGATTGTAGTTTGCTGCAGCATGAAATCTGATGGATTTCTGAACTACAATTGGACATCTACTAAATCGATCGACTGCTTTGACCGACGATCACTGAACAACGCGTTGTGATGACACGAAAGACTTTGGTCTGAATGACATGCATGACAAATCTTCAGTGTTGGCTGCAGACTGATCCACCAGACCTCGGCGAGAGACTATCTTGCATCGTTAGCGTTTGGATTGGTAGGCGATAAGATTCGCCACCAGAGCTTCACGAAAACCTTCTTATATTCACAACCTGTTAGCAAAATAGAGTTTGCATGATTACTGCAGATGCCAAGCGTATCCTTGAAACCGCATTACTATGCGCACATGAACCGCTGACGATCAATATGATGAAAAAACTGTTCATGGACGGCAGTGAACAGGAAGAAGTAGTAGGCGCCGACACGATCAAATTGATGCTCGAAGAAGTGCGTCAGGATTGGTCTGAAAAAGGGATTATGTTGGTCTCGCTTTCGACCGGATGGCGTTTTCAGAGTCGCCCTGAGATGCGTATGTATATCGATAGGCTCAATCCTGAGAAGCCGCCTAAGTATTCGCGGGCGACCTTAGAAACTTTGGCGATTATTGCCTATCGTCAGCCGGTGACGCGTGGCGATATCGAAGAAATTCGCGGCGTTGCGGTGGCATCGCAGATGATTAAGACGCTAGAAGATCGCGGTTGGATTGAAACCGTTGGTCACCGTGAGGTGCCGGGACGTCCCGCTTTGTTCGCCACGACCAAGCAATTCTTGAGTGATCTTGGCTTGTCTTCCTTAGATCAATTGCCGCCTTTGCAAGAGGTTGGTAAAGAGGAAGTCGAAGATCAAAATGCAGTAGTGGTTGATACGGCGACCGCAGAATTAGCGATGTTCGATCAGCTTGAGCAAGCTGGTGAATTGGCGCAGCAAATTGCCGAGGCTGAACAAGCGCAGGAAGTCGAAAGCGATGCGGAAAAATCGCCTGAAGTAACAGAACAAGCAGATGCAGAACAGGAAGTGGATGCAGTGGTGGCTGAAATGCCGATTGTAGCGCACGATGAAACTGCTGCCGAAATCTCCGAGGAAAGTGCGGCCGAAGCAGAATTGTCGGCAGAAACTGAAGCAGCGACTCCAGAGCTGATGGCTGAAACAGTAGAGACAACAGAAACAATAGAAATGATGCCCGCGACACAGGAGGATGTGATCGCCGAGGCCGAACAACATGAAGCGATGCAAGACGATGTCTCACAAGAAGTCGAATTGCAGGCTGAAGCAATGATGGGTAGTGCAGAGCCGCAGTCGCATGAAGTAGATGCGTCCGACACGGCTGAAGTGCCACCCGAACCGATGAACGACGCGGGTGAATCTCAGTCCTAAGTCTCAAATACGTGCCAAGCGCACGAGAAGTGAGACGAAATGGCGATGCGCTTAAATCCAATTTAGTAGAAATAAATAATGAACGAACACAATTCTGATGAAATCCAATCTGCATCTTCTGCCGATGTAGGTCAGGCGGGCGACGGTGCCGAGACGGCAAAACCACGCGCTAAGCGTGCGCCACGTAAGGCGAAAGTCGCTGATGCTAATGCAGTTGAAGGTGCGGCTGATGCTCCTAAGAGCCCAGCAAAACGCGGTGGTAGAAAAGCACGTCCGGCAGCAGAAGGTGTGGATGCCGGTGTGGCAAGCACAGCAGAATCGAGTGAAATAGCCGAGAAGCCAAAGCGCTCATCAAGCCGTAAGCCTGCATCACGCGCCAATCAGGCCGTCTCTGAGATGTCAGTGAGTGAGGTGAGCGTGAGTGAGTCTGGCAATCGCGGTGATGCTCCAGAAGCAAATCAAGGTGAAACGCGTGAACCTCGAGAAGGTCGTCCAATGCGCAATGCTGATGGTCGTGGCCAGAAAAAGAATTCAAAACACGGTCAAAAACATGGTCAGAAGAATGGCCAGCAACAAGGTCAACAAAATGGTCAGCAGCAGGGGCAGCGTCATAATCAAGGTCAGCAACAAAAAGGTCAGCAACGCCATGCGAAGGGCGGTCAAAATCGTTCCCTAAATTCGGCGGATGATGTGTTCTCCTTTGTGACTTCGGACGCCTTCGATGCGATGGCAGATGAGCGCGATCAGCGCGGTGCTAAGAATAAGAAGCCGCGCCGTGATTTGACGGCTGACGACGACGCGCCAAAATTGCACAAGGTTTTGGCGGAAGCCGGTCTTGGTTCGCGTCGTGACATGGAAGAGTTGATTATTGCCGGTCGCGTTTCCGTCAACGGCGAGCCAGCACATATTGGGCAACGTATTTTGCCGACCGATCAAGTGCGGATTAACGGTAAATTGGTGCAACGTAAAGTCACTAAGAAGCCGCCACGTGTTTTGATTTATCACAAGCCAGCAGGTGAAATCGTCAGTACCAGCGATCCAGAAGGCCGCGCATCCGTGTTTGATAGTTTGCCGCAAATGAAGGTCGGTAAATGGTTGGCTGTTGGTCGTCTGGATTACAACACCGAAGGCTTGCTGTTATTCACAACGTCGGGTGATTTGGCTAATCGTTTGATGCATCCTCGTTACGGGATTGAGCGCGAATACGCGGTCCGTACTTTGGGTGAGCTGGAAGAAGGCATGCGCCAAAAATTATTGGCTGGCGTTGAATTGGAAGACGGTCTGGCGCAATTCTCGAAGATCGCTGATGGCGGCGGTGAGGGCGTCAATAAATGGTATCGCGTGATTATCGGTGAAGGCCGTAATCGTGAGGTGCGTCGTATGTTTGAGGCGGTCGGTTTGACTGTTTCGCGTTTGATTCGTACTCGTTACGGCGTCATGACTTTGCCGGCGAACTTGAAACGTGGTCGTTGGGAAGAGTTGGAAGAAGATGCAGTTCGCAGCTTGATGAAAGTCAGTGGGCTTGAAATGCCGAAGGGCGAGAAAGCTGCTGCGAAGTCGGCTAAGAACAATGAGCGCGCAGGCAAGGTCAACGGCAATCGTATTCAAGGCAAGGGCCCTCGTAATGTGAATCCGTTTGATGCGCCAGTACAACGTAGCTTCGAACCGACGGTTCGTGGTGGTTTTGCGCACGCTAGCGGTGGTTTGTCTGGACGTGATGGCGGCCTTGGTGGAAAAAATAATAAAAATGGCAAAGCCGGTGGCAGTGGTAAAAACGGCAAGGGTGGCAACGGTGGTAAAGCACGCAGTCGTCAGCCAGATCCTTTGCAAACCGCTTTAGGCTTTAGTGTGCAAGAGCGCCGCGGCCCGACGGTGCGTGGCAGTGGTCAAGCGATTGGTCAAGCGATTGCCGCTCGTCGTCGCGCTCGCAATAGTTAAGTTTTGTGGTTTGACACGAATTTAGGTGCTTGCGGCCATGAATTCCTGTCTTGAGTAAAGTGTTGTTGGCTTGTAAAGATGAATAGAGTCTAAAAGTCAAACGAAAAATGGTTGCGTTCTTGGCTACAAAAGCTGTTGTAGCCTCGCCGTAAAATCCCCGCCTGTCAGTGTGATTGCATTGCGATTGAGTAATTAATCGTTTATAATCTTGGGGTTAGCAGATTGTTCCTAAAAAGTCGAAGTACGGTATGAAGTACGGGTTTTAGGCGCTAAGAAGATGGGCAGGTGCCCATTTTTTTTTGGCGATTCGATTTTGGGAATGGTTTGTGTTTTTGGAGAAGTGCCTTGCAGTTGTTGGAACTAATTGAAAAGACGGTCAACGGAACAGGCTACGATCTGGTCGACTTCGAGCGAGCAGAGCGTGGTCTTTTGCGCGTCTATATCGACCTTTTGCCGGAAGAAGTTGAAGAAAAAGGTCACGTGAACGTTGAGGACTGCGCGAAAGTCAGCCATCAATTGTCACATGTACTGACTGTCGAAGAAGTGAATTACGAACGCCTGGAAGTATCTTCTCCAGGTCTTGATCGTCCTTTGAAGAAGTTGGCTGACTTCAGCCGCTTTGTCGGTGAGAAGGCTACGGTTAAATTGCGCTTGCCTATGCCTGGCACGCCGAATCGTAAAAATTTTGAAGGTATTTTGCATGAGCCAGAAGGGGAAACTCTGAAGCTCGAATTTGAAACAAAAGATGGCGCGGCGATGCTTGAGTTTACGCTCGCTGATTTGGATAAGGCACGTCTGGTGCCGCAAGTGGATTTTAGGAGTCGCAAAGCATGAGTCGCGAAGTTTTATTATTGGTTGATGTGCTGGCGCGTGAAAAGAACGTTGATGAAGACATCGTTTTTGGCGCATTGGAACATGCTTTGGCTACGGCTACCAAAAAGCGTTATGAAGGTGATGTAGATATTCGCGTTGAAATCGATCGCGATACCGGTGAATATCGCACTTTCCGCCGTTGGCACGTGGTTGCTGATGACGCTGGCTTGCAATTGCCGGATCAAGAAATTTTGCACTTCGAAGCGGTTGAGCAATACGCTGATATCGAAGTTGACGAATACATCGAAGAGCCGATCGAATCCGTTGAGCTCGGTCGTCGTTTCGCACAAGATACAAAACAAATCGTCTTGCAACGTATTCGCGATGCAGAACGTGAACAAATTTTGGCTGAGTTCTTGGAACGTGGTGATTCGCTCGTGATGGGCACGATCAAGCGCATGGAACGCGGTGATGCGGTGGTGGAATCTGGCCGTGTTGAAGCACGTTTGCCACGTGATCAAATGATCCCAAAAGAAAATTTGCGTGTTGGTGATCGTGTTCGTGCCTATATCTTGCGTATCGATCGTAACGCACGTGGCCCACAAGTCATCTTGTCTCGTACCGCGCCTGAATTCATTATGAAATTGTTCGAATTGGAAGTTCCAGAAATCGAACAAGGTTCTTTGGTGATCAAATCGGCTGCGCGTGATCCTGGTGTACGCGCCAAGATCGCTGTACACACTGATGACAAGCGTATCGATCCTATCGGTACTTGTGTTGGTATGCGTGGTTCACGCGTTCAAGCCGTCACAGGTGAACTCGGTGGCGAACGTGTTGATATCGTTTTGTGGTCTGAAGATCCAGCGCAATTCGTGATTGGCGCATTGGCTCCAGCGAACGTTTCTTCCATCATGGTTGATGAAGAAAAACATGCAATGGACGTCGTCGTTGATGATGAAAACTTGGCGATCGCCATTGGCCGTAGCGGTCAAAACGTCCGTCTCGCGGCAGAATTGACTGGCTGGCAAATCAATATCATGACAGCGGAAGAGTCTGCCAATAAAGCAGAACAAGAAACTGCGGGTATCCGTAGCTTGTTCATGGAAAAACTCGACGTTGATCAAGAAGTTGCTGATATTTTGGTAGACGAAGGCTTCTCCAGTTTGGAAGAAATCGCCTACGTGCCGATCAGCGAAATGTTGGAAATCGAAGCTTTGGATGAAGACACCGTTAACGAGTTGCGTAGCCGCGCTCGTGATGCCTTGTTGACGGAAGCGATTGCTTCTGAAGAAGGCGTCGAAGGTGTTGAAGACGCTTTGATTAATTTGGAAGGTATGAGCCGCGCAACAGCGGGTAAATTGGGTCTGGCTGGTATCAAGACTCTCGCTGCTTTTGGTGCTCTGGCTTACGATGAATTTGGTGCGATTTTGGCTCTCTCCACAGACCGTGCGCGCCAGTTGATTGATAATGCATTTGACGATGTGTCTGACGATGAAATGAAACTCATCGACGCTAAATACGACGAACATGCCAAAGCCTTGTTGGAAAAAGCATGGAAACTCGCTGAAGCGAAGTAAGCACGAGTCAATAATTATGGAAGCACCGACGGATTAGTCGGTGCAAAAGGAAAAAGAGGACTGAATGGCGAGTAATAACGTAGCTCAATTTGCCACCGAGCTGAAAATGCAAGCGGAAGCACTGCTCGCGCAACTGCGCGCCGCTGGCGTCAATAAAGCATCGGCGTCCGACAGTTTGTCGAAAGAAGATAAAGACAAACTCTTGGAGCATTTGCGTCGTGCCCACGGCGTAGCTCCTGATGTCGAGAAGAAAAAAATTACTTTGACTCGCAAGGAAACGACCGAGATCAAGCAAGCCGACGCAACCGGCAAGACCCGCACTGTACAAGTTGAAGTACGTAAAAAACGTACTTTCGTTAAGCGCGATGATTTGTTAGCGGAAGAAAGCGCGAAGGCGTCGACGCCTGCGATCGACCCAATCGAAATGGCGCGTCGTGAAGCAGAAGCACAAGCTGAGGCGGAGTTGGCAGCACGCCGCGAAGCCGAACTCAAAGAGAAGCAAGAGCAATTAGCGCGTCTCGAAGCTGAGAAAGAAGCAGAAGCCAAAGCAGCACGTGAAGCAGAACTGGCGGCGGAAGCACAAGCGAAAGCTGAAGCGGAAAAAGCCAAACAGGCCGAAGAAAAACGTGCGAAAACTAAAGCAGCTGCGGTGGAGTCTGATGCAGCTGCGGAAGAAGAAGCCAAACGTGCAGCAGAAGCAGCGAAGAAAAAAGCGGCTGAGGAAGCACGTGAAGCAGCTGCTCGTGCAGCAAGTGCAGAGAGCGCTCGTAAGAAAGTAGCGGACGAAGTTGCGCAGATCAAAGAGATGATGAGCGCTGCGCGCAAACCGAAACCGGTTGAAGCCCCAGCATCGAAGATTGCCGAAGGTACTTTGCACAAACCGGCAGATAAGAAGCCGGGCGAGAAGAAACCAACTGCTGACAAAAAAGAAGCGAAAGTCGCTGGTGGCGCTGCTGCTGGTGGTGGCAATGATAAGAAGTCGATTAAGTCGGCAAACGTCGCCTCAACTTGGCAGGAAGACGCAGCGAAAAAACGCAGCGGGGGTTTGAAAACGCGTGGTGCTGCACCAGTTGGTCGTGAAGGTTGGAAGAGCGGTCCTAAGAACCGCCGCAACAATCATCACGAAGAACGTGAATCGAACTTCCAAGTGCCAGTCGAAGCAATCATCAAGGACGTCTATGTTCCAGAGACTTTAACCGTCGCTGAATTGGTGCATAAGATGTCTGTTAAGGCTTCTGAAGTGATCAAGCATTTGATGAAACTCGGTCAAATGTGCACGATTAACCAAGTTCTCGATCAAGAAACAGCGATGATTCTGGTTGAGGAAATGGGGCATAAAGCATTTGCTGCGAAGATCGATGATCCAGAAGCGATGCTGACTGATGTGGCTGAACATGCTCACTACGATGCGTCTCCGCGTGCTCCAGTCGTAACGGTGATGGGTCACGTTGACCATGGTAAAACATCTTTGCTCGACTACATTCGTCGCGCTAAAGTGGCTTCCGGTGAGGCTGGTGGTATCACCCAGCACATTGGTGCTTACCACGTTGAAACGCCACGCGGCATGATTACTTTCCTCGATACGCCAGGTCACGAAGCGTTTACAGCGATGCGTGCTCGTGGTGCGAAAGCAACCGATATTGTTATCTTGGTGGTGGCGGCTGATGACGGCGTGATGCCACAAACCAAGGAAGCGATTTCCCATGCAAAAGCGGCGGGCGTACCATTGGTGGTGGCGATCAACAAGATCGATAAGCCAGCAGCAAATGCTGATCGCGTGACGCAGGAGTTGATCGCGGAAAGCGTTGTGCCTGAAGAATACGGTGGCGATTCCCCATTCGTGCCAGTGTCTGCAAAGACTGGTCAAGGTATCGACTCCTTGTTGGAAAACGTCTTGTTGCAAGCGGAAGTGCTTGAATTGAAAGCACCAGTCGACGCACCAGCTAAAGGTTTGGTGGTTGAAGCGCGTCTCGATAAAGGTCGCGGTACTGTGGCAACCATCTTGGTTCAATCCGGTACCTTGAAGCGTGGTGACGTAGTTTTGGCAGGTTCTTCTTTCGGTCGTGTTCGTGCGATGTTGGATGAAAACGGCAAGAACATTAGCGAAGCCGGTCCGTCGATCCCAGTCGAGATCCAAGGTTTGACCGAAGTGCCAGCCGCCGGTGAAGAAGTCATGGTCATGGTCGACGAGCGTAAAGCACGCGAAATCGCCTTGTTCCGACAAGGTAAATTCCGTGACGTTAAGTTGGCGAAACAGCAGGCTGCGAAGCTCGAGAACATGTTCGAAAACATGGGCGAAGGCGAACTCAAAAACTTGCCTATCATCGTCAAAACCGACGTTCAAGGTTCGCAAGAAGCATTGGTTCAGTCTTTGGTCAAATTGTCCAACAACGAAGTGCGCGTACAAGTTGTGCATGCAGCGGTTGGTGGTATTTCCGAATCCGACGTCAACTTGGCGGTGGCTTCGAAAGCGGTCATCATCGGCTTCAACACACGTGCTGACGCATCTGCACGTAAGTTGGCCGAAGCCAGTGGCGTCGATATTCGCTACTACAACATCATTTACGACGCGGTAGATGAAGTGAAGGCAGCTTTGTCTGGCATGTTGGCTCCAGAAAAACGCGAGACAGTGATTGGTATGGTCGAAATTCGCCAAGTCTTCACGGTATCGAAAGTTGGTTCGATTGCAGGTTGCTTGGTCACAGAAGGTATGGTCAAACGTACGTCTTCCGTCCGCCTGTTGCGCAACAACGTGGTGACATGGTCTGGCGAGCTCGACTCCTTGAAGCGTTACAAAGACGACGCCAAAGAAGTTCGCGCCGGTATGGAGTGCGGTCTGTCACTGAAGGCTTACAACGATATTCAGGTTGGAGACTTCCTCGAAGTCTTCGAAATTCAAGAAATCGCCCGTACGCTGTAAGCAGATCGTCGATAGACAGAAGGAATTGAACCGCAGAGCACCAAGAACGCAGAGAGTGGATCAAAACTCTGCGAAACTTGGGGTTCTGCGGTTTAGTCTTTTTGCAGTTTAAGAATAATGAACTGATTTCTTTGCGAGAAATCAGTTCTAGAATTGGTAGTAAAGAAAATTATGGCAAAAAATAGTAAATCGATTCCAGCGCGCGGCTTGCGCGTAGCGGATCAAATCCAACGTGATCTGTCCGAAATCATTTGGGCAGAATTGCGCGATCCACGCGTCGGCATGGTCACTCTGACCGAAGTGCAATTGACCCCCGACTATGCCCATGCAAAGGTGTATTTCACGACGCTGGCAGACGATGCAAAAGCCATCGAATTGACGCAGCAGGGCTTGAATAAAGCAGCAGGATTCTTGCGTAATCAACTTGGTTTGAAATTGCGTATTCACACTTTACCGCAACTTCATTTTGTGCACGATACTTCGACCATGCGCGGCATGGCGATGTCTAAGCTGATCGACGAAGCGAACGCAATCCGCGTTCCGGATGAAGAGAGTAGCGAAGACAAGCGTGATGACAAGAGTGAAGACTGAGTGAAAATTAAGTGCGGCAATGAATCAAGTTCCAAAGAAAAAAACACGCCTTCCCATCAATGGCGTGCTTTTGCTTGATAAGCCTGTTGGCTGGTCAAGTAATGATGCACTCATCAAAACCAAGCGTCTATTGAACGCGATCAAAGCAGGGCACACGGGCACCTTAGATCCGTTTGCCACAGGTCTCTTGCCATTGTGCTTTGGCGAGGCGACCAAGTTTTCAGCGGACTTACTCGACGCTGATAAGACTTACCAGACTGTTGTGCATCTCGGCGTCACCACGACAACGGGCGATACCGAAGGTGAGGTCCTTGAACAGCACGAAGTTACAGTGACCGTGCCACAAATTGAGCAAGTCTTAGAACAATTTCGCGGCGATATTTTGCAAGTGCCGCCCATGTATTCAGCCTTGAAGCGCGATGGTAAAGCACTCTACGAGTATGCGCGTGAAGGCATTACGCTAGAACGTGAGGCTCGACCTGTCACCATTCATATGCTGGAGTTTGTCGCGTACGATGCACCTTTCCTCACATTGAATGTACGCTGCAGCAAGGGTACCTATATTCGTGTGCTGGGTGAAGATATTGGCAAAGCCTTGGGTTGCGGTGCGCATTTGAAGGCATTGCGGCGTACGCATGTTGGTCATCTCGTTCTTGAAAACACCGTTACACTTGAGCAGTTGGAAGCGATGGACGAAGCTGAGCGACTGACTTTATTGGCACCCGTCGATGCCTTATTATCGAGTTTCCCGGCAGTGGTGTTGCCATCAGAATTGTCACGTCGTTTCTTGCAAGGGCAACGTATTCCACTCGGTAAAGAAGGCGTGGCGCATCCTCAAACTTTGGGACGTGTTCGCGTGTATGCCAAGAGTGAACAAGAGGGACATGTAGAGCAACTGCTCGGTTCGGCGCAATTGCAAGAGTATGCGATACTGGCACCAGAGCGCTTAATTTCTACCGCAATTCCTAACGCAACTTAGCACTCAATCAAATATTTAGTCACTGCGGAGTTCGCTATGTTTCAAGACATCATCCAATTTTGGTTCAAAGAAATCGATAGCAAACAGTGGTGGAAGGTCGATCCTGCCTTTGATCAGCTGATTGCCGAGCGTTTTGGCGCCACATTGCGATCAGCATCTCTCGGCGAATTATGGAGCTGGCGCGATACGCCATTTGGTCGTTTAGCGGAAATTATCGTCCTCGATCAGTTTTCTCGTAACGCATACCGCGGCACACCGCAGGCTTTCGCGCAAGATCCTATGGCACTCGCTTTGACTCAAGAAGCGATTCGTCTCAAAGCCGACGAGGATATGACGCCGGTTGAACGCAATTTTCTCTACATGCCTTTGATGCATAGCGAGTCTCAAGTCGTCCATGCGTTTGCTGAACAAATTTTTCGGGAACGAGCACCGCAAGCGAATTACGAATTTGAATTGAAACACAAGCGCATCATCGATCGCTTTGGTCGCTACCCACATCGCAATGCGATTCTTGGACGAACTTCGAGTGCTGAGGAAATCGAATTTCTCAAAGAAGATGGATCAAGTTTCTAGAGCTGCTCGCGATTGACTCATTCGCGCTCGAACGAATTCAAAATAATAGAAGAGATAAATCATGATCAAAAAAACATTGACTGCACTACTGTTGATGGCACTGGGTAGCGCGGGGACATTGCTTGCGCAAAAGCTTCATGATGCGCCTCAACGCCAAGAGAAACAGCGTGTCGATTTGCTGGGGCCAAACGGCAAGGAGACCGGCATGGAAGTGATCTCTTCTGTCGCCGAATATCAGCCTGGTGAGAGCATGAATTCTCATTTGCATCACGGCATTGAAGCAGTCTATGTGGTGCAGGGCGCACAAGTACAGATGCAGGGTAAAGACCCAGTTGCCTTGCCGACTGGAGCAAGTTTGATGAATCTGCGCATGATTCAACATGGTGGATTTAAGGTTGTTGGAGCGCAGAGCCTGAAAATCTTTACAGTACATGTGGTGGACAAGAATAAGCCTCTGTATGACGCTAGCTCTCAATAAAGATTGATAGGATCTAGACGTATGCGCTTGGCCTTCAGGGACATCGAACTCAATTGAGGCTTAGCTGTAACTGAGCTGGAACTGAATTGCAACTGAGCTGGAACTAAATCTCAAGGCATAGGTCAATTGAGTCCATAGAATCTCACCACATCTTCATGACTCTCACGTCCAACTCCGCACATTCTGAATCGTCACCTACCACGTCGACGGTAAGCAATACAGTGGAAAACCCTCAAGCGCACCTTGAACACCGCAATTTTGGTCTTGACCTGCTACGCGGGTTTTCCATCCTGTTTGTCGTTATCCATCATCTCGCAATGAGCTTTCGTTTGCCTTTAGGGCCGAGCTTGGCAGGCGAAGTATTGAGCAAACGCGTCATCAATGGCATCAGCTTTAATGGCTATGAATCGGTGTTTGTATTCTTCGTGCTATCTGGTTTTTTGATTACTCAACGCTGCTTAAAGCAATACGGTGACCTGCAAAACATCGCGTGGCGACGTTTCTATCGTGATCGCTTTAGTCGCATCTTTCCATTGTTAGCCTGTTTGCTGATGGTCCTGAGTGTGCTGCACTTGCTTGGTGTCGATGGCTACGTGGTGCATGAGAAAGGACAAACTTTGGGGCGCACCTTGATCTCTGCTTTGGGTCTTCACCTGAACTGGTATGAAGGGCAAACCACTTGGTTGCCCGCAGCCTGGGATGTGCTGTGGTCGCTCTCGATTGAAGAAGTTTTTTATTTGGCTTTTCCGATTCTTTGCTTGCTATTGCCGCGTCGTTTTTTTGTGCTAGGTTTATTGATTTTGGCTTTCTCATTGCCATGGACACGAGAGGCGATTATTGGCAATGAGATTTGGAAAGAAAAAGCCTATCTGCCGGGCATGTCTGCAATTGCCTTTGGCGTGTTGACCGCTTTATTGGCGCAGCGTTGGAAGGTCACTGATGCTTTCGCAAAATCGCTTGCGGTGTTTGGTGCAATCGGTATCGTCGCTGTATATTTTTTCGGTGTCGAAGTATGGCGCACGATAGGTGATCATTCGATGATCATGCTCTGTGTTTCGGCCTGCTTTCTGGTATTCGCGGCACAAGCGATACCAATGCGCACGAAGCGTGCTTGGGTTTGGCTAGCGGACATGGGGCGCCTCAGCTATGAAATTTACTTGAGCCATATGTTTGTCGTGCTCTCAGTCTGCACCGCATTTCGTGCCTACTTCGGTGAGAATATGCGTTGGAGTTTTGTGGTGTATGTGCCGGTCGTGATCGCTTGCTTGGTGCTCGGTTCAGTGTTAGAACGATGGATCAGCACCCCAGCAATGCGCTATCTACGCGCTAGAAAATCCACTACACTCTGATCTCTTTTGAGTCGTCACCTTGGAGACAAAACGATGCGTACTACAAGGCTTTTGATTTTGTTTGCATTGCCAAGTTTGGTGGGCAGCCTGTGGCTGATGCGCATGGCAGGCGCTGGTGTGGCACTTCAACTGCAACAGCTCGTAGTAGCGGTAATCGGTATCACCTTAGCATTCTGGGTGGATCAGCGCGCGGCTAGCCAACATGCACATCAAGATGCAAATCAAGATCTAGGTCCGTCGCAAATTACGAGAAACGCGCTTGTTGCGCTGAGTTTGATGGTGCTGGGATTGCTCGCCTGTTTCGCTTTCTCTGAAGCAGGCTACCCTAGTCGTTGGTTGAAGCTCAAGGGCTTGCGCTTATATTTTTCCGCTGCGGTGTTGCCGGTCGCCATTTATCTCCTAGCGCGATTGCATTGGCGTTTGCGATTTCCAGCGATGGGAAACCTTGCGCTCTTTAGCGTCTTCGTTTTACTGCTCGCAGCGCGACCCGATCTATCGCAAGCACTTGCATTCACGCTGGCGGCGATTTTCATCGTGTGGCATCGGGCTGATAGCCT
>CAYWNE010000115.1:0-13280 GCA_964459555.1 uncultured Burkholderiaceae bacterium | reverse complement strand
CGCCACCAACACCAGGGAAGTAGGTCAAACCTGATTCCTCTGCTGCTTTGGCAAGCGTCGGCGTGATGCCTGGGCTAATCCCAAATGCGGCACCGCTATTGCGCACCGCATCCAACTGCGCTGGCGTCAAAATGGTGCCTGCGCCCACTGTCACTTCTGGGCAGGCTTTCACCACTTCGCGCAACACATTCATCGCATTCGGCGTACGCAATGTGATCTCCACCGCTGGCAAGCCATTACCGGCCAAAATCTGAACGCAGCGTATCGCTTGATCTACATCATCGGTCACCAAGATTGGCAGCACACGCACTTGCGAGAGTTGGGAGAGAATCGCAGCTTTGGACATCGTCATATTGATCTCACTTCAAAACAAAATTATTCAATTGAGGGATTTACTCTATTCAGTTCACACAAACAAAGTCGAAGCACCCTGCTCTGGCGAACTCACCACACGGCGCTGCGCCACAAACAAATCGCGACCATAGCCATAAGCATTGTTTTTGCTGGCCTCACTATCAGCGATGTTCGGATTACTACGCGCTGCCCACGTTGCTTCATCGACCAAGGCACGCAATTCGCCAGTATGTACATTCACTTCGATCAAATCGCCATCACGCACTTTGCCAAGCGGGCCGCCTTGCGCGACTTCAGGGCTGACATGCAAGGCCGCCGGCACTTTGCCTGAGGCGCCAGACATACGACCATCTGTCACCAAAGCCACCTTATGACCAGCAGACATCAAACTTCCCAACACCGGTGTGAATTGATGCAGCTCAGGCATACCATTCGCTTGCGGGCCTTGGAAAATCACGACCGCCACAAAATCTTGGTTGAGTTGACCAGCTTTGTAGGCTTTCACCAACGCGTCTTGCGAATCGAAGACTTTAGCGGGAGCGCGAATAATCCAAGCGTCTTCAGGTACGGCCGAAGCTTTGACAATTGCGCGTCCCAAATTACCTTGCAATAGGCGCAAACCACCCGTCGGCGCGAAAGGCTCAGTCACATTACGCACCACATCAGGATTCGTTGATTTTTCTGGATGCGCGACGAAGGCCACTTTGCCGTCTTTCAATTCTGGACGTACCGTGTGCGATGCTAAACCACGATCACCAAAAACCGTCATCACATCGGCATGCATCAAACCTTGTGACAATAACTCGCGAATAATAAAAGTTGGGCCACCAGCTTCCTCGAAGGCATTGACGTCCGAGGTGCCATTCGGATACACGCGCGTCAACAAAGGAATCACCGATGACAACTCGTCAAAATCCTGCCAATCGATCAGAATACCTGCGGCACGTGCAACAGAAATCCAATGGATCGTATGATTGGTCGAGCCGCCAGTCGCCAACAAAGCAATCACCGCATTCACGATCGTCTTTTCATTCACCAACTGACCGATAGGACGATAGTCACCGGCGGTCTCAGTCAGTTTCAAAACCTGTTCGACAGCCGCGTCAGTCAAGGCATGACGCAAAGGGTCGTTTGGATGGACGAAAGCCGCACCTGGCAAATGCAAGCCCATTGCCTCTAACAACATTTGATTACTATTGGCAGTACCGTAGAAAGTACATGTCCCGGCACTGTGATACGCCGCGCTCTCAGCCGCCAGCAATTCTTCTTTAGTGGCCTTACCCTGCGCATAGCGCTCACGCACAGCAGCTTTTTCTTTATTCGACAATCCCGACGCCATGGGGCCCGCAGGAATAAAAATCGTTGGCAGATGACCAAAGGCCAAAGCCCCAATCAAAAGACCCGGCACAATCTTGTCGCAAATACCCAAGCACAATGTCGCATCAAACGTGTCGTGCGACAAAGCCACCGCGGTTGCTTGTGCAATCACATCACGTGAGAACAAAGACAATTCCATTCCTGGGCGACCTTGGGTCACGCCGTCACACATCGCCGGCACGCCACCAGCCACTTGTGCCGTTGCGCCAAAGTTCAGAGCGGCTTGTTTGATTTGATCGGGATACGTCGCATACGGCTGATGTGCCGACAACATATCGTTATAGGCCGTCACAATGCCGATGTTCGGTTTCTGTGCCTGATTCAACCAAATCTTGGTTTTGCCATCGGCCGCCGCGTTGGCATGCGCTTGATTAGCACAAGAGAGACTCGCACGACGGGGGCCACGATGACGCATTTGTTCCAAACGCGCCAAATAGTCAGCGCGCAAGTTCTTGCTACGCTCAATAATTCTTTGTGTCACTGCGGCCACTACTGGGTTCATCGCAGGAGTTGGTGAGGTTTGTCCAGATGTCGTCATAGTTTTTTGTGGGGATTTGATTCAGATATCTCAAAGATAGCACAAAAACAGAAAAAAGCTGTAACAAACTTTCAGAAATTGAGAAATTTTCAGTTTTCAGATTAAATTTGATCAAAAATATCGTAATGAAACTACATTTTTGAAGATTTTTGGTTTATGCTATGGCATAATCAATTGTAGAAAAAACGTAGAACAAGCGTCGTAAAGCGCGATTTATAGATGAGATATAGATTTGACCTCGACTAGGCAAATAACAATTCACTGCTCAGTCTCATCAAACATCGCAATACGTCGAGCCAAATTGTTTTAAGGTTTCCAAGCAATTCACTTCTTTTAACTAGCTTTATTCGGAGTCCACATGACTACTTTTGTTTTGTTTGGCGGTACCGGCGATCTCGCCAAGCGCAAGATCATTCCTGCCCTGTACAGCGCCTTCGTAAATGGTCGACTCGACCCCGAATTTAGTTTCATTGGCGCGGCACGCGAAGCGCTAAGCGACGACGATTTCCGTCAACGTGTTGCTGCTAGCATTGAAACCTATGGCGGCAAAGCCAATGGCAGCAAAGAACAATTGAGCGCTTTCTTGAATTTGGTTGGTTACAGCAAGATCGACGCCAAGAAACCGGAAGACTTCGAGAATCTCAAAGCACGCGTTAGTGCTGACACCAGCAAAGCAAAATTGTTTTACTTGGCGATTGGCCCAGACATTTTCATCCCTGTTGTCGAACAACTCTCTAAACATGGTTTGGTGGAAGGCAATGCGCGTGTGGTCGTTGAAAAACCACTGGGCCGTGACGCCAAATCCGCTAAAGAAATCAATTCTGCGCTGCGCACTTATCTCAACGAAAACCAAATCTATCGTATCGACCACTATCTCGGTAAAGAGATGGTGCAGAACTTGTTCGCGCTGCGCTTCGCCAACTCTTTCCTCGAACCACTGTGGAATCGTAAGTGGATTCAAGACGTGCAAATCTCAATTTCGGAACAAGTCGGCGTCGAAACGCGCGGTGATTTCTACGACAAAACGGGTGCCTTGCGCGACATGGTGCAAAACCATTTGTTGCAGCTGGTGTCTATCGTCGCCATGGAACCGCCGGTTAATGCCAATCCCGATGCGATTCGCGATGAAAAAGTCAAAGTCTTACGCGCTTTGCGAAAATTCACTGCCGATGACGTCAGCAAGAAAACCGTGCGTGGTCAGTATCGTGCGGGTGCGGTTGATGGCAAACCGGTCATCGGTTACCAAAATGAACCCGGTGTTCCAGCTTCAAGCCGCACTGAAACTTTTGTCGCGATTCGCGCTGAAATCGATAACTGGCGTTGGGCTGGCGTGCCTTTCTATTTGCGCACAGGCAAACGCATGGCGAGTCGATGCGCGGAATTACCATCAACTTCAAACCGATCCCTTACTCGATTTTCGGTAAAGGCCAAGGCCCCTTGCGCTCGAATCGCTTGGTGATTACCTTGCAGCCAGAAGAAAGCGTGCAATTGTTCATGAAAGCCAAAGAGCCTGGTGAAGGCATTCGTCTCTCTGACGTCGCCTTGAATTTAGACTTTGCCGAAGCCTCGAATCTGCGTCGTGTCGAATCTTACGAACGCCTCTTGCTAGACGCCCTGCATGGCGACTTAACCTTGTTCGTCCGTGATGACGAACTCGGCGCAGCATGGGAATGGATAGACCCAATTATGAGCGCATGGGAGAACGATGCTGAAGGCCTCAAATCCTATATCGCCGGTAGCTGGGGGCCTGCGGCAGCCAGCTATTTGTTAGCGCAACATGGTGCGGCTTGGGGCGAAGAGTACGTCGAAGGCTAAATCTTCGGTGTGTGCGGTGGATACGACAGGCAATTAACTGAACCACCGCAAACCCAAGCAAGCTAAAGCAAGTTCGTATCAGAAAAAAAGTAAAAACATCCAAGAGACAAAAGTGTAGAAAGAATGTGAAGGCCTCATTATGCAAGCTCAAGTCAATCATCCTGTGAATCCATTACCCCCAACTGTGCAATTCAAGGATTTCAGCAACTTCGCTGAACTCAGCAAATCCTTGGTAAAGGAATGGGTAGGAATTATTGACGATGCGGCCAAATCACAGCAGCCCGCCGCATTTGCTCTAGCAGGTGGCACCACGCCGGCGCCAGTCTATCGCGAACTCGATCAAGCCTTGGCACAACGCGCACCATCCGATGTGCGTCTCGCTGCCACCGACGAACGTTGGGTGCATGATAGTGATCCACAGAGTAACGAAGGTTTGTTTAAGCAATGTTTGCCACTGTCGTATCGCAAAAATTGGAACTTGGTGTCATTGAAAAATGCTGCCAGTACGCCAGAAGTCGCGATTGAGGCCATCAATGAAAGACTCAATCAACAATTGCCAACGCGTTTCAATGCGGTCTTGCTTGGTATGGGCGCTGATGGTCATATCGCATCCTTATTTCCTGGTGCGCCCGTGCAAGCTGAGGACCTCAATTGCTTGGCGGCGGTGCATCCACAAACTCACCAAACTCGAATTTCACTCTCGTTGCCACGCTTATTACAAACTGAAAAAATCTGGTTAGTCATCACTGGCAATGAGAAACGACAAGTTTTGGAGAACGCCTTAACCACCAGCCTGCCAATTACGAATTTATTAAAGCAAGCTCAGTGTAAAATTGAAGTGTTTTGGTGCCCATAATGTCTAGCCTTGGACACCATGACACGCAAGCGCGACAGCAAGTGCAGCCAGCTCAGCAATCAAGAGCACTCAACTTGCCGCCGCTGAATTTTCGTTCAAGCTTACCGGATCCTTTTCAGCAGAAAGCACTCGCCATGGTCAACGTACTTTCCAAAAAAAATAATGCGACCAATAATCCACCGGAAAAAGGCTTACTGGCGCGGATTCGTGTTGCCAGTACTGCTTTGAGCCGCGCTGAGCGCCAGGTCGCTGAGTTTCTGCTGCAAAAGCCGCACGATGCGCTTGAAATGTCGATCCGCGTCTTGGCACAAGTCTGTAATGTCTCCGAACCGACAGTCGCACGTTTCGCGCAGTCTTTGGGCTTTGATGGGTTTAAATCGTTCAAACTGGCTTTCGCCAAAAGCCTTGCAACTGGTATTCCCTACTTACATCTCGACGTCAATCAAGCCGATCAAGTCAAAGACGTGTTGCCCAAGGTATTTGATCGCACGATCGCCGCATTGATGGAAGCACGCAATTCCGCCAATAGCGCGAACTTCGAAGCCGCGGTCAATTTGCTGGCACGCGCTCGTCGCATTGAATGTTATGGACTCGGTTATTCAGGCGCATTGGCAATCGATGCGCAGTTGAAGTTTTTCCGCTTCGGTATTCCTACCACCGTGTTTTGCGATGCACACTTGCAAGCGCAATCCGCGAGTCTGCTCAATAGCGATTGCTTAGTTGTCGCCTTTTCTCGCACCGGCCGTACCCGCGATTTGATACGTAGCGTACAGCTGGCCAAAGACACTGGCGCCAAGGTCTTAGTTCTGTGCGCGAGCGGTGGACCATTAGCGGAACTGGCAGACGTCCATATCAGCGTCGACGTTGAAGAAGATCCTGACATTTACACACCGATGACATCGCGCCTAGCGCACTTGACCTATATCGATGCTTTAGCCGTTGCTGTCACTCTGTTGCGTGGACCAGCCGCGATTGATATGTTGGAGCGCGCCAAAGCTAGCATCTCAGAGAAACGTCTCGTATCGCGTCTCGACGAAGCTTAATTTTCCCTTCGGGTCAGCCCTCTGCGCTGGCCCGCCAGCTTCCTGCCAAGCTCGACGAATTACAACAATCGAGTTCAAATTATCGAAAAAACATGCACCAAAACTGTTTTTTCTGGCAAGCTATTCTCAAGATCATCAAGTCGTGTTCTTCGTTTGTCAGTCGATCCTCGTGACCACAAACTAGCAAGCGCTTCAAACACAATAACGCAGCAAAATCGGTTCAACGCGAAGCCAAAAACGGGAAAGCTTATGACGCATCTCAGCTTGGAACAAGTAACGGAAACCCTGAAAGATTTACCGACGCTACCAGCAATTGTGATGGAGATTCTCAATACGCTGGATCAGGAAGATATCGATACCGCGGAACTCGCCCATAAAGTTACTCAAGATCTCGCCCTCACCGCCAAGACTTTACGCTACGCCAATTCACCGTTTTACTCGACCCTAATCAAGGTGACGACGATACAGCAAGCGATCTCCTTGATGGGTTTTGATACCGTACGTCAGCTGGTGCTATCTGCGGCACTGTCTGGCTGTTTCCCTGAAAATAATTGCAAAGGTTTCGATCACAAAGCCTTTTGGCGCCACTCAAATGCCGTTGCCTTTACTTCCAAATTGATTGCGCGCCGCATGGGGACTAACGAGGATGTCGCCTTCACCGCAGGCCTATTACACGATATTGGATTGTTGGCATTGGTGACACTGTATCCGCGTCAATTTGAAGAAGTGCTCGCCTACCGTAAAGAAAACATGGCCACTCAATACGAAGCCGAACGCAAAATTTTAGGCGTTGATCATGCCAGTGTGGGCGAGGCTCTCGCACGAGAATGGCATTTTTCTGATGTGATGCGCAATACGATCGCGGCTCACCATCAACCCGATGAACCGGGGCGCGGCTTCCTCGCTTCGATTGTGCATGTAGCGGACGGCATCGCCCACATGCTCAGCGCGAACTCAGCGCATGGCACGCAAACTATTACTGTCAATGTGATTTCTTGGGATAGTCTCAAACTGGATCAATCTTCGCTCGACACGCTACTGGAAGAGGCGACGATACGCTTCAAGAAATTAGATCAAATCGATCTATAGGAGAATGAAGGCTCGCTACTCTTGTTACGAACAGCGTATTGAATAAATAATCGAAACTTACTGCTTACGTTGGTCCTGCAATAGCAAATCAGTGACCATCACCTCTTGCACTTTGTCAGTCTTAAACTCAAGATTAAAACGCCTCTTTAATTCAGCTTGAATCTCGTTAAAGCCATCCTTAGAGCGAAGGCTATCGATGTCCATGGTCGCGATCTCTTTCTTGAACAAATCATTCATTGGACGCTCATGTTCTTTCAACCAATCTTCATCGCCAATATTGACTTGCACAGTCACCGCCATACGCGCCACCACACCTTGATCGTTCACAATAGTCTGCTTGAGTTCGACATAGGTTAAGTTCGCCGCATTCCGTCCGGCAAAACGATTTTGATAAATGATGAAAGCTGCGATACAAAACACCACCAGCACAAAACCAGCGACATATAAGGTAAATTTCTGATCGCTATCCACTGATTTTAGTAGTGCGGCCTTCGGCTTTTTATCATTCTTTGCCATCGTTTCCTCCGTGTGCTCCCTTGTTCTAATTTTGGGGCTTCAATTTTTTAGACGTCAATTCTTCTTTTCTATCGTAATTTCAGGTTCAAATTGCTGCGGATTTTTTCCGGTAAAGCCCGCATAGAAGGCGCGAATTTCGACCATGTCTTTCTCAATATCGCCCGTTGGGTAAAACATTTTGCCGACGCCACCAATCTTGTCTTTGAAGTCCACATATCCCAAGCCCAAAGGAACGCCTGCACCCTGGGCAATGTAATAAAAGCCGGTCTTCCACCGCTTGACTTTACCACGCGTTCCTTCTGGAGGCACAATCACTAACAAACGTTCACTGCGGCCAAAGGCATCAATGGTTCCTTGCACTAGATTTCCGGCCTGGGAACGGTCAACCGGAATCCCTCCTAACCATCGCATCAAGATTCCAAATACCGGCGGAAACAAAGTATTTTTTCCCATCCAATACACGTCAAGACGCAACGCAAAACAGATCATCAAGGCGATAGGAAAATCCCAATTGCTAGTATGCGGCGCTCCAATTAAAACACACTTGGCAGGCACCTCAGCACGGTTGTCCACCCTCCACCCTATCAACTTCAAGCCCAAAATTGAAAGCCATCGAACCAAAGTACTAATAATGGGCGTTTTGAAAATCGTAAAATGCATGGTGCTTACTCTATCTTTTGGTGGTTATGGCGCTATTCCTAGCGTCTTTATTTTCTTTGTCTTCTTTGGGTGCCAACAAGCGAAACGATTGCCTTGCATTTATCTGCCGCCTTACCATGCAAAACTTCGCAAAGATGAAACAAGCCTATTTTTTCTGTTGAACCCAGCGCAATAACTCTTCCCACTGCGCGAGATCTTTCTCAACCTTTGAAGCCGCAACATCCCATAAGGTAGCGCCATGCGCAGCAAGCTGCACGTAGTTTTGCGTGTCACGCAAATAACCGAGCACCGGTAAACCTAGTTGACCTACATAATGCGCTAATTGATCGGCTGCTTTGGTACGGGCATTGACGCGCATGCCGATAATCCCGACATCAAGTTTCTTATCTCTAGCCGCTAGGTTTTTCAAAAATTCTTCGGTCGCCAAAATATCAAACATCGAGGCTTGCAGTGGCACGATGATGCGATCAGCGAGTTGCAAGACCGACTCTAGCTTTTTGCCATGCAAACCTGCCGGGGTATCGATCACGACATGCGTCGTTCCTTTAGGAGGTTTGACGACTGTGCCATCGCTGGCTTCCCAGCCACTAATGGCGGGCAAACTTGGTGGACGCAGGCTCAGCCAAGCTTTTGATGATTGCTGAACGTCCGCATCACCCAACATGACCTTGTACCCCTTAGAGGCAAAGTATCCCGCTAAGTTGGTCGACAAAGTGCTCTTACCAACACCCCCTTTGGGGTTCACGATTGCTATCACCGGCATATGCTCACTCCTCTCGGTTCACATAGATTCAGTCACTCGCACTACTCGCAATATTCGTCCTACTTGCACATCAAATTAATCATACGGCTAAGGCAGCCAAAGCAAAACCTCGACTATCCAATCTAGCACTCAATCAGGTATCAATAACGCCAAATGTTCGGGTTCCAAATAACACCACTCGCCTTCTTCCAAACCTAAATCGGCTAAACGTAATTGACCGATCTGAGTGCGCGTCAAGGCTGCACAATGGTTTCCAGCGGCTGCCAACATGCGTTTCACTTGATGGTATTTGCCTTGTTCCAGCACGATCTGCAATGTAAATTCAGACAATTGCTCGCATCGTTGCGCCGCCAAAGGCGCGGGCTCGTCATGCAATTGCACACCATTCAATAAAGTTTGAATCAAGGCGTCGGTCACCGGTTCAGCAGTCGTCGCCACATACACTTTCGGAATATGCCGTTTCGGCGAACTTTGCGCATGGATGAAGGGGCCATCATCCGACATCAACAGCATACCCGTCGTATCATGATCGAGGCGTCCCACCGGCTGCACATCGCGCCATGAAAACTGTTCGGGCAACAATTCCAAGACGCCTGGGTGATGCGAAGGCTTGCGAGAGCATTCGAAATTCGCGGGCTTATGGAGACAGATGTAAACGTGTTCGCGGTAAATCCACTCTTCGTCAAAGACCTGAAACACCAAACCATCGGTCTCTATCGATTCTTTGTAGTTGTCGTGCACCTCACCTGCAATCGACACCTCGCCGTCCTCGATCAATTCGCGACAGTACTTACGGGTACCAAATCCTTGCGATTGCAAAATGCGGTCAAATGACAATTTACTCATAAAATTAAATGCTCGTATGAAACTAAACCGCATTGTACCGTTGTTCAATGCGGACCAACAAAAAAAGCGCCCCAAATCGAGGCGCTTCTTCAGTCTTGTTGCTACAAGGTCGTCCAAATTTTCATCTTAGACGGTGATCGTCACTACCGCCCGAGCTCAAAAAACAAGTTCGATTGAAAAATTAGCAATCATTCACCAAACGGTGCATCAACCGCGTAGCTCTGTTCTGTGAACCAGCGAGGGCCCTGTTCCGTCATGTAGAAATGATCTTCGAGACGAATACCAAATTCACCGTCGAGACAAATCATGGGCTCATTGCTAAAGCACATACCTTTGGCCAAAGGCGTCTTATTGCCTTTGACGAGATAGGTCCATTCGTGAATATCAAGCCCAATGCCGTGGCCTGTACGATGTGGCAAGCCCGGTGTTTTGTAACCTGGCCCCAAACCAGCCGCTTCTAGAACGCGACGTGCCGCCAGATCAACTTCTTCGCAAGGCACGCCGATCTGTGCCGCTGAAAAGGCTGCAGCCTGCGCTTCTTTTTCGAGATCCCACATACCGCGTTGGCGAGCCGTCGGTTCACCAAACACATAACTACGTGTGATATCGGAGTGATAGCGCTCGATCATGCAACCTGTGTCGATCAAGACCATGTCGCCTTCTTTCAAATACTGCACGCCATCAGGGCCATGTGGAATCGAAGTCGGCAAACCGAAACTCACAATACAGAAGGTCGAACTGCTGCCGCCATAGGCGCGATGCGCTTGATTGATGAAATCAGCAACCTCGAACGAAGAAATGCCTTCACGCAAAATGCGCGCGGCGCGCTTATGAACTTCGAGTGTGATGTTCTTCGCCGCTTGCATCAAGGCGATTTCACTATCGGATTTATGCATGCGGCATGCGGCAGTCACCACCATGCCATTGACGATATTCAATCCTGCCAAAGCTTGACGCAAACCATCGGCAATAAAGAAAGGTGCCGCTTCATCGAGTGCAACGGTGCCCGACAAATGTTCATCACGCAAAATTTGCGCGACTAAGGCATACGGACTTTCATCCTCTTCCCATAAACGAATCGCCGCTTGATCTCCCAAAGTCTCACGCAATTTTGATTCTTCAAACGCGGGGCTAACAAAAATCAACTTACCTTCACGCGTCAACACCGCGCCAACCAAGCGCTCGCTTTGATACCAAGACAAGCCCGTAAAATAATACAAACTCGTACTCGCACTCAGCACCAAGGCAGCGATGCCCTGCTCTTGCATCAAACGACTGGCCTTTTGACGACGTTGTTCGCGTTCACTCTCGGTGATCGGTTTTACATGAGACAAGTCCTTACGAATCGCGGCCAATTCTTGGGCTGCAGAAGATCCACCAATTCCACGCATGAGTATTCCTTTAGAAAACTTAAGAAAAGATTTTGCTGGCACTGTACCAAAAGCTCGCCCGGAAGTCTTGTAAGTTTCTGAGATCGCCAAGACGAAATCAGCATAGTCAAAAAGTTATCTTCACTAGCTCTAGAATGAAGCGCAAAGAAAAAGGCCGCTCAACAAGAACGGCCTTCATTTGGATTTCGACTGATATCAAATCACATACGTGCTTTGATCAACTTACCAATCTTCTCGATACCTTCATTGATCTTCGCTGGTGGTACCGTCACGAAGCTCAAGCGGAAGGTATTGGTTTCAGGTTCATTCGCATAAAAAGGACCACCTGGCACGAAGGCGACATTATTCGCGATCGCTTCATCAAGCAATTCTTTGCTATTGATGTGCTTAGGCAAAGTCACCCAAATGAACATACCGCCGAGTGGACGGGTCCATGTCACGCCTTCAGGGAAATTCTTAGTCATCGCTTCCAGCATCACATCGCACTGCGCCGAGTAGAAACGGCGGATATTGGCGATTTGATCTTGCAAGAAGCCATCTTTGATTACTTCGTAGACTGCCATTTGCGTCAAGGTCGCAGTATGCAAATCCGTCGCTTGTTTCGCTTGTTCCAATTTACGGATCAATGGCAATGGTGCAACGATGTAGCCGAGGCGAATACCTGGTGTCAAAATCTTCGAGAACGAACCGAGATAAATCACGCCTTCTGGATTCATGTTCAAGAGCTTAGGCAAAGGCTCGCCGCTATAGCACAAATCACCGTAAGGATTATCTTCGATCAAAGGAATGCCCATGCGTGCGCAGGTTTCCACCAATTCCTGACGACGTTCGATCGACAAAGTACGGCCGGTAGGATTTTGGAAGTTAGGCAAAGCGTAGAACAATTTAGCGCCTTCGCCTTTTTCCGCGACCGATGCGGGCACCACACCATTGTCGTCCATCTCAACTGAGACGAAGTTCGGTTGATACACCGAGAATGCCTGCAAAGCGCCGAGATAGCTTGGCGTTTCAACCAAGATCTTCGCGCCTTCATCGACCAAGACTTTGGCGATCAAATCCAAACCTTGCTGCGAACCAGAAGTCATCATGATTTGTTCTGGCACGATCTTGCAATCAGCGGTCGACAAAGAATCCGCGATGAATTGACGCAAAGGGCCATAACCATCGGTAGGGCCGTACTGCAAAGCCGCTTTACCATTTTCAGCCATCACTTTATCGAAAGCCGCACGCATGCGGTCGACTGGGAAAGTCTCAGGCGATGGCAAACCACCGGCGAAAGAAATCACTTCAGGACGCATGGTCACTTTCAAGATTTCACGAATCGCGGAGCTTTGCAACTGCTCAGCACGCTGAGAAAATTTCCAACTAATAGGATTCAAATTTGGCTTACTCATGTTTTGCTTCACTTTATAAAAATAATGATTCTTGGTTTTTGCTGTACTGCAGTGCCGTTGGCCTCTCTCAACGGCATCCATTCTAACTACCACTCGAACTGAGTTTTCTTGATCTTTTCTAAAAGCATTAGGCGATTTCTGCGATCATTTCGATTTCAACACAGGCACCCAATGGGATTTGCGCTACGCCGAAAGCGGAACGTGCATGCTTACCTTGCTCGCCAAAAATTTCGCCGATCAATTCAGATGCGCCATTCGTTACCAAATGTTGCTCGGTGTAATCTGGTGCAGAGTTCACCAAACTCATCAACTTCACGATGCGTTTGACACGTGTCAAATCGCCACCGCAGGCGTCTTGCAAAGTCGCGATCAAATCGATGGCGATCAAACGCGCGGCTTCTTTGCCCTCCGCAGTTTGCATGTCTTGACCTAATTTACCCACCCACACTTTGCCGTCTTTCTTGGCGATATGGCCAGAAATGAAAACGGTATTGCCAGTTTGAGCGTGCATCACATAGGCTGCTGCTGGTGTAGCGACGGCTGGCAAAGTGATATTCAGGGCTTTCAGTTTTTCATAGACAGACATGGGTCATCCTTCAAAGTGTGAAATCAAAAATACATACAGGAGACTCCTGCAC
>CAYWNE010000114.1:0-13376 GCA_964459555.1 uncultured Burkholderiaceae bacterium | reverse complement strand
AGGGTTTACAAACTGCGACGACCTATATCGCGCTCGGCAACACGGAAGTTGAGTTGGGCAGACGTGATCTGGCCCAAGAGGCCTATACCCAAGCACTGCTGGCAGCGCCGCAATCAATATCGGTGAAAATCAGTGTCGGCCTGAATCAACTGGCACTCAAACAGAATTACCATTTAACCGTGGGGGCGATCGAAGCAGTAGCTCAGCACATTTCTGTGCTCGCAGACGGCGAGGAAAAAGCGCGCTACATCGGACAACTCGCATTGCAAAGCAAACGTGTCAAAGTTTTTCCTATTGCTCGAATTGAGGCCGACCTGTTACTCGCCATCGACATGGCCGAGAAGGCGAATGCGCCTTATGTGCAGGTTGAAGTCATTGATGTTCTTATGCAACTGATGGAAGAGCAAGGACGTGATGACGCCGTACTCGCTTGGTCTGAACGGGCGATTTTGATTTTGCAGCAAGTCGACGCGCCGGAATTGATGATCGCAATTGAAGCGCGGCGGGCGCGATTGTTTGCGCGGCATCAGGAGTGGCCGCGCGCATTGAAGAGTTATCGCGCGGCGGTCGCTTACATAGAATCGATACGTCAAGATATTCCTGTCTCTTATGCGCAGGGTAAATCCAGTTTGCGTGAGATTATCGATCCTGTGTATCTTGGCCTCGCGGACACTTTGTTGAAGCTGGCCGAGCATGGTGGTGCGCAAGAAAACAAAGAAAATAAGCGAGACTTTTTATACCAAGCGCGTGAAGTGGTAGAGCAGATCAAGCAGAATCAACTCGATGACTATTTAGGTAATCGCTGCAGTAGCGGATCCCGTGCCTCAATTGCCAATTCTGCGCACGCTGGGAGTGCTGGCAATCAGCGAGCTGGTGCACAATCAGGCATGCAATTGGCAGCCGATACCGCAGTTTTGTATCCCGTTATTTTCCCTGATCGCTTGGAATTGTTGTTGGAGACGTCGTCCGGTATTGAGCGATATACAGTGGCGATAAGCGCAGAAAAACTGAATCAAGATGCCAGCGCTTTCGCCAGCGCTTTACGTGCACAGCAGAGCTATATGAATTTAGCTCGCCGATTGCACGAGTCTTTATTGGCGCCTTTGGAATCCAGTTTGCAAGAACATGCGATTAAGACTTTAGTCATTGTTCCCGATGGTGTTTTACGTTTATTAGCGTTCAGCGCTCTGCATGATGGACGGGCTTATGCGATTGAAAAATATGCGATCGCCATTTCACCAGGCTTGCATGCCCAATCGCCTCTGACGCCTATGTCGTCGATTTCATCAGCCACAAGTCGCGCGCAAGCAAACGGAGCAAAGACCGATAACAAAAACGCGCACCAGGTTTTGTTGGCAGGTTTGAGTGAGCCTGGAGCGGTGGTCGAACGTTTGCCTGATGAACTCGTCGATCAGTTGCTACAAAACGATCAAGATGATGCGCAGAATCTACGTGGCAAAGCAGCGCAAATGCGCGCGCTTCGTGGTGGCGGGCAGCGCGGCGTTGAACAATCTATCGTTGGAAACATCGCTACCAACGCAATTTCGAAAGAAGACCAAGCGGCCATCGCTGCACGTTTGCGCGAGATCTTGCGACTCGATGGTGTCGATCAAGAGATGCGCGGGCTGCAATCTTTAGTATCCGGCACCACCATCATTAATCAAGAATTTACGGCGGCGCAATTTGCCCAGCGTGTTCGTAGTGGGCAATACGATATTGTGCATGTCGCTTCACATGGTATTTTTGGTAGCACCGCGGATAAAACATTTATCTTGGCTCACGATGATGTGATTACCATCGATCAATTTCAAAGCTTGTTGAATGCTGAAAAACTAAAAGACAAACCACTTGATCTCTTGATCTTGTCCGCCTGTGAAACGGCAGAGGGGGATGATAGAGCCCCGTTAGGGATTTCTGGTGCGGCCTTGAAAGCGAAAGCTCGCAGCGCGATGGGTTCTTTGTGGCCAGTGTCCGATGCGGCGACCAGTCGTTTAATGGAAAATGTGTATCGCTATTACGTGCAGAAAAATGAGAGCAAAGTGCAAGCTCTGCGTTTGGCGCAACTTGATTTAATGCGACAGTCTGGGTTTGCTCATCCTAGCTATTGGGCAGCTTTTATCATGGTGGGGAATTGGCAATGATGACAAAGCGCTCTTCTATGCGAATCAATAAAACCTTGAAGCTTTTGCTCTTAGCCGGTGTCTTACCGCTCAGTGCTATCAGTAATGCAGATGTCCGTACCGATGGTAGTGTGGGTGCGGTGCAAAGTTTAAGTGGCAAGATGCTGATTCCGCAAACCTTAGGGCAGGTGAAGGGGCAAAACTTATTTCATAGTTTCTCGAGTTTCTCGATTAATCCAGGTGAATCAGCGATATTCACGACAACGGATCAACTCCAAAACATCATTACGCGCGTCACCGGGGGCAGTGTGACGACCATTCAAGGCCTGTTGCAGGTACAAGCGGCTGATGGTTCTAAGCCGCATTTTTATCTGATCAATCCCAAAGGTGTGGTGTTTGGCGAAGGCGCGGTGATCGATGTTCCTGCTGGTTTGCACATTAGCACCGCGAATTATTTGCAATTCCCTGATGGACAATTCCACGCTGATTTGAAAGCCAGCAGTAGCTTGTCGGCTGCAAATCCAGAGGCATTTGGTTTCCTCGGTGGCGAGAAAGCGGAAGTACGATTTTCTGGACGAACTAAATTAGTCGAAGTAGCGCAACGTCCCTTGAACTTGGTTGCTGGCGACATCGTGATTGAAGATACTTGGCTTAAAACCTTGGGCGGCGAGATCCGTGTGATCGCAGTTGGCGACGCCAAGCAAGTTGTGAAAAACGGCGAGCTGCCTGACGCCAAAGGACGGATCGTGATTACCGATGGCGGCTTGATTGATTCGTCTGGCGGTGACAAAACCCGTGGCGGCAATATTGCGGTCAGTGGTGGGGATATTCAATTGGGTTCGCCTGATTTGATCTCATTTAATGGCATTGCCAGTAATGCGACTGAAACCAGTGGTGCAGCTGGAAATATCAATGTACGGGCGTCGGGTAAATTGAGCATCATTGCGGGTAATAGCATTAGTTCGTCAACTTTCGGTGCGGCAGATGCAGGACAGGTCAATATTCAAGCGCAAAACCTTTCGATCGAAGGACATAATCTGACCTCGACAGGAATTCATAGCAATGCCGAAGACGGTAAGGGAAACGCAGGCACGGTGAATGTACGCGTCAATGACACACTGTATATCGAAAACGGTGGCGCGATTGCAAGTTCAACTTTCGCCCAAGGCAAGGCGGGGATCGTCAATGTCTCGGCTAAAAATATAGTGTTGGACGGTAAGGGAATCTCAACCGGTATCGTGAGTGAAACGAGCAGTATTCTTAGCGACTCTGGTGATGGCGGTGCGGTGAATGTGACCGCGAGCGAAAAAATCACAATTTTGGAAGGCGCTTCGATTTCTGCATCTTCCTACACCGCTGGTAATCGCTACAAAGCTGGCTCAGCGGGACAGCTGATGGTGCAGACTAAGGATTTGCTCATCGATGGTTTAGGTGATAGCAGCACTGGCATTCGCTCTTTCACTGCGAGTGTGGGCAATGCTGGCAGTGTGCAGGTCGTCGCTAGTGGCGACCTTACTATCACAGGCGGCGCCAATATTACGACTGAAACCAACTTCACCGGTAGTGGCGGCAATATCCGACTGCAGGCGAAGAATCTCAGTATTGATGGCAAAGGCGACAGCAATACGGGAATTTACAGCAATGTGGGGACGCAAGGTCGCGGTAATGCCGGCACCATCAATCTGCAAATCGATGGCAATTTGAATTTGCAGAATGGAGCTAAGATTTCAAGTTCGACCGATAGTTATGGCGCAGGTTCGGCTGGCTCAGTGACGATTACTGCGAACACCATGCTGATCAAAGGCAGCACGGATCCTGAAGCTCCGCGTACTGAAATTGCTAGCGCGGCCCACGCTAACGAATATGATTTGTATTCGAGTGGAAGTGCGGGCGCTGTCAATCTTAGTGCCAGCGATAGTATTGTTTTGCGTGATGGTGCGTCGATTTCCTCAAGCACTTACTACAAGGGTAAAGCCGGTACGGTACAAATCAGTGCGCCTAAGTTAAGTTTGCTAAATGGCGCGATCATTCAATCCGAAGCAGGGCCCGATTCTGCAGGGCAGACCGGTAATTTGCAATTGAATGTGAGTGAACGATTCTTGCTGGATCATGCGCAATTGTCGATTAAGAACCAGGCGAATGTCGCACAGCCTGAGAAAATTCAAACCAGCAGTTTGCAAGTGAAAGCCAATGCGCTAGTTTTGGATCATGGCGAGATCAGTGCAGCATCAAGTGGCAATGTAGCCGCTAGTCAAATTCAAATTGATTTTGGTAAGAGCCTGCAGCTGTCTCCGGGCTTGATCACGACCAGCGCTGTCAGCGGTAACGGCGGTGCGATTAGTATTCTTGGAAATGGCTTAATGTTGCTGAAGCAGGGCCAAGTCAGTACATCCGTAAGCGGTCTAGAAAATGGTAATGGCGGGAACATCAGCGTGACGGCACCTGTGCTGCTGTTACAAGGAGCGGCAATTCAAGCGAATACCGCTGCGGCGAAAGCATCAGGTGGTGACGTTGGTATTCATGTCAACGATATTCTCAGCAGTCGCAATCGCTTAATCGTCGGTGGTGCGCCAGTGCAATTTGATGCGCAGACCAGCAAATGGAATCTGATACAGGCCGCGGCCGCCGATGGCGTCAGTGGAACCATCTCCTTGGCGTCGCCCCCGGTTGATGTCAGCGCGAGCTTGGGGCGTTTAGCACCGCAATTAATTGATACAACGGAATTGATCGCTGATTTGTGTCGCCTTGGTGATCAAAGTAGTTTGACCGTCCTCGGGCGCGGCGGTCTACCTTACAGCATCAAGCAACTGGCGCAACCACGGATTTCGACTATACCGGCAGACATCGGTGGTAAGCCATCAAACTCAATGGTGCCGCAACCATGAAGACGATGAACCAAAGTATGAGTCGAGAATTGCATCTAGCTTGGGATCAAGTATGCGTGTGAACCTCATCCTCGATCGACTGAGAAATCAGCATAGCCTGTTGCAAGGCTTGGCGGTATTGACAGTGTTCATACTTGCCTTGGGCTTAAGTTATTCGCCATGGGGCGGACAGTTGCAGCAGTTTTTATTTGACCAACAAGTGTCGTTGAGCCGTCAGTATTTTCCGCAGACAGTGAAGATCGATCCGGTCTTGATCGGACTCGATGAAAAATTTGTCGATAGTGTCGATGAACCGGTCGCTTTGCATCATCAATATCTGGCGCGGACTATGGAGATTGCGTCGGCTGCTGGTGCTAAGGTCATAGGTTTAGATATCGCACTACCAGAGAAGCGCTTTGAAAGTCTGGCATTGCGTAGCGATCCGGAGCTCGATTTGCACCAACGTTTGTTACGCGGCATGTTGGGTGCGACCTCGCAATCCAAATTAGTGACGGCCAAAGTGTTTGATCGCGACGCCCATCGTTACCGTGATTTGCAATTGGATTACGCTGCAGTTCTGGAAAATCAAGAAGGAGAGTTTCACGGTGTCGCATCGGCGCATTTGTGTGCTGACAGTGATGGCAAAATTCGTCGCTTCCCTGATCAATACTGTCAGCCCGATCAACAGGCATTTGGCTTAGCCAGTGAAATCGCGGCAGCCTATGGTGTGCGCGCAAACTGGCATGGTTTGATTAATTATCGCCTCGGTCCAAGTTTGAGTTATCGCTCAATGCAAACGATTTTGGAAATGGATGCGGCGCACGATGAGATAGGCTTGCGGCATCTATTCGAGGGGAAAATCGTCTTGATCGGGTCGACTCAGGAATATGTCGATCTTTTGCCTTTGCCGGTGAAGATGGCAGCGTGGTTACCGCAAGAGCATCGCGTCCCCGGCTTGCTCGCTCATGCACAGATTCTTCGCAGTATCCTGAACCAAGGTTTGATTCAAAATTCCGCAGCGTGGCAAGTCTGGGTGCTTTGTGCGGTCGGAGCTTTGTTCTTGATGGGGCGGCGCATCGCCTTCAAACTGAGCTTGGCGGGCCTAGCTGTGTTGGCCTTGGGCCTCTTGAGCTTCCTCTTATTTTTGCAGAACATCTATCTTGATATCGTTCCTGCGATTTTTGCCGTGTGCTTAGCATGTACTGCGAGCGTGTCGTGGCAGGCGTGGCGTCACTTCGTGGATAAACAAAAACTGTCGAAAGCATTCACTGGACGTGTCAGTCCGCAAGTGATGGAGGCGATCATGCACGGCGAAGTTGGCGCAATGCAAACTAGTCGCCGTGAAAAAGTTTGTGTTTTGTTTTCCGATGTACGCAACTTTACGACCATGTGTGAGCATATGCCTGCCGAGCAAGTAGTAAGTTTGCTAAATCAATATTTTTCCCTGATGGTATTGGAGATCCATCGTTATGGCGGAACGGTCGACAAATTCATTGGTGATGGTTTGATGGCTTTTTTCGGTGCGCCTAACGCTTTGAAGGATCCTGAGAGACAAGCCTTACTGGCTGCACGCGCCATGCTAAAGGCCTTGCAAACCTTTAATTCCGAGATTCAACAACAAGGATTTCAAGAATGGAAGATTGGTATCGGCCTGCATTCTGGTGAGGCTGTGATTGGCGTCCTCGGTTCGGAGGAACGTCATGAATACACCGCGATTGGTGACGTCGTCAATACCGCAGCGCGCTTAGAAAGTACTTCGAAAAATCTGAATTACCCGATCATTGTATCGGATGTGGTGGCGCAGGCTGTCGGCGATGATCCTTTGTTGGTAGCCTTGCAGGAGCAAGCTTTGAAAGGGCGATCGGCATTGGCCGTTTTTGGCTCGCCGGAGTAAGCCTAGCGCCATGGCTTCGGTATTGGGGATTACATACAAGAGTTTGAAAAAATGCTCGACTATGGAATTTCAGCTGTACTCAGGTAAGATAGTGCTGAAGTCGACGCTAAACATTGCGCGTAGCGCTTGGTTACGCTTGAAGTACTCATCAATTGCATTGATCACATGTTGGAAAGTCTTATGATGAATCGCTTAATTTTTAGTCTTTGCCTATTATCTGCTGCTGGTTCGCTCATTGCTGGGCCGAGTATTGCTCAGCAAAGTGTGGCATCAAAGGACGCAAGTGTTGGCATTATTTTAGACCTGCAAGGACCTGTCAGCCTGAGTAGCGGTGGACGTAGATTGCAGTTGTTGAGCTATTTGAAAGCGGGTGAGCAAGTGCAGTTAGAAGCAGGGGCGAAGTTATCCGTTTCCTTGTATGCGAATCGCTCTGTGTATCGCTTTACAGGCCCCGGTGTTTTGGTTGCCGAGAAAGATCAGATAAAAGCTTTGAAAGGCGCGGCACCTGACATCAAACAGGTCAAAGAGAAACTGGTGGCGGGCGCTGACAACGGACAGCTTCTGACCGGAGCAATTCGTATGCGCCAACTGCCACCGAAGATTGCCGTACTGATGCCTGAAAATGCGTCGATCTTGTTGCGTGCTCCGAAAGAGTTGACTTGGGCCTCAGCGGAGAAAGCGAGCTACGAAGTACGTGTCGTCGACGAGGATGAAAATCTGATTGCAGAAACACGTACTGAAGCCGCGACCTGGGCACTACCTAACAATCTTAAATGGCAAGTTGGTCGTAGCTACAAATGGACTGTGAGTTTTGTGTCAGATCGTGATGGTGGCCGTTATTTGAGCAGTGGTGAATTCAAGATAGCCGATGAGAGTACGCAACTCGAACTTCAAAAAATGAAACCGAGCGAGGATGCCATGATTGAAGAATGGGTTTTGTATGCCGCCCAGCTGCAAGCGAAGTCTCTGTTCCAAGAAGCCCGTGAAGCATGGAAAAAGATCGCACATGTACGCCCCGATCTAGAACGTCAACGGCAAGCAAATTGAGTGAATGAAGCGAATTAAATAGTCCATTCGCCATCAAGGAAAATCGAATCTGCAAATCCTTGATGGCCTTAATTGGAATGGAACTGAAGCGTGTTTAGGTTTCAGACTGGTCTGGATGATTCACATGAAAGTCCAACACCACTTGACCGCCGATTTTCTTAACGCTGCCATTGCGGCGCAAGATCGTCGCGGTTTTTTCCGGTACATAATGATGTTTGAGGTGAATGTCGACAGCCTTTTCATGGAAGGCTTCGGTGATGGTCTTGTGTACGCGTTTGAGTAATTGGCGCTCCGCCACAGTCGCTACACCCAAACTAAAATCATCACCATAGCTCGCTTCTTCGCTGACGCCATCTTCATACTCTTCGTAAAAATCGGCTACGGTTTGATGGAAATCTCGACGCGTGCTGACGCTGTAGCGAATCGCGACATTAGGGAAGAAACTTTCGACGATATGATGTTCGATCAATTCTTCTGGATCCGTACACAACACGTGGATACGTTCATCGCTCGATTCAATCACTAACCATTCATGGCGTTCGACAAAACTACGTGCGAATGCTTTGGTACGCAAAGGAATACTACGATCAGCGCGGTAGGCCTCATAGGGGAAACCATAGTATTTGCCGAGCGCTTCACCAATGTGCTTTAACTGCACTTGGAATTCATCAACCAATACAGTTTCCAGATCAATTCCTTTGCGGCGCGAAGCGCTCGTCGCCAATGCAAGTTCTGGCGCTGATAACACGCCTTCGATCACGAGGTGATCGTATTTGCTACGCACAGTTGGTGGTGGTTTTAAACGTTTCTCGAAAGCCACTGCCAAAGTTTCACACATCAAACGCATGCCATCTTCCATGATGGCAGAGAAGTGATCGCCTTCGCGAGTGTTGATCAACTGTAGTACGCCCAGAATTTCGCCATTGGCGGCATTGACGATAGGGCCTGTCAGCATTTGCTTTGTGCGATAGCCTGTGCGTGAGTCAACCTTGCTGCGGAATTCCAATTTAGGAGTGTATTGCGCCAACTCTTCGGTGTCGTAGACGTTGCGAATATTGATGATTTTTCTTGTTAGTGCGACGTAGCCAGCAATGCTGCTACCTGCGATGGGTAAGCTAAAATCTTTGAATGACTTAAGACCCGTTTTGACCGTCGTTTGAATTTCCAATTTTGATTCGGTAACGGCGTAAAGCGTCATATGTTCCGCTTTGAATTGGTCGCGAATTGCGTCCGATAGATCCAACATGATTTGCTGTACGTTATCGGTCGCATGAATCTTGTTGGTGATTTCTTGCAAAGACTTTAAAAAATTCAAACGATGAAAAAGTTCAACTTCTTCGGATTGTGCTCGTTGCATTGCCAGCTTTCAAAAGTACAGTATTCGACTGAGATGATAGCAGCAGTATAAC
The DNA here is from genome assembly GCA_964459555.1 of uncultured Burkholderiaceae bacterium. Lineage (GTDB taxonomy): Bacteria > Pseudomonadota > Gammaproteobacteria > Burkholderiales > Burkholderiaceae_D > Undibacterium. The sequence continues at coordinate 4,042 of CAYWNE010000114.1, read as the reverse complement.
GCAATTGAGCTCCCTAATCTTCGCTTGGGAGAAAGCTACAAAACAAAATGCCGGCGCGCGGCCGGCATTTAGATTGATTAATTTGAAAAGAGTTTATTGCAAGGTCCAGGCACCGTTTTGGAAACCAACGCGAACTCTATCACCGATACGTAATTGCCCTGGATTGTTGACTCGTACTGAATGGGCTTGGCCGTTTGAAAGACGGAAGGTAATTTCAGTGACACTTGCTTGCGGTTCGGAATTCGCTCTATCGATTTCGTTACCGATTAAGCCACCAATGATGGCACCACCGACGGTTGCTGCAGCGCGGCCACCGTCGCCTTCGCTGCGGTGACGTTCATGACCTCGTCCATAACCGCGGCCGTAATCGCGTCCATGCGAGCGACCTTTGTCGTCATCACGCGCAATCTGATTGCCGATAATGCCGCCAACAATCGCTCCTAGCACTGCGCCACCACCACTGGACTCACGTGCTTGCGCAATGTTCCGAATGCCGACGACCTGCGCTACTTCAGTGACACCGTTGGGATAATTGTTATAACCAGAACGATCATATTCAGAGTACTGAGAAGCGTAGGCTGGTTGCTGATAGCTTTGGTAATTGGATTGATACTGATCTGGATACTGGGCGGGATAGCTCGTTTGATAAGCTGTGGCGGGACCGCGCACGTAGGCATCACGAGTGTACCCACGATGCACAACACAGCCTGTCAATTGGCTGATAGCGACGATAGCAAGAATGAAGGCGGCTTTGCGCATGATATTTCCTTTCAGTGGACGGGCGCTGACCAAAATGGTCTTGCGTGTATAACGGCCTCGATCCCATCATGTTGACTCAAGCTGCCATCCAGACCATAACTTCCTTGCTCGGTGGTGTTGGCCGCACCTTAAGGTATTACCAAACGCCACCACCTGCGCCAAATTGTTGTCAATCTCGCTGGCCTCGCTCAGCTGATTACTTTGATTTGGCGTAGTTGCTCAATTTGTTCGGCGCTGAGTTTCAGCACATCGCTCAGAACTTGCTCGGTATCCTGTCCTAAAAGAGGCGGGGCGGCTTGATAGTAAACCGGTGTCACGGACATCTTGATCGGGCTACCAACCAGGGGCGCTTTACCCGCAGTGGGGTGCGGCAAATCAATGCATATCTCGCGCGCTTGGACTTGAGGATCGGCAAACACTTCATCAAGATTGTTGATGGGGCCGCAAGGCACACCAGCGGCCTCAAGTTCTGCAATCCACTCTTTCTTGCTTTTGAGTTTGACCATCTCGGCCAAAATCGGTACCAAGGTGTCACGATGCTGTACCCGCAGTGGATTGCTCACAAAGCGTGGGTCATCCGCTAATTCGGGACGGCCACCGACTTGCACGAACTTGCGATACTGACCGTCATTACCAGCGGCGACGATGATATGGCCATCTGATGTCGCGAAAGTCTGATATGGCACGATATTCTGATGTGCATTGCCCCAACGCTTTGGTGCTTTACCACTGGTCAGATAATTCATATTCATATTGGCTAACATCGCGACCTGCACGTCAAGCAAGGCCATATCGATGTATTGACCTTCGCCCGTGCGATCACGATGCGTGAGGGCGGCCATGACTGCAATCGTTGCGTACATGCCGGTCATTAAATCGGCGATAGCCACGCCCGCTTTTTGTGGACCTCCACCGGGTAGATCATCACGTTCACCAGTGAGCGACATAAAACCGCCCATGCCTTGCACAATAAAATCGTAACCAGCACGATGAGAGTAAGGGCCGTTCTGACCAAAGCCGGTAATCGAGCAATACACTAAGTCGGGTTTGATTTGCTTAAGCGAGTCGTAATCGAGTCCATATTTTTTCAGCTGCCCGACTTTGTAATTCTCAAGCACCACATCTGATTGTTTAGCGAGTTCGCGTATCAGTTCCTGCCCTTGCGATGTTGAAATATCGACGGTGATGGCTTTCTTGCCGCGATTGGCAGCGAGGTAATAGGCCGCTTCGCTGGTGTCTTCGCCGTCTTGATCTTTCAGATACGGAGGCCCCCAGCTGCGCGTATCGTCGCCCGCGCCAGGACGTTCGACTTTGATGACTTCAGCGCCGAGGTCGGCCAAATTTTGGGCGCACCAAGGGCCAGCCAAGACGCGGGTGAGATCGAGTACGCGAATGTGTCCGAGGGCAGTTTTTTTGTCGTTGTTATTCATGGATGTTTGCTTGTGGTGAGATGAGTCTGTGTTTATGCTGTAGTTTTGGATTGCATTTCCAATTGCATTTCTAATTGTATTTGATCGCGGGCTTAGCCCAGAGAGCGAGTAAAGTATGTGGCCTTATCCTAAAATTGTTGCGCATCGTGGTGCTGGCAAACTAGCGCCCGAAAACACACTCGCCGCCATGCAATGTGGTCTGCAATATGGCTTTCGCGCAGTTGAGTTCGATGTGATGTTATCAAAGGATGGTGTTCCTGTCCTTATGCATGATCCTGAGTTTGGTCGAACTGTTGCAGGAAAGGGCGCAGTTGCTGACACTTTGGCTGCAGACCTACTTCGTATGGATGCAGGGTCGTGGTTCGATCCTCGCTTCTCTGATGTGACTGTGCCCGATTATGAAACCGTGTTCCGTTACTGTTTCACACACGGCATTTGGATGAATGTCGAAATCAAACCAGCACCTGGCTTTGAACAAGAAACCGGTCATGTCGTCGCGCAAACCACAGCTCGTCTATTGCAAGAAAAAGCGAAAGAACAAGGTGATGCTCCCACTTCCGCACCGCCATTATTCTCGTCTTTCTCTTTCGATGCCTTGATGTGCGCCAAACAAAGTGCTCCTGAAATTGCCCGCGGGTATTTGCTCGACGAGTACGAATGCAATTGGCAAAAGGCCTTGCAAACTCTAGAGGCAGTGGCCCTGCATACTAACCACAAATATTTGACGGCGAACTGGGCTAAAGAAATCAAGCAGGCGGGCTATGGACTATTTTGTTATACCGTCAATGACACTGATCGGGCTCGCGAAATACTGAGCTGGGGCGTCGATGGATTTTGCACGGATAGGATCGATTTGATTCCTGCGGATTTTGCTTAGACACTCGCCCGTTGTTGAACGTTGGCGTCGATTTGGCAAGTTACAAATGCTTACCTTGCTTACAGATTTTTGGTCGTCTTCTCTCGTAAAATGCGCGTTATGGACTCATGAGCGCAGCAATGTGTTCACCAACAAGACCGAAGCAAAACCAAACAACATTGAACTTTTAGGAGAAATACCATGAACATGACCAAATTGATCGCAGCTCTCATCGTTTCCGCAGTGTCTTTCTCTGCATTCGCTCAAACGAATACACCAAAGGTGGATAAGCGCCAAATCAAGCAAGAACAACGTATTGATCAAGGTGTTGCAAGTGGACAGTTGACAGCTGCTGAAACAGCAAAGTTGGAACGTCAAGAAGCGAAGATTGATGCCCGTGAACAGGCAGCCAAGGCGGATGGCGTCGTGACTAAAGCGGAGCGCGCAAAACTACACGCGGCCCAAGATCGTGCGAGTGCAACGATTTATCGCAAAAAACATAACGCGCGCACTGCTCAGTAATCGGTAAGACGCCAAAGGTTTTCAGCTAGAAAACGAGCGAAGTCGAAGTCAAACCCACCGAAGAGGTCGCCCTAGTGGCCTTCTTCGGTGGGTTTTTTGTCGTCTGTGCTAAAAAGACAGGGCTTTCACGTATAATCAAAGGTTATCTTTACTTTTGCTCGGCAAATTGCCTCATTTACATCGAAAATTCCTATGAACTCGTCAGAAATTCGCGAAAAATTCCTAAAATTCTTTGAGTCGAAAGGCCATACCATCGTTCGTTCCTCTAGCTTAGTGCCAGGTAACGATCCAACTTTGTTGTTCACCAACTCCGGTATGGTGCAATTTAAAGATGTATTTTTGGGGCAAGATAAGCGCAACTACAGCCGCGCAACGACAGCGCAACGTAGCGTACGCGCTGGTGGTAAGCATAATGACTTGGAAAACGTCGGTTATACCGCACGTCACCATACCTTTTTCGAAATGCTCGGTAACT
>CAYWNE010000113.1:0-13416 GCA_964459555.1 uncultured Burkholderiaceae bacterium | reverse complement strand
TCCAGTTTTCAGCGATGAAAGACCTTGCGCCAGCAGCGTGCTCAGCATTTGTCAAAAAATGATGTGCGTCGTTCTTTTTGTGAATGTCTTTTAAAAGACATCAAATTCAGCGAAAAAGTGCAACAAGCTTTCACTTCGTCATGCAGGCCTGACGATGAAGTGCTGGCTGTGTGTGCATGGTGTGGTGGTGTGGAGAGTGAAAAGATTCGGCGCTTGGAATGCCAGATGCGCCATTTAGACAAATATTTGTGACACAAGGATTTTCATGTTCGGTTTTTTTCGTAGTTATCTCTCCAATGATTTGGCGATTGATTTAGGTACAGCGAATACGCTGATTTATGTGCGTGGCCAAGGCATTGTTCTTGATGAGCCATCCGTCGTCGCGATCCGCCAAGAGGGCGGTCCTAACGGTAAGAAAACAATTCAAGCTGTCGGTAAAGAAGCGAAACAAATGCTCGGTAAAGTGCCGGGCAATATCGAAGCAATTCGTCCTATGAAAGACGGCGTTATCGCTGACTTCACAGTGACCGAACAAATGCTGAAACAATTCATTCGCATGGTGCATGACACCAAGCTGTTCAAACCTTCCCCACGTATCATCATTTGCGTACCTTGTGGCTCAACCCAAGTGGAACGTCGCGCGATTCGTGAATCTGCTTTGGGTGCAGGTGCATCGCAAGTGTATTTGATCGAAGAACCAATGGCAGCGGCGATTGGCGCTGGCTTGCCAGTGTCTGATGCGACCGGTTCCATGGTGGTTGATATCGGTGGCGGTACCACGGAAGTTGGCGTTATTTCTCTCGGCGGTATGGTCTACAAAGGTTCCGTGCGCGTGGGTGGCGATAAGTTCGACGAAGCGATCGTCAACTATATTCGTCGTAACTATGGCATGTTGATCGGTGAACAAACTGCTGAAGCGATCAAGAAAACCATCGGCTCTGCTTTCCCTGGTTCTGAAATCAAGGAAATGGAAGTCAAAGGTCGCAATCTGTCGGAAGGTATTCCACGTTCCTTCACGATTTCCAGTAATGAGATCTTGGAAGCCTTGACAGATCCATTGAATAACATCGTCTCCGCAGTCAAGAACGCCTTGGAACAAACACCTCCAGAACTCGGTGCAGACATCGCCGAAAAAGGCATGATGTTGACCGGCGGTGGTGCATTGTTGCGCGATCTCGATCGCCTGTTGATGGAAGAAACTGGCTTGCCAGTGTTGGTGGCAGAAGAACCGTTGACCTGTGTGGTGCGTGGTTCTGGTATGGCATTAGAACGTATGGATAAATTGGGTTCTCTGTTTTCTTACGAATAATCGTATCGAAGAAACAGTTGTGCAATGATCGCTGCGGGTTCACTTCAATTGCATGAGTGAATACGTTGTAAGAGGAAATAGTAGTGATCATGCTGAGTGAGTAAATCACTCCACAACTGGGGGAAGTACAAGGTACAAAATGGGAAATGGGGTTAGCGTAAGCGACCCTATTTCAATTTGTTGGTCATAGTTCTGAGCGTATCTGGCATCTATGCAGCATAGTCCACCACCACTCTTCAAACAAGGCGCGTCGGCACGCGTCAAGGTGGTCTTCTTCACAGTCTTTTCGATCACACTGCTGTTGATCGATTCCCGCATGAAGTCTTTGGGACCGCTGCGACAAGTGGTCGGTACGGCATTGTATCCATTGCAAATGGTGGCATTGGCGCCGCGTGATGCGGCCAATAGTTTCTCAAATTATTTTGCCTCCACCAAGGCACTGCAAAACGAAGTCGCGCAACTGCGCGAGCAGCAAATCCGTAATGCTGAAAACCTTCATCAGAATGTCGCACTGGCGACTGAAAATGCACAACTGCGTCGCCTGCTTGATCTGAAAACCAAAACCACTTCAAAATCTCTGATGGCGGAGATTTTGTACGATGCGCGCGATGAAGTGACGCGTAAAATCGTCTTGAATCGTGGATCGAGCAATGGTGTAGCGATTAGTCAGCCCGTGATTGATGAACGTGGTGTGATCGGACAAGTGACACGTGTGTTTCCATTGACTTGCGAAGTGACACTGCTATCCGATAAGAACCAAGCCATTCCGGTGCAAGTGGAACGTAATGGCCTTCGAAGTGTTGTGACGGGGCGTGGACGTTCACCATTTTTAGAAATGCGGGTCACCACCAATGCTGATGTCAAAATCGGTGACGTGTTAGTGACGTCTGGGATTGATGGTGTGTATCCATCCGGTCTTCAAGTTGCCAAGGTGGCGCAAGTCGATAATAAAGCAACGACGACGTTTGAGACTGTTCTTTTATCGCCCGCTGCAGGCATCGAACAACACAAACAATTATTGATTTTGTTAGTCGATACCAGCGCCATGTCGCCACCGGAGTCGGAAGAAGTGCGGGCAAAGAAAGAAAAAATTAATCGTCGTATTACACGTGATGCGAGCAAAGATGCGGTGAAAGAAGGCGCGCCGGTTGATTTCAAACGCAGTGACGACGTGGCCAGCCAAGCGGCGACGAACTCTGTGGCGCCAGTTTCGAACGCAATCCCACCGGCTTCGAATAATGCCGTGCCGCCTAATCCAAGCGCGGCTTCCGCGTCCACTGCAGCGCAAGGAGTGAAACGATGAATCATCCTCAGTACATTCTGCAGCCGGTTAATCCTTTCTTCATCGCCTTTAGTTTGGTGATGGCCTTTCTCTTGAACTTGCTACCTTGGGGAAGTTCAATTGGCATTCCCGACTTTGTTGCTTTGGTCTTGGTGTTTTGGAGCGTGCATCAACCGCGAAAAGTCGGCATCGGTATCGCTTTCGCGATGGGGCTGTTGATGGATGTCCACGATGCGGTCTATCTCGGCGAAAACGCCTTAGCTTACACCCTGCTTTCTTATTTTGCGATTTCCATCCACCGTCGTGTATTGTGGTTCCCGCCCTTGGTGCAAAGTTTTCAGGTTTTCCCGCTGTTTCTCGGCGTGCTGGTTGTGAAGCTAGCGGTTCGCTTGTTGATTTCTTCCGATTCGCATTTCCCCGGTTGGTTGTACTTCTTGGAATGCGTAGTGACAACTGCCATGTGGCCGATTGCCACATGGCTGTTATTGGCGCCGCAGCGACGTCCCGTCGATAAAGACGAAACCCGTCCTATTTAAATTCCTTCTTTGCCCATCCTATGACCGAACTCAAAAATACCGAACGAGAGTTGTATCTGTTCCGTATGCGTTTGCTGGTGATCGGTGTTTTCGCGGTCCTGTGTTTTTCGGCATTGATTGGTCGTTATATTTGGCTGCAGATAGTGAAGCACGAAGTGTATGCAACCAAAGCTGATGAGAACCGTATTTCAGTGTTACCTATCGTGCCGAATCGTGGCTTGATCCTCGATCGCAATGGCGTCGTTTTGGCGCGCAACTTCTCGGCTTACACTTTGGAAATCACGCCATCGAAAATTACGATGGACATGGATACCTTGATCGATGAGCTGGCGACCTTGGTTGACATCCAACCAAAGCATCGTAAGCGCCTGCGTAAGCTGATGGAAGAGCAGAAAAATTTCGAAAGCTTACCGATTCGCACCCGACTTTCTGATGAAGAAGTGGCGCGCTTCACGGCGCAGCGTTTTCGTTTTCCTGGTGTCGAAATTCAAGCGCGTTTATTCCGCCAATACCCACTCGGCGAGACGGCATCGCATGTGATTGGCTATATTGGTCGCGTCAATAAAAAAGAGGCCGAGCTGATCGAGGAAAGTGATGATGCGGCGAACTATAAAGGGACGCAATACATCGGCAAAGAAGGGCTAGAGAAGAGTTACGAGAAAGTCCTACACGGTGTGACAGGGGTTGAGGAAGTTGAGGTTTCAGCTGGCGGTCGTGCCGTGCGTACCTTGTCACGCTCGGTGCCGCACGCAGGGAAAAATTTGATTTTGTCGGTCGATATCGAACTACAGAAAGTGATCGAAGAAGCTTTCGGTAATCGACGTGGGGCGATGGTTGCGATTGAACCAGAAACCGGCGACGTCTTGGCCTTCGTCTCGAAACCAACCTATGATCCTAACTTATTTGTGGAAGGCATCGATCAACAGAGTTGGCACGAATTGAATACTTCGGATGACATCCCACTCTTAAATCGTCCTTTGTTGGGCGCCTATCCGCCCGGCTCCACTTACAAACCTTTCATGGCCTTGTTGGCGCTCGAATCAGGCAAGCGTACACCGCAACAAGCGATTTCTGATCCAGGCTTTTTCGTTTTCGGTAACCACACTTTTAATGATGATAAAGTCGGTGGACACGGCATGGTCGATATGTATCGTGCGGTTGTGCATTCTTGTGATACTTATTTCTTCCAATTGGCGAACGAATTAGGTGTCGATACCATTCACGATTTCATGGCGCAGTTTGGCTTGGGACAAATCACCGGCATCGATTTGGAAAATGAACGACGCGGAATCTTGCCATCGTCTGAATGGAAGCGCAAAGCGTATAAGAAACCTGCGCAGCAACGATGGATTCCTGGTGACACGATTTCTCTCGGCATTGGTCAGGGTCAAAATACATTCACACCTTTGCAAATGGCGCATGCGATGGCGACCTTGGTCAATGGCGGCGTGGTCATGAAGCCGCACTTGGTCAAAATCATTGAAGATCCCTACACCAAGGAAAGAGCGTTGACGGTACCAAAAGAAAGCGCACGTATTCCTTTGAAGCCGGAAAATATTGAGATCATCAAAAATGCCATGGTGGGCGTATCGAAAGAAGGAACCGGTCGTACCGCTTTCTTAGGTACCCCTTATGTCGCTGGTGGTAAAACAGGAACGGCGCAGGTGATTGGCATGAAAAAAGGTGAGAAGTATGACGCCAATCGCATCGCGGAACGTTATCGTGACCATGCTTGGTATATCTCTTTTGCGCCAGCTGATAAACCAAAAATTGCGGTGGCGATCATTGTTGAAAACGGCGGCAAAGGTGCGGCGGCTGCGGCGCCTATCGTGCGCAAGGCCTTCGATTATTTCTTGCTCGGTAAGCGCCCTGATGACAAGACGAAAGTGCCGGCAGCTTCGCAGCCAGCCACATCGGATAACGATGAGTTAGATGATGCCCTGCCGTTCGGCACATCCGCCTCGAAGCCTGCACTCTCTGCGCCCGCCTCGACACCTGCAGTCGACGCTGCACCAGCGACATCGAGCAGTGCGTCCAAGCCGGCAGCATCCCCAACTTCAGCGGCGAAGAGGAAATAAGATGGAAAATAAATCCATTTACCTACAACGCTTGCGCACCTATTTCTCGGTGTTTGATATGCCATTGGCGATCCTGATTTTCTTGATCGTCAGTACGGGTATCGTCACCATGTATTCCGCTGGCATTGATTTCCCAGGACGCTTAGAAAACCATTTGCGTAATATCGTGGTCGCCTTCTTTGTGATGTGGTTTATCGCTAATGTGCCACCACAAACTTTGATGCGTTTTGCGATTCCCATTTACACCGTTGGTGTGGCATTGCTGGTGGCGGTTGCACTAGCAGGTGTGGTCAAGAAAGGTGCGCGCCGATGGTTGCATCTGGGTGTCGATATTCAGCCCTCGGAGATTCTGAAAATTGCCGTGCCTTTGATGTTGGCTTGGTACTTCCAAAAACGCGAAGGCAGTTTGCGTTGGAAAGATTTCGCAGTGGCGACCGTGATCTTGGCGATTCCCTTAGGGCTGATCGTTAAGCAGCCCGACTTGGGGACCGCGCTCTTGGTTGGTGCGGTCGGATTCACTGTGATCTTTCTGGCAGGTTTGTCGTGGCGACTATTGATCGGCTTGATCCTTGCCGCAGCGATTTTGGTGCCGACCGTGGTCTGGCCGCGCTTACACGATTATCAAAAAGATCGTGTCATGATTATGCTGGATCCCAGTAAAGATGCGTTGGGTAAGGGCTTTCATATCATTCAATCGACGATTGCGGTTGGTTCTGGTGGTGTTACGGGCAAGGGTTGGAAGAATGGTACGCAGTCGCATTTGGAGTTCATTCCTGAACACACGACTGACTTTATCTCCGCAGTCTATCTTGAGGAATTTGGATTCATTGGTAGTTTGTTCTTGGTGAGCTTGTATTTCCTCGTGGTGGTGCGCGGACTGATGATCGCAGCGAATGCACCTACCATGTTTTCGCGTCTGATCGCCGGTGCAGTGACGGCAATCTTCTTTACCTACGCCTTTGTAAATCTGGGAATGGTAGTGGGTATCTTACCTGTGGTTGGTGTACCTTTACCTTTCGTCAGTTTTGGTGGCACCGCGATGATGACCCTGGGGATGGGTTTGGGTATTTTGATGAGTGTGCAACATCATCGTGGTTTAATGAAATCATGATGGTTCGAAAGTTTCTTAGTGTACGCGACAGTATTCGGTGGCTGCTAAGTTGCTGCTTGTTGTTAGCTTTGTTTGCCTGTTCTAGTGCACCGAAAACACCGACAGCTAATAAACCGAGCACGACGAAAACTGAGGTGAAGTCTGTCAATAAGCCAGCGGAGGTGGCGAGCAGCTCAGCTTCTCGCGGTGGCTATTACCAAGACGATGGGCCAGGCGAAAATATTCCCGCCAACCTTGAAACGACGCCTGATCCAGTTCCTACCGTAGAACCATTTTCTCGCACCGGCAACAAGCCTTACCAAGTTTTCGGCAAGACTTATACACCGCTGAATGATACGACGACACCATTCAAACAACGCGGCATCGCCAGTTGGTATGGTAAGAAATTTCATGGCAAGCGTACTTCTTCTGGTGAGCCTTATGACATGTTCAAGATTACTGCTGCGCATCCTATCTTGCCGATTCCATCCTATGCACGAGTGACTAACCTCGCCAACGGCAAGCAGATCATCGTGCGGGTTAACGATCGTGGGCCATTTCACTCGAATCGTGTGATGGATCTCTCTTACACCGCAGCTCTAAAATTGGGTTATCTCGGTAAAGGTAGTAGCGAAATAGAGATTGAGCGTTTGCTACCCGATGAGATCGCGCGCATGGCAGAAAATCGTCGAAATCAAATCGCGCAAACTGAACAAACACCTGAAGAGAATCTACAAGCGGCGCGTGGCGCGGTAGAACGTGAACGCGCTCTGCGAACTGGCGAGGCGAAAAAGAAAGTCGAGGAAAGCCGAGATCCGCGAAGCGCCGTAGTGAACTCCGGTGTGACGAGCAATGTCGATACAGCGAACAAATCTACCGCGCCAATTTATCTACAATTTGCCGCTTTTGGGATACGCGCCAACGCTGAGGCAAGCCGCGACCAGATGCTGAAAAAACTCGGTGAACAATTTTCGTCTCTCGATATCAGCGTCGAGATTATCGAGCAAGGACATCTCTATCGTGTGCAAGCCGGACCATTTGCGAATCGTGCTGATGCGCAAACTGTTTTGGATAAGATTGCCAATGTGGTCGGTAAGGCCTTGCTAGTGCAACGCTAACTTCGGGCGCTCGAATTTTTCTTGCTAGCGTTTCAGGGGGGCAGTTTGAGTTCTAGTCGTCGCCTTGCGTTGCGTCGCGCATGGACAAGGCTAGTTCATACAAGGCATTTTTCTTCTGCCCAGTAATCGATGCGGCCAATTGTGCTGCTTGCTTCACCGAGAGATCTTCTAACAGAATCTTGAGAATCCGTTTTGCTTCTTCAAATTCTAGTGCTTGATCGATTTTCGCACCTTCGACCAACACCACATATTCACCTTTTTCACGATGTTCGTCTTGCGCCAACCAAGCTGGTGCTTGCTCCAAGGGACAACGATGAATTTCCTCAAAGAGCTTGCTCAACTCGCGCGCGAACACTACTTGGCGCTGCCCACCAAATTGGGTCAACAGTGCTTGGCAGGTGTCGACGATACGATGCGGAGCCTCATAAAAAATCAGCGTCGCAGCAATATTTTTGAGGTTTTGCAAAACCGTGTCGCGTTGCCCTGCTTTATTCGGCAAGAAACCGTGGAAGTAAAAATGCTCATCGGTTAAACCACTGGCTGAAAGCGCGCTGATGGCGGCCGAGGCGCCGGGTAACGGCGAGACTCTTAAGCCGGCTTGGCGCACCGCGTTAACAATAATGGCACCGGGATCAGAGACACCAGGAGTCCCGGCATCAGAGACCAAGGCAATACGCTCACCAGCTTGCAAACGTTGAATAATCTTTTCGGCCGCTTCATGTTCATTATGCATGTGTGCCGCAAGCAGTGTCTTGTGGATGCCATAACGTGTCAACAATTGTGCCGTGGTGCGTGTGTCCTCACAGGCGATTGCATCGACCAGTTGCAAGACATGCAGTGCGCGCAGGGAAATGTCTGCAGTATTGCCAATTGGTGTTGCAACAATGTACAGAGTCGCGCTAGGATAGGTCTGTTGTTGTGCTGTCTCGAGCAGTCCGAGCAGACTATGAGAGGAAGAGACCGAGGATTCAGAATTCATAACGACCGCACGAGGATAGATGAAGATGAAGTATAGGGATTGTACGCTATGACAGCCTCGAATTGGCTAGCTCGCCGTCTTGCCACCATCCGCACATCTAAACAAAGAAGTGGCGATGCCGCCGAGGAAAGGGCGCTGCACTATCTTCAGCAGCAAGGTCTGGTCTTGCAACAACGTAGTTTCCTCTGTAAAGGCGGTGAACTCGATTTGATCATGCGCGATGGTAAGGCGCTGGTGTTTGTTGAAGTTCGCCAACGTGCTGATGCCCGTTTCGGTGGCGCGATCGCCAGTGTCACGATGGCGAAACAAAAGCGTTTAGTGCATGCAGCCCAAGTCTATCTTCAAAGCCTGCCGAGTACGCCCGTATGTCGCTTTGATTTAGTGGCCATTGAGGGCGATCAATTGCATTGGTTGAAGAATATCATCACTTCATAGAGGCGAAGTTCGCAACATCTAGCAGTGTTTTCAAGTAAAATCGCAGCGGTAAATGCGTCTTGAAAGCGTGAGTTGGTGCGCCTTTGTGCGGTAATCTGCTGCGTTTATTACCTGAGCCATTTGCTTTTTCGAACTTTATAATGCGCGGACTATGACAAACCAAAGAATTCTTTCGCACTTTCAAGAGAGTGCAGAATTGAAAATGATTTCGGCTGAAGTGTTGGCAGATCCTATCGCACAGGCGATCGATCTGATATTCACCGCACTGTCGAACGGAAACAAGATTTTAGCCTGCGGTAATGGTGGCTCTGCAGCGGATTGTCAGCACTTTGCCGCGGAATTGGTTGGTCGTTTTGAACGTGAACGTTTGCCACTACCAGCCATGGCACTGACTGTGGACTCTTCAATTTTGACCGCTGTGGCGAATGACTACAGTTATCAAGAAGTGTTTGCAAAGCAGGTGCAGGCGTTTGGGCAGGCAGGAGATGTTTTGTTGGCGATTACAACTTCAGGCAACTCCATGAGTATCTTGAATGCAGTGACAGCTGCCTTAGAGCGCGATATGCGCGTGGTCGCACTGACTGGTAAAGGCGGCGGTCAAATGAATGAACTATTGACCGAGGTCGATGTCCACATTTGTGTGCCACATGATCGCACTGCGCGAATTCAAGAAGTACATTTATTAACCATACATTGTTTGTGTGACGGCATTGATGCCGCTTTATTTGGAGGTGATACAGATGATTAAGTCTGTTTCGAAGCAAAGTTCTTTCGCACGTTTTGCGAAGCCCGTAGCCGCCTTTGCCTTGGCGAGTGCGGCCCTCGTGAGTCTACAAGGTTGCGTCGCCATGTTTGTCGGTGGTGCCGTGGTCGGCACTATGGCTGCGATTGACCGTCGTACGCTTGGCGCACAAACAGAAGATAAGGCGATTGTTTTGAAAGGCGAGTCCGCAATTAAGCGCGCGCTTTTGAGTGACCAGGCGCATGTCAATGTCAATAGTTACAACCGTCGCGCTTTGTTGACTGGTGAAGTGCCTGATGCTGAATCGAAGGCCATGGCTGAAAAAGAGTTGAAAGCAGTTCAGGGCGTAACGATGGTATTTAATGAATTGGTAGTGGGCAGCCCGTCTCCAATTTCGGCTCGTACTAACGATGCTGTGATCACGACCAAAATTAAAGCTTCTTTTGTCGATTCTAAAGAGATCAACGATAGCGCATTCAAGGTCGTGACTGAAGCAGGCAATGTGTACTTGATGGGTCGCGTAACGCAACGTGAAGGCACAACAGCTGCCAACATCGCTGCGGGTGTGAGTGGTGTACGTAAAGTGACCAAAATGTTCGAGTACATCACCGAAGAAGAATTGAAAGCGCTGCAAGCGAGTAAAGGTAAGATCGATTTGAATCAGGAAGAAAAATAATCGATCGTAGCAATAAACCACAGACCGTTTCAGAAATTTTCTAAACGGTCTTTTTTTTAGGAGTTAGAAATGACACTCATCATTGTCTTGGCCTTATTGGCTGTGCTGGTATTTTGGGCCATCTCGGTCTACAACTCGATGGTTGCCGGACGCAATCGTTTCAAGAATGGCTATGCGCAAATTGATGTGCAGCTGAAACGACGCTACGACTTGATCCCGAATCTGGTTGAAGTCGCCAAAGGCTACATGAAACACGAACGTGAGACTTTGGAAGCGGTGATCCAAGCACGCAATCAAGCAGTCAATGCCAATACGCACGTATCTGCTGATCCTAGTGATGCCGCTGCGGTCCAAGCTTTGGCGCGATCCGAGGGCGCATTGGCTTCCTCCTTGGGGAAAATGTTCGCCTTATCTGAAGCTTATCCCGATTTGAAAGCGAACGAGAACATGATGCAGTTGACTGAAGAGTTGACTAGCACTGAAAACAAAATCTCGTTTGCACGTCAAGCGTATAACGATAGTGTGATGCAGTACAACACTTTGATTGAACAATTTCCTGGCACCATTTTCGCTGGCATGTTTGGCTTCAAACAAGGCGAACTACTGCAGTCAACAGAGGCGCCAGAAGAACGCAAAGCGGTCAAAGTTTCGTTCTAAATTTTTGCATGACTTTCGATTGAGCATACCGAGCTATGAATTTCTTTGAGCATCAACATCAAGCGCATCAAGAGAGTAAAAAACTGTTGGTCCTGTTTTTTCTCGCGGTGGTTGCGATCGTGGTGGCGCTTAATTATGTGGCGCTCGGTATTTGGATTGCAACCAAAGGTGGCGGCCATCTCGCCGCTTACCACGCTTATCCGACTCAATACTATGGGTATGTATCGGCGCTGACGCTGGCGGTCATCGCTGGAGGAAGTTTGTACCAAATGGCGCAGCTTCGTAGCGGTGGCGACGCCGTTGCCGAGATGGCCGGTGGACGCTTGCTCGACCCCAACTCAAAGGATCGTCAAGAACGTCGGCTTTTGAACATTGTCGAAGAAATGTCGCTTGCTTCTGGTATCGCCTGCCCGAAAGTATATGTGATGGATGAGGAAGATGCGATCAATGCTTTTGCCGCCGGCTATCATCAAAATGAAGCGGTGGTAGCCGTCACGCGCGGCACCTTGACGCGATTGAATCGAGACGAACTGCAGGGCGTGATTGCTCATGAGTTCAGCCACATCCTGAATGGCGATATGCGCATGAACGTCAAATTGATTGGCGTTTTATTTGGCATACAGATGATCGCCAGTAGCGGTGAGATTTTGATGGATCTCGTTATGAGAACGCGCATCTCGCGCAGCCGCGATGACAAAGGCATGTCGATACAGCTGGCTGCGTTTTTGGTCGGCCTTGCGCTCTTCATCGTTGGGTATATCGGTATTTTCTTCGGACGACTGATCAAATCTGCGGTCTCGCGCCAACGCGAATTTCTTGCTGATGCGAGCGCAGTGCAATTTACGCGCAACCCCGATGGGATTGGTGGTGCGCTTAAGAAAATTGGTGGACTGACGAAGGTGAATCAATGTGGTTCGCGCATCAAGAATCCGCGCGCCGAACAGTTGTCGCATATGTTTTTGGGTGCCGCAAAACCTAGTCTTTTATCGGGTCTGTTTGCGACCCATCCACCAATCGGAACGCGCTTGGAACGGCTGTATGGACGTCCCGTGGAATTCCTGAAAGCGAACGAGATCGAAGAAGTTGAAGATGTCGGCGAAGTGAATGAAATGGCCTTCGGCTTCGCGCCGCAAGCGCAGTCAGCAGTGCAGTCAGAAGCGCAGGTGCAGGGCCGACCAGCGCAGGGATTTGATCCGCAGTTTGGTTATGCGGGTACGCCATCTCCGAGTCAACACGAATCTGCGCAAACGCTTTCTCTCCCAAGTCAGCCCATTCCCGACGACTTACGGGCAGCGGCGCGCGATCTGAATGCTGCACAAGCATTGGTGTACGCTGCCCTGCTCGATCAACGCGACGCGCAGGCATATCAGATTCAGCTTGAGTTATTGAAAGTCTCGGCACCACAGCACTGCGCTTTGGCGACGATGTTCCAAGAGCAGCTGCATGGATCATTTCGTATACCCTTGTTAGATTTGGCGACACCGACTTTACGTATGCTCGACGTCGATCAGAAGAAACGCTTGCTGCAGATAGTCGGCAAGCTGATCAATGCCGATCAGGTGGTCAGTGAAACGGAATTTGTGTTGCAGACGATACTAGATCGACGTCTCAACCCATACAGCGGCCGTGCGGTCGCCGTGCGTTACGGTAGTCTCGGTGAGTTGCGGCAGGAAGTGGCGCTCTTAGTGTCGATGATCGCGCATACACAAGGTGACAGTGCTTTGGCCGCTTTCACGCAGGCACAACCGAGCGGCATGAGTCTGAGCGCAGGGGATTTTGTAGAACGAAGCGCACTCGATTATTTTCAAGTGCGCCAAGCTTTGGAACGCGTCAATCAGTGTGCGCCCTTGGTAAAGCCATTTTTGATCCGTGCGCTGATGAAAGCCGCAGGGGACACACCTTCGCCAGCCGCGCGCGACTTACTACGTGCGATTTGCGCCGCCATCGACGTGCCTTTGCCTGAAATCTTGGACTTGGCGGCCAACTAGCTTGGCCGCGTGGATTGAAACGAATTCAGTCTTAGGCGCGACCAACAATCGCCGCAGTCGCCATCAATTCTTCAATCAAGGCCAGGGACATTTTTCCCGACATTTCATGCGGATTGAGTTCTGGTAGAGCAGAGTATTTCAAGAGAATCGAAGGATTGATTTTGCCGAGATTTGCCTGTCCCATGGTCCAACCTGCATAGCGACGTTCGGTGATTTCCTCGTAATGCAGGAGAACCACATCTTTGTGTCGAGGGTCGCGTAAAATCATGCTGTACAAAGTGTTGATCGCTTCACGGCCACCTTCCAACACTTGCATGAACACATTGTCGCTATGGCACAAGATGCCGGTGATACCATGTTGCGGATTGTGATCACGCGATTGCTGCATGATGCTTTGCACCGTATCGCAGAGATTGCCATCAACGGCACGGCTGGCATACAAAAGACGTACTAACATAGGAACCTCAGTCGAAGATAGTTTGATTCTTGAGCAAATTTATTTCTTAATCAGTGATAAGAATTCGCG
>CAYWNE010000112.1:0-13438 GCA_964459555.1 uncultured Burkholderiaceae bacterium | reverse complement strand
TTTGTTTATTACGCCGGGTTACGTGTTCAAGACCGTCGATCGCTTAGTCACCAACTTTCATTTGCCGAAGTCCACACTTATGATGTTGGTTTCGGCATTTGCTGGTTACGATGCGATTCGCCAAGCTTACGCTCACGCGATCGCGCAAAAGTATCGCTTCTTTAGTTATGGTGATGCGATGTTGCTGACCAATCGTTCTGGCACACAGTCTTCATAAATTTCAATCTTATTTAGGTCGGTAAATCCTATGCTGCAATTCGAATTAATCAAAAAAGACAAAACCACCGCGGCTCGTCGTGGTCGTGTACGCGTGAATCATGGTGTGATCGAGACGCCGATTTTTATGCCGGTCGGCACCTATGGTTCGGTCAAAGCTATGTCCCCGCTCGAACTCAAAGAAATCGACGCCCATATCATTTTGGGTAATACCTTTCACTTGTGGTTGCGTCCTGGTTTAGATGTGATCAGCAAATTCGGTGGACTGCATGATTTTATGGGCTGGGATAAACCGATCCTGACCGATTCCGGGGGCTTCCAAGTATTCTCACTTGGCGCGATGCGCAAGATTACCGAAGAGGGCGTGAAGTTTGCGTCACCGATCAGCGGTGAGCGCTTGTTTCTGTCGCCAGAAATCTCCATGCAAATTCAACGCACCTTGAATTCCGATATCGTGATGCAGTTCGACGAATGCACACCGTATGAAATCGATGGCCGCCCTGCGACGAGCGAAGAAGCGGGCAAGTCTATGCGCATGTCCTTGCGTTGGGCGCAACGTTCGATGAACGAATTTAAAGGCGGTGAAAATCCGAATGCTCTGTTCGGTATCGTGCAAGGCGGTATGTTTGAAAATCTGCGCGATGAGTCCCTAGCGGCTTTGAATGAGATGGGTTTTGACGGGATGGCGATTGGTGGATTGTCAGTCGGCGAACCAAAGGAAGACATGTTGCGCATCTTGTCGCATGTCGGCCCAAAACTTCCAGAGAACAAACCACACTATTTGATGGGGGTAGGTACACCGGAAGACTTGGTCGCAGGCGTGGCCAATGGTATCGATATGTTTGATTGTGTGATGCCAACCCGTAATGCACGCAATGGTTGGATCTTCACGCGTTTTGGCGATGTCAAAATCAAGAATGCACGCTATAAAGATGATAAAGCGCCGCTTGATGAAACCTGCACTTGCTACGCCTGCAAAAACTTCTCACGTGCTTATTTGCACCATTTGCACCGCACTGGTGAGATCCTCGGTGCGCGTTTGAATACCATCCACAACTTGCATTATTACCTTGAACTGATGCGCCAAATTCGTTTGGCCCTGGATGAAGATCGCTTCCCGCAATTTGTGGCGGAATTTAAGGCTGATCGGGCACGTGGAGTGTAAAAGTTTCTCTTGTGACAGTATTTGCACGAGTTTTGATGTGTAAATGACTATATTCCGCGTATTGCGACGGCCAAGTGCTAGAATGTTGCGCTTTCTTGTCGCGACTCAGCAACATGGTCTTTAATTCTAGGATTTGAACCTTACAT
Source organism: uncultured Burkholderiaceae bacterium (assembly GCA_964459555.1). Classification (GTDB taxonomy): domain Bacteria; phylum Pseudomonadota; class Gammaproteobacteria; order Burkholderiales; family Burkholderiaceae_D; genus Undibacterium. Next base: position 11,911 of record CAYWNE010000112.1, on the reverse strand, counting down.
GGCACAAATCCTTGATTTCAAAATATTTTAATGGAGTTTGATTGTGTTTATCTCTAATGCCTACGCACAAGCGGCTGGTACCGCACCAGAATCATCTTTGATGAGCTTCTTGCCTTTGCTATTGATGTTTGTGGTTTTGTATTTCGTCATGATTCGTCCACAAATGAAACGCCAAAAAGAGCAGAAAGCCATGATTGACGCTTTGGCGAAGGGGGATGAAGTAGTGACCGCTGGTGGGATTGTCGGCAAGGTTAAGAAAGTGACGGAAGCTTTCGTTACATTGGAAATCAGTAATGGTACAGAAATGCATGTGCAAAAAAGCGCTGTGACGACTTTGCTACCAAAAGACACGATTAAATCGATCTAATTTGTAGTCCCTAGGGGCGCTTTGCGCCCTTAATCATTTGTTTTTCTTTTTCTGGTTTCGCTATGAATCGTTATCCTCTCTGGAAGTACATCGTCATTCTGGTCAGCCTCGTGTTCGGCATCTTGTACACACTTCCAAACTTTTTGGGGGAATCCCCAGCACTACAAGTCAACAGCGGCAAGGCGACGGTCAAAGTCGATAGTGATCTCATTCCTAGAGTAGAAGCTGTGTTGAAAGAAGCGGGCATTAACAGCACAGGTAGCAATTTTGACTTCAGTGGTACACAAAGTGTGATTCGTACCCGTTTTGCAGATACAGATACCCAGTTCAAAGCCAAGGCTATCTTGGAACAGGGCCTTAACAAAGACCCGACTGATCCGATTTATACAGTTTCTTTTAGCAAGGTTCCCAATACCCCTAAGTGGTTGCAAAAGATCCATGCTCTGCCTATGGTTTTGGGTTTGGATTTACAAGGCGGTGCCCACTTCTTGCTGAAAGTTGACACTGATACTTTACTCAAAAATAAGTTGGCGGCCTTACAGAATTCAATTCGCACGTCCTTGAAAGATAAGGAAATCAAGCATGCCGGCATTACCCGTGATAGCGCAGGCGTGAACGTGAAGTTCCGCGATGTCGAAACACGTGTGCGTGCCCGTGAGCTTTTGTCGCGTCAATTCCCGGAGACTGCGATTGTCGAGACACCAGTGACAGCACCTGACGCCGAAATCGCTTTGCAATTCTCGATCAAACCGGAAGCGCTGGTGAATTTGCAAAACGAAGGCGTGAAGCAAAATATTGAAGCCTTGTCTAAGCGTATCGCGGGTATCGGGGTCACTGAGCCATTGATTCAGCAACAAGGCCCCGATCGCATTGTGGTGCAGCTACCAGGTGTACAAGACGTTGCCGAGGCGAAGCGTTTGATTGGACGTACTGCGACTCTAGAGGTACGTTTAGTTGACGAAACTGTAGTGGGGCCAATCGATGATTCAACCACGATTCCTTTCGGTTCAGAATTGTTCAAAGTCGGGCGTGGTGGTCCAGCCGTGTTATACAAGGATCCGGTTGTGACAGGAGATACCATTACTGGGGCTGCGGCGGTTTTTGATGAGAATCAACAACCTGCGGTTAGCGTAAGCCTGAACGGTGAAGGTGGCCGCAAAATGCGCGATGGTACCCGCAGCAATGTTGGCAAACGTATGGCGATCGTTTTGTTTGAAAAGAATAAGGGTGAATTGCTCACTGTCGCCACCATTCAACAGCAATTGGGTGCGGATTTCCGTATCACTGGTATGGGGACAAGTCAGAATTCTGCCGAGTTAGCACTCTTGTTACGCTCAGGCGCTCTTGCTGCACCAATGGAAGTGATCGAAGAACGGACAATTGGTCCACAGTTGGGTAAGGAAAATATCCGCAAGGGGATTTACTCCACGATGTACGGTTTCGCTGCAATTGCAGTGTTTATGATCATTTACTACATGATGTTTGGTTTCTTCAGTGTGACTGCACTGGCGATGAACTTGCTCATGTTGGTTGGTATTTTGTCGACTTTACAGGCGACATTGACCTTGCCTGGTATGGCCGCGATTGCGTTGGCTTTGGGTATGGCGATTGACGCCAACGTTTTGATCAATGAACGGATACGTGAAGAGCTTCGTGGTGGTGCTACTCCACAACATGCGATTTCACAAGGTTTTGATCGCGCATGGGCCACGATTTTGGACTCCAACGTGACGACCTTGATCGTCGGTTTGGCGCTGGTTGCTTTCGGCTCAGGTCCGATTAAGGCATTCGCGATTGTGCATTGCCTTGGTATTGCGACCTCGATTTTCTCCGCGGTATTCGTGTCGCGTGGCGTAGTTAACCTGTGGTACGGACGCCAAAAGAAATTGAGTTCGGTGTCGATTGGGCAAATCTGGAAGCCGAGTGAAGAGCCAGCGAAATCTTAAGAGGTTTTCTAGCTCTTCGTAATCGACTCAAGTACATAGAATTTAGGATGAAACATGGAATTATTCCGAATTAAAAAAGACATTCCCTTCATGCGCCATGCGCTGATTTTTAATGTCATTTCTGCTTTGACCTTCGTCGCTGCGGTCTTCTTTTTACTGACCAAGGGATTACATTTTTCCGTTGAATTTACTGGCGGGACAACGATGGAGGTTAGTTACAGCAAACCAGCCGACACCGACAAAATTCGAGCGACTGTTTCGGCGCTAGGTTTAGAAGGCGTAACCACACAAACTTTTGGTCGTGCACAAGACGTCGTTATACGTATGCCATTGCCGAAGCAACCAGCAGGTGCACCGAAGCTCAGTGAAAAGCAAATGAATGATTTGGTCACGGCGCAAAATGAAAAAGTTTTTGCTGCTTTACAGGCCGCGGATCCTGATGTGGTGAAACAACGTACTGCCGCGGTAGGCGCACAGGTCGGCGACGAGTTAGCTCATGATGGCTTGATGGCCTTGCTGTTCGTGGTGATCGGCGTTATGGCTTATTTAGCGATTCGCTTTGAATGGAAATATGCGGTGTCGGCGATTATCGCGAACTTGCATGACGTCGTGATCATTTTGGGTTTTTTCGCTTTCTTCGGTTGGGAATTCGATTTGGCTGTTCTCGCAGCGGTGTTGGCGGTGTTGGGTTACTCGGTCAACGAGTCAGTGGTTATTTTCGATCGTATTCGTGAGAACTTCTTGAAGTTGCGTAAAGCAAGTGTGACGGAAGTGATCGATAACGCTATCACCAGTACGATCTCGCGTACTGTCATCACCCACGGTTGTACACAGATGATGGTGTTGTCGATGTTGTTATTTGGTGGCCCAACTTTACATGGTTTTGCCATTGCGTTGACGATCGGTATTTTGTTCGGCATTTATTCTTCAGTATTCGTTGCTGCAGCGATCGCAATGTGGTTGGGGGTACGCCGGGAAGATTTGATTAAGCCGGTGAAAGAAAAAGATGAGACTGATGGGGCAGTTGTTTAGCTCGAGGTATGAAGTCTTGTAGATAAATTAAGCTTGCTGCTGAAAACACAGCAGTTTGGTAACAAAAAGTATAAACAAAAGAAGCCAGCCTAAGCGCTGGCTTTTTCTTTGTTAAGATGATGTTTTCAAAAAGTAAGAGTTCTTTCCCAATATCAGAGTATTGGGTCATGTATGACAAAGTGCGCGGCAAACTGGTGAATCGGAAATGAGTAACCTAAAGCGAACTTTCTTGCATTCAACTGTCTAAGAACTATTCATTCTCACAACAAGACATTTAGTCCTATCAACCAATGAAAAATAGCAAATTTTCTATCGCCGTGGTTTCCGTGTTGGTTATCGTCGGCGGAGGGTATTATTTTTGGAAGTCAAAGAAGGGCGAGTCCAACGAATTTGTCGCCGGGCAAACGCTAGGTGCAAAGCCTGACGCGAAGAATAAACCTGTTTTCGTGAATACGACCGTCGCCAAGAAACGTAATTACGACGTGAAATTGAACGCAAATGGTGTGGTGACTTCGCTCAATGTAGTGGATGTGCGTTCGCAAGTGAGTAGCATTATCGAAAAAGTCCACATCAAAGAAGGTCAGTTTGTTCGTGCAGGCGATGTTTTGTTTACTTTGGACAGTCGCGCAGATTCGGTTAATTTAGCCAAAGCTCAAGCGCAGCTCGACAAAGAGATGGCAACACTCGCTGAGAATCAACGACAGCTGGTTCGTGCCAAAGAATTGTTTGAGAAAAAGTTTCAATCGCAAAGTGCCGTTGATGCTGCCAATACTATAGTTCAGGCGCAGAAATCAGTGGTTGATGGCGCCAAAGCAGCCGTCGCGGCGGCTAAAGTGAGTTTGGGTTTTACGCGCATCGTCGCTCCGGTCAGTGGACGAACCGGCATTATTAACGTGTTTCCCGGTAGCCTAGTGCAACCGAGCGTAAGTGGTTCGCCTTTGGTCACGATCACCCAAATGGATCCGATCGCAGTCGCCTTTCCATTGCCGCAACGGAATCTGAGTGATGCACTCGATAGTTTGAAGCGTGGTGACAGTGTCGCTTATGCGAGCTTGCCTGACACGAAGCAGCAGTACAAAGGTAAATTGCAGTTTATCGACAACGTGGTTGATGCCACCTCTGGTACCGTCAAAGCGAAAGCTGTCTTCGAAAACAAAGAGATGAAGTTGTGGCCAGGTGCTTTTGCCAATGTTGAATTGGGTGTAGTTACTTTGAAAGATGTGATTGTGATTCCGCAGGATGCGATTGTCATTGGTGTCAATTCGAATAGTGTGTTTGTGGTCGACGCAGAAGGTAAAGCCGCGCAGAAGAAAGTCGACGTGAAATACACGTTTGGCTTGGATGCGGTCGTTACCGGAATCGATGAAGGTACGAAAATTGTATTGGAAGGAAAACAAAACCTCCGCCCCGGCACACCGATTAAAGAACGCACTGATGACGCAGGCGAGGCGAAGGGCAAAAAAGGTGGCAAGAAGGATGCGAGCGAATCGTCGTCGGCAGTAGCATCTCCTGCTTCTAGTCCCGAAGCAACGAACAAAGCGGGTGGAGCAAGTGCCTCCGCAGCCGTCTCAGCAGCGAGTGCACCATGAATTTGTCGGAGTTGTTTATTCGTCGTCCTGTGATGACGATCTTATTGAATCTATCGGTGGTAGTGGCTGGTATTTTGGCGTATCGGTTTATTCCGATCGCAGCGCTGCCGAGTTATAACACGCCGGTCATCAGTGTCGGCGCGGGCCTTCCTGGGGCGAGCCCAGAAACCATGGCGACCTCGGTTGCTTTGCCGCTTGAGAAACAATTCGCCACTATCCCCGGTTTAGCGACAATTAGTTCGAGTAGTACCTTAGGTTCAACTAGCCTCACATTGGAATTCGATGCGAGTCGCAATGTCGATGAAGCAGCGGTCGACGTGCAAGCAGCCTTGTTGCGTGCACAACGCGCTTTGCCGATCGAGATGACCTCACCACCGTCGTATCGCAAGGTCAATCCTGCCGATTCTGCGGTGTTGGTATTGGCACTGACTTCGCCTAGCTTGAGTCTGTCCGAGTTAACCAATTATGCAGAACATCTGATCTCACCAACCTTGTCGACCTTGCCGGGTGTGGCACAGGTCAATATTTTCGGGATTCGCCGTTATGCGGTGCGCATTCGTGTGAATCCTGGTGAACTAGCATCGCGCAATATCAGCTTTGAGGAATTAACCAGCAGCATACGTTCGGCCAATTCGATCGCGCCGGTTGGAACGATTGACGGCGATAAACAAATGCTGACTATCGTCGCCAATAAGCAGCTACAAAATGCAGCTGAGTTTGCCAATATTATTGTCAGCAACAAAGGCGGTCAGCCAGTCCGTTTGCGCGATGTGGCGAGTGTCGAAGATAGTTACGAAACCGTGAAGTCAGTTGGTAATTTCAATGGCGAGCCCGCGATCATGTTGGCGATTCAACGGCAAACCGATGCCAATACCGTCAAGGTGGTTGATTCAATCAAAGCGGCGGTGCCTGGTTTCAAAGCCCAATTGCCGGCTTCGGTGAATATCGCTTTGGCGAATGATCGATCTGTCTCCGTACGCGATGCATTGCATGATGTGAACTTGACTTTAATCTTGACCATTTTCCTCGTGGTCGTCGTCATTTTCCTGTTCTTGCGTCACATGGTGGCAACCGTCATTCCGACCTTGTCATTGCCTGTTTCCTTAGTCGGTGCCGTCAGTCTGCTCTGGGGTCTTGGCTATACACTCGACAATATTTCTTTGCTCGGGATTACTCTGGCCGTTGGTCTAGTGGTCGATGACGCGATTGTGATGTTGGAAAATATCATGCGCCATGTCGAAATGGGCGAACCACCGTTTGAAGCTGCGCTGAAAGGATCCCGTGAAGTCGGATTCACGATTATCTCGATCTCGACTTCGTTGATTGCGGTGTTTATCCCTATCTTCTTCATGCCTGGCGTGATTGGCCAACTGTTCCATGAGTTCGCGGTGATTGTCAGTTTGGCGATCGTCGTTTCTGCATTCGTATCTTTGACCTTGGTGCCGATGTTGGCAAGCCGTTTCCTGAAGCCGGAAAGTGTGCAGAAAAGTGGCGCGAAATGGATGCATGCGATCACGCATAGTTTTGAACGCGCGTTTGATTCGTCATTACGTTCCTATACACGCGGTTTGGATTTGGCGCTCAAACATAGAAAGTCGGTTTTGTTTGTGGCCTTACTGACTTTCATCGCCACAGGGTATATGTTCATGACGATCCCAAAAGGCTTCTTCCCCGAAGAAGATATTGGTCAAATCAACGTCTCGTTTGAAGCCGCCGAAGATACATCTTTCCCTGCCATGGTGGTCTTGCAAGAAAGTGCAGCCAAAATCTTGCGCGAAGATCCGAATGTACTCACGGTTTCCTCATTCCATGGTGGTGGCGGTTCGCAAAATACCGGACGTGGCTTCATCAACTTAAAGCCGCGAGACCAACGCAAACCGATGAAAGAAGTGGTCGATGGGCTGCGCAATAAATTGAAAGCAGTGCCGGGCATCACGGTCTTCTTACGTCCAACGCAAAACTTGCAGCTCGGTGGTCGTCCAAGTAAGAGCCAATATCAGTACATCATGCAAAGTGTCGATGCCAGCTCGCTTAGTGATTGGGCGTTCAAGATGCAAGACAAATTGCGATCTGATCCGGGCTTTAAAGACGTGACGACAGATTCGCAATTGCGTGGTCTGCAAGCATCGATAGAAATCAATCGCGATCGTGCTAATTCGCTTGGTGTCGGTATTGATGCGATTCGTTCTAGCCTTTATTCTGCTTTCGGTGAGCGCCAGATCGCCACTTTGTTTACATCGGTCGACAGTTATTCGGTGATTTTGGAAGTGGCGCCGGAAAACAAAAACGACGAGACCGATATTGGCGGAATCTATGTTCGAAGTAATACTGGCAATCTCGTGCCAATGTCGAGTTTCGCCACGGTCAAACGTACCGTCGGCCCCACCTCGATCAATCACGTTGGTCAATTGCAAGCGGTCACCGTGTCGTTTAACTTAGCGCCAGATATGCCGCTCGGAGATGCGACTAATAAGATCGAGAAGTATCGTGAAGAATTAAAAATTCCATCGACTATCATCACCTCCTACGGCGGCGATGCTGCGGTGTTCAAAGATTCTCAATCTGGACAAACCATCTTGATTGTTGCTGCGCTGCTAGTGATCTACGTCTTGCTCGGTGTTTTGTATGAGAGTTTCATCCATCCGATTACGATTTTGGCGGGACTTCCATCCGCCGCTGTTGGTGCATTGATCGCTTTGGAGATGTTTGGCAAAGATCTCACCCTCATCGCAACCATCGGTATCTTGCTCTTGATCGGTATTGTGAAAAAGAACGCGATCATGATGATCGACTTCGCTTTGGATGCGCAACGCAATAAGGGCATGTCACCAGCTGAAGCAATCCGTGAAGCCTGTATCGAACGTTATCGCCCGATTATGATGACGACTTTGGCGGCCTTGGTCGGCGCCTTGCCGATCGCTTTTGGTCTCGGCGCAGGTGCAGAGTTGCGTCAGCCGTTGGGCTTAGCGGTGGTCGGTGGCTTGCTATTCTCTCAGGCGATCACCTTGTTCATCACACCTGTGATTTATCTCGCCTTAGATAAGTACAGTGGTAAAGGGCCTATCGTTGGAAACACAATCTAAGAGACCGCTTCACGAGCAACTGCGCTTCCGAAATTTGGGTCTGCGGTGCTCATTGTGCTTCAGCACAGGTCCGCTCCTCAACTTGAACTTCGACCGCTCGCGACACCTGTGCAGAGGCCTCAAGCTAGCATGAAAGATGTAAAAAAGGACTGAAATTCATGGTGAATGTCAGTCCTTTTTGTTATGTCTGGCGTCGTGGAGGTTTTAATTAGTCGAACGCCGAATTAATAATGCCGCCGCCTAAACAAACATCACCATCGTAAAGCACGGCAGATTGTCCCGGTGTGACGGCCCATTGCGCATCATTGAAATGCAATTGGAACTGTTCCAAATCACCTTGGAAAGCACAGGCCATATCCGGTTGACGATAACGTGTCTTGGCCGATAATTTTTCTAGATTCGGTGCATGACCTGCGATCCAACTGACTTGACCGGCTTCGAGTTTTTGCGCAAGTAGCCAAGGATGATCATGACCTTGAACCACATATAAACGGTTGTTCACCACATCTTTACGCGCCACATACCAGGCATCGCTGCTGCCATCGTCTTTCTGTTTGGACTTAATGCCGCCAATGCCGATGCCTTTGCGTTGGCCCAGCGTGTAAAAGCTAAGGCCAACGTGTTGCCCAATCACTTCTTCTTCTGAAGTGCGAATTTCGCCTGGCGCGTAAGACAAGTAGCGATTCAAAAATTCGCGGAACGGACGTTCACCAATAAAGCAGATGCCGGTTGAATCTTTCTTCTTAGCATTCGGCAGATTGATTTGTTCAGCAATTTTGCGTACTTCAGTTTTATTGATTTCACCGAGCGGGAACAAAGTATTGCGTAACTGCGCCTGATTGAGTCGATGCAAGAAGTAACTCTGATCTTTGCTGCTATCGAGTGCTTTGAGTAATTGAAACTCACCATTGACTTCGCGCACACGTGCATAGTGGCCGGTTGCGATGTAATCGGCACCGAGGTTCATCGCATGATCGAGGAAGGCTTTGAATTTGATTTCAGCATTGCACAAGACGTCGGGGTTTGGTGTGCGGCCCGCTTGGTACTCGCGTAGAAATTCAGCAAACACGCGGTCTTTGTATTCGCTGGCGAAATTGACGGTTTCGATGTCGACGCCGACCACGTCAGCGACACTGACGGCATCGATCAAGTCTTCGCGGGTTGAGCAGTATTCAGAGTTATCGTCGTCTTCCCAATTTTTCATGAAAAGGCCAATGACTTCAAAGCCTTGTTGTTTCAGTAGCCAAGCGGAAACCGAGGAATCGACCCCACCCGACATACCAATCACGACACGTTTTTTGCTCATACTTTTATTCCGTTCTTTTGCCTTCTTTTTGCCTTCTTGTTTGGTCTAGAAAGACAGCTGCATTTTCATTCTGTTCTGATGACTTAAGGTACGACGAGCTCAATGCGTAGCCGTGCCCGTCACACTTGGGTGCGTGTACATCAAATCTAATGGTGCACGCTGACCCGCCAAATAATCTTCTAGGCATCGCAGAACTAGCGGACTGCGATGGCGATCTTGGCAGGCACGAATTTCTTCATAGCTCATCCACATCGCCCGTAAGATGCCGGTATCGAGTGGCCGATCGTGCTGGGCACTAACGGTGCCGCAAAAGGCGAAGCGTAAATACGTCACTTCTTCCCCCGAATTGGGTGAAATAAACTTCGACATATAGGTGCCGACCAAGGCTTCAGGCACGAAATCATGTGCCGTTTCCTCGAGGGTCTCACGAATCACTGCTTGTTCCAAACTTTCATTCGGATCAAGGTGGCCCGCTGCTTGATTAATTCTGACGCCGTCTTTGGTCTCCTCTTCGATCATCAAGAACTCTTGCCGTCCTTGATGTTGGCGGGTGACGATCGCGGCAACGGTGACTGAGGGTTTCCAGACATGGGACATGTCGATATCAATTCCTAAAATGGTGAAGCGTCAGATTAACTTGTCCTTTTCTTGCGAGAAGCGAAAGGCTAAACCCAACAAACTTGAACCCGCCATTTTACTCTTTTGTCTCATTTTTGATTGTTCTGACTCACTTGAAAAGGTGCTCTAGCCATGAAATAAGAGCGCTGCATTTGCTAATAAAGATTCTATCTATACCAAATGCTTTCAAATTTATTGCCAATTTATTTATGTAAATGAGCAGAATTTTCTTTGATGAACGGGCGGCTTGCCTCGTGCTGAGCCTTATTTTATGCGGCTCTTGTCGATCTCCCATTAAGCAGATCCTCACTTGTGATGTACGGTGAAATCGAATTTCGCCGAATAATCTTCGATGTTCCACCGCCAACTACCGTGTCTTTGTTTTGTCTTTTTCGTGTAATATCGTTGTCGAATATTAAAGCTAGAATCGAAGTGTTTTTTGAAATAGATCAAAACAGCCTATTTCAAAAAGCCCTTAAAAGTTCAGAATTCCCTACTGTTTTTTGACGCAAGTGCAGATTGAGCTCTTGCGAGGCGGGTGTTTTATCCAAAATGCTGTACCGCCTAGGCAAAGGGATCAGAGTTATCGCTTTTGAGTAATAAAGCCTGAGGAGGTTTTTGGGCTGATGTTTTGAACCACGGCGCAAGCTTACGACACACATACATTAAGCAAACGAGGAGCTACTTATGAGAATCGGCATTCCCGCCGAAACACGGGCGGGTGAAACACGCGTCGCAGCGACCCCTGAAACCATCAAGAAATACGTCAGCGCCAAACATCAAGTGATAGTACAGGCCGGTGCTGGTGTGGCCTCATCGATCACCGATGAAGCCTACCAAGCTGCTGGCGCACAAATTGGTACGGCGGCTGAGGCCTTTGGGGCCGACTTGGTATTAAAGGTGCGCGCACCTTCTGCGGAAGAGCGCACGTTGATGAAGTCGGGCACGGTTGTGGTTGGCATGCTCAATCCCTTTGACGCCGACAATATTGCTGCCATGGCTGCACATGGATTGACCGCGTTCTCACTCGAAGCGGCACCGCGGATTACGCGTGCTCAGTCGCTCGACGTCTTGTCTTCACAAGCGAATATCGCGGGCTATAAAGCGGTGATGCTGGCGGCCAATACGTATCAACGTTTTATGCCGATGCTGATGACGGCGGCGGGTACGGTGAAGGCGGCGCGAGTCTTGATCATGGGTGTGGGCGTCGCTGGTTTGCAAGCGATCGCGACCGCCAAACGGTTGGGTGCGGTGATTGAAGCCTCCGATGTACGTCCACCTGTTAAAGAGCAGGTTGAATCGCTCGGTGCGAAGTTTATTGATGTACCGTACGAAACTGATGAAGAACGTGAAATTGCCCAAGGTGTGGGTGGTTATGCGCGTCCGATGCCAGCCGCATGGATGGCACGCCAAGCGGCTTTGGTGCATGAACGCGCTAAGCAAGCCGACATCATCATCACGACAGCTTTGATTCCAGGACGCAAAGCGCCGACTTTGATTTCAGAAGAAACCGTCAAAGCCATGAAACCTGGTTCTGTGATTGTCGATATGGCGGTCGAGCAGGGCGGTAACTGTCCTTTGTCTGAGTTGAACAAAACGGTGACGAAGTATGGCGTGCACATTATTGGCGAACCAAATCTGGCGACCTTGGTGGCAGCTGATGCTTCTGCATTGTATGCCCGCAATATCCTCGATTTCTTGAAACTGATCATCGACAAAGAAGCGAATTTGGCGATCAATAAAGAGGATGAAATTGTGGTTGCGACCATGATGTGCTCTGGTGGCGAAGTGCTGCGTAAATAAATGAGAGGCTCGACCTTTCTAATGCAAATAATTAACGAATTCGGGAAAGAGAGATTGAGATGGAAGTGAGCCATACCCTGACCAACCTGATCATTTTTGTGTTGGCTATTTATGTCGGTTACCACGTGGTGTGGCACGTTACACCCGCGCTACACACTCCTTTGATG
>CAYWNE010000111.1:0-13520 GCA_964459555.1 uncultured Burkholderiaceae bacterium | reverse complement strand
TTTCCCCGCTTGCGTGTTAACGCGTGATGATGGTGTTCATGATGCGTCGTGCCAATCCTTTTCCTTTAAAACGGGGATGGGTGCAAACGCCGCTGACTTCGTGATAAAAGCCAGCGTGCATGCGTTCACCACTCATGGCAACCAATCTATCATCGCGAAAATAGCCGAGATAATCGCCGAGCTCTATGGTGCAGAAGCCGAAGGGGCCGGGATTGGTCAGGCGTGCTAGGGCTACCGCCTGTTCGGCGTGTTCACTTTGAAGTGCTTGAAGTTGCAGTTCGGGACATTGCGCGTGATGTTTGACTGCATCAGTTTCAAGATTGATGCTGCTGGCATCTCCGCGCCAAATCATGCGATACATGGTGGCATCGGCATGCAGGGTCCAGTCATCGGGGAGGGCGCCAGTCCAACCACCACAATAAAATTGTTCCCCAATATCAAAGAGTGTTTTGAGCGACGCAAAGTCAGGTTGATCTTCTTGCGGAAACCCAACGATAGGCGAAAATCCAGGACTATAGCGACGCGCGCGTTCATCGCCCGTTGAGAAGTGGCGATGTTGGCCATTCAAGCTTTGCCAAAACACATTGGCGAGTGGTGTTGGGGACTCTAGCATTTCTCGTATTTCCAATTGCGACGCTTACCTTCGGTCATCCATTCAATCGCTTGCGCCAGACGCTTACTGCGGGTGACATCGGTTTTGGCTTCAACATACCATTCGACATAGTCTTTTTTATTCGAATAGGAAAAAGCTTCGAAGGTTTTGAGCGCGGCTGGATTGCTTTTCAAAGCTTCGTTAAAAGCTGCAGGAATCTCCAATTCTCTTTTGACATTCGCATTACGTTCATTGCGCTTTTGAATCGGACTTTTGGTGCCCGCATCGTGCAGCTTTTGCGCTTGCACAATCAGTTTCCCAAACACCGTATCTTTCGGCAGATCCGCTAAACTGCAAATGCGTCCAAACTGACCCATGGCTTCTTCAACTTTGCCATCGAGATTCATAGAATCTCCGAGCCAGAAACCAAAACTGCAGTGTTGCTTGAAGGCGGCGAAACGGCAGAAAATACTACCCTTGTATTCGAAATGCGGCATGCTCCATTTGATAGTTTCATTCGCTTCCGGGCAGTGCTTGTGTACCAGTTCGCGCAGGTGCTGCAAGATGGGTTGAGCGAAAGGAGCAGCTTTGCTGATGTAGTCGTCAATACGTGGATCACGCGTGCCCATAATCTCGTCTCCGTTGGTGATAAGCCAATGTACGGGAACAGCTTGACGCTGTCAATTTCAAAGATGGCGACACTTACAACCAGTCGTCTATGAAGCCTCTTCGCACCTTTGCATGCTTTTAAATGAAGTGAACAAAGGTGAGAATCAGTATCAAAGAGGTCTATTGATGATTTGATTCAAAGAATAATCATATTCCGCAGTGTCAAGTTGGTTTGCCTGCGACCCTGAGCAGAAGGGGGAACTCAAATTGAAAACGAAAACCCAGTAGTCTCTCTGACGGTCTTCTTTGTGATCGCGCCGTGTGAGGTCACCGCGAATTGCTTTCCTTTGCAGATCTCTGTAATCAATGGCGCCAATTCTAAGGCTTCTTCAGTTTTGATCTCTCTCAGAAAGAGAATTTTGTATTTCAGTAGGCTCTTTTCCGATGTGATGGAAATGGTGTTTGAATAGTTGAAATCGCCAATCTTTAGTAACTTCTGTTTCATTTCTTGGCTGAGATCATGTTTCGCCTTAACCGCCTCGTCTCTGCTGATCTCTTCTGACCATTCAAGTTCTAGTTTTGCTGGTGTGTATTCGGTGAATTCCTCCTTATGAGTGCATGCTTGCAGGCATACGCAGAGCATAAAGAAAAACGAGGCGCGAACGATGATTGAGAACTTGGACATAATAGAAGTGGTCTTAGAAGTGTTTTAGAACGAGAAAAGTCGCGCCATCAATTGTTCATCGATGTAACGCCCTTCACTTTTGAGATGTGTGTAGTTGCGCAATATGCCCTCAGTTTGAAATCCGACTTTCTCATAGAGCTTGATTGCGCGTTGATTGTGAGTGGCGACACTGAGTTCAATGCGCTTGATCTGCAACTTCTGCGCAAGCCCGAATATCACCTCAAACATCTTCGGTGCCAAGCCTTGTCCTGCATATTCAGGCGCAATAGCGAGGCCACCAAGATAGGCGATATGCGAGGTACGGTGTTGCAGCGGTATCAGTTTAAACATGCCGGCATCCTGACCTTGGTGCTGGAACACATAGAGTATTTTTTCCTCTAACAGCTGAGCATAAATTGGCTGAAAGCTTTCCTCATCCATCACCTCGTAGAGCAAATATGGATTGATGTCCGGATGCATGTAAAGCCGATAAAAGAAGCTAAAGTCTTCGGCGTTTGCTGGGCGTGCTTGATTCATAGTTTAGTGCTTGATCCACTCAATATAGACGAAAGGAGTGCTGACGATCAATAAGGTAAGGCTGAGATTAAATACGTGTAACCAGTTGCTTCGATTGATACGGTGGTAGGTCGTAGAGTCAATTTGTGAACTGATTGCGTCGTGCCGTTTCGCGATCAACCAACTTAAAGCTTGCGCGATCGCGTAGAGAAGGACGGGCGTCACGTAAAAGATAAACGTGACAGGTGTTTGAAAGAAGCGCCCAAAAAGTGAGGCACAGTAAGGAAAGAACGCTGCCAAGGCAAGTTGAATTAATTGTAGCCAGAACATGGCGCCGCTAATGTGTTCGAAGTGTTTGTACTGTTCATTGTGGCGATACCAAAGGTTGCCCAGCACGAGGAAGCTGAGTAAGTAGCTCAACATGGTTGGAATACTTTCACTGATGGCTTCGAGCAGAGCATGGTTGCTCATTCCACCGTGCACTTCCGGGGCTTTCACTTCCAAAATTAAAATCGTCATCGCGATGGCGAAGATGCCATCAAATAGCATTTCCAGACGATGTTTGTTGACGGTCGCGGTGTCTTTGAGGTGAGAGAAGATGGCCATGTGTCTACGTTGGGTTTGAATTCTAGGAGTTATCGGCGCCAATTGTGTGCGAAGTTTGTAGGCTTGCTAAGCAAAGTTCAACCTTACATCAAATCATATCTATTTTGCAAACCTCTTCTTGTAAACTTCATCCAAGCTCTCTTATGGCGGCATGCGTTCTTAGTGGGAAATTCTTATTGAATCAAGGGTTTAAGCCGTAAATTGACGGTGTTTATGTGCTTTGTTAAAGCAATTGAAATGACTTGCCACGACCTACACTATTGCCAGCTTTACTTTGAAGTTTGTTAATTTTGACGGGCTGAGCGTGGCGCATATCACAAGTTTTTCTGAGATCTAGATAGTGCGTGGTCGTTCACGAGTCGGGAGGGCCATCTCATGGACGACATTATCACCCTGGGTGCAGAGGAAGAACTGCAAATCGTAGATCAAGAGAGTTTGGAATTAGTTGCGCATGATTTTGAGCGTGGCGTGCGCGAATTTCCTGACCAGAATGGCAGTTCCAGCTGTGAACTACACAAGGCGGTCGTCGAGCTGCAAACGCCTATCTGCTATACGCCAGATCAGGTGGTGGCGAGTGTCGCCAGCATGCGAGAAGTGATACGCCTGCGCGCTCAGGCTCAAGGCCAACACATTTTATCTGCCGGTGTGCACCCTTTCTCAAGCTGGAAGAATCAAGAAATCAATCGCGAGCGCGATAAGCATGAGCATTACATTCGTTTGGTCGATGAGTACGCCGAGCTGATGCGCAGTTTGATGTCGTATGGATTTCATGTGCATCTAGGGTTGCCTAAAGGCGTGCCAGCCATGCCCATCTTTAATTCCTTGCGCAACCGCCTCGCGCCGGTGTTTGCAATCTCTTTGAGTTCACCTTTCTTTGAAGGGCGAGACACCGGCGTCCAAAGTTGGCGGCACTCAATTTTGGATCGGCTTCCTCGCATGGGCACGCCTGATATTTGGGCTTCTGAAGAAGAGTATTTCAAACACATTGAGGTCCTTCGTAAGGTCGGCACCTTAGAGGCACAGCATGGCATGTGGGAAGACTTGCGCCTGCATCATCGCTATCACACTTTGGAAGTAAGGATTTGCGACGCGACGCCATCGTTAGAACATATCTGGCTGATTACCGCCTTATTGCAGTGTGAAGTCGCGACTTTGGTTCAGGATTATCGCGCGGGCTGTTTGCCGCGTCCGCAATCGCGTGCTTGCTTGGAAGAGAATAAGTGGCGTGTGCGTCGTCGTGGCTTGGCGGCTGAGATCATTGATTGGGAAAGCGAAACACCGATTGCTCTGCATGATTATTTTGATCAATGGTTGCAACGTTTAGCACCGGTCGCTCAAGAGTTGGGACTGTATCGTGCCATCGATGAGAAACTGCGCGCTTTGTTTTTACATGGCGCATCTTCCGATATTCAGCGTGGGATTTTCCAGCGCTCGTCGAGCTATCAAACGATCGTACAACATTTGATCCATGAAACAGAGGATGCGCATTTTGCGCCGACTTGCTATGTTCAATAAACTCGAGAGCCTTCAAAGCTACACGCGTGATGCGTCATTCAAAGCATGGCAGCCTCGCAGCGCAACACCATTCGATGCCTTGGGCATGGAACTCTTAGCGGAACGTCCCTGCAGTAAGCAAGAGATGCAAAATAGTTGGAGTAGCTATGCCCACACCAGCTATCTGCCACAACAACCAAAGCTATTTTCTGAATGGCCGTTGATTGCCACCAATGATTTGCAACACCGTTTGCAGCAACGCCTCAACGCTTTAGTAACAGCTCTACAAGGCCGCTTAGGTGCCGCCGCAATGCAGGCTACGCCATGGAAGAACAAACAAGCGGCTGATGTGTTAACCGTTGATTTTGCCTTGGTGAAAGAGGGCGATACCTGGGATTTGCGTTTGGTTGAATGTCAAACGTTTACCTCTTTATTGGTGACCGGTTTTCACGTTCATCAAGTGCATCAAGAACGTTGGCCGAGTTTAGCCTCGACCACCGCTTGGGACGCGCGCATTGGTAGTGCTTACTGGCTGGATTGGTGTCGACGTTGGGTGGCAGGCGAAGGCACAGCAGCGATTTTGGAACATCAACCATGGCAACGTGGCACCTTGTTTGATCTACACGCGAGTTCGGTGCAATGGGGCTTGCCCTTGATCGAGCCCCATCAGTTACAGATCGATGACCATGGCGCATTGTTCTCCGAAATCGACGGGCAGAAAATCGTGTGGCAGCAGATTTTGAATCGCTTGATACTCAATGAAATTGACGAACGGAACAATTTTGTAGAGCACATCGCGGCTAATCAATGCAAATGGCATAGTCACCCAGCGTGGTACGACTTGGTGCAGAAAGGCGTGATGGCGGAGATTGATATCGAAGGCGAACCTGCATGCGTCGACGCTTCAAATTGGCGTGCGCTGGGCATGGCACCGCAAAAACTCGTGGCCAAGAATAAGTTTTCGTGTGCCGGCAAACAAATCTACATCGGCCCCAGCGCCGAGGAGTTAGATGCTTTGACCCCTGCCAGTGATTGGTTGGTGCAACCGCGCTTCGAGCCCTACGCGATTCATACCAATCAAAGAGGTGAACAAGCCTTTGCCGAAATCCGATTGATCGTGCGACTCGAAGCGCTGCAAGATCCTATGATCGCCATGCAATTGGTTCGCGTGTATTACGGCCAGCAAGCCTCGGCGAGTTTCTTCCAAGGTCGCGAAGGGGAAGGGGTGACGGTACTCCATCGCCCCTTGTGAAAACAGCTTCTCGATACCGAGCCATCAATGTAGTTTGATGCGCGGATTCCTTACCCTATCGATGGTTTCCGCCCAGGTTGATAACCAAGTATGAAACCAACCATTGACCGCGACTTGATGATGTTTGTGTAGTGACCAATACATCCACTTCGCCAGAGTCCCTTCGATGAACACCGAGCCGCTGGCGATGGCGCCCATCAAACTACCCACGGTGCTGTAATTACCCAATGAAACCAAAGAACCGTGATCTTTGTAATGGAAGTCTTTGAGCGATTTGCCATCGAGCATGCGGCACAAGGAATCGGCTAAGCAGCTCGCTTGTTGATGTGCCGATTGCGCACGTGGCGGCACATTCGGAAGTCCTTCGCCTTGTGGACATGCGGCACAATCGCCAAGCGCGAAAATCGATGGATCGCGTGTCGATTGCAGATTTTGATGTACCACCAATTGATTCAGGCGATTGGTCTCCAAACCATCGAGTTCGCGTAAAAATTCGGGGGCTTTGATACCCGCTGCCCACACCACTAAGCCACTCGGAATAAATTTGCCACTGGCCATAGACACGCCCTCTTTACTCACTTCCACCACTTTTTCATTGGTATGAATTTCGATGGCGATGCTACGTAATTCTTTGGCCACCGCATCAGACAAACGTTCCGGTAGCATTTGCAATAAGCGAGGGGAAGCATCGACAATGACGATCTTTAGGTCTTTTTCGGGATGGAAATTCAGCAGACCGTAACTCGATAAGATCTTGGTGGTCATGTGCAATTCAGCCGCCAACTCGACACCGGTCGCGCCGCCACCGATAATCGTCACCGTGAAACGACCGCCGCCCACTTGCTGTTGTTCGGTTTGTGCGCGCAGGCAGCAATTGACGAG
This sequence comes from uncultured Burkholderiaceae bacterium, assembly GCA_964459555.1. Lineage (GTDB taxonomy): Bacteria > Pseudomonadota > Gammaproteobacteria > Burkholderiales > Burkholderiaceae_D > Undibacterium. The sequence goes on along the minus strand of CAYWNE010000111.1, from coordinate 6,905 downwards.
TTTTTGATGGAAACGTTCAGCGGCAGGGAGGGAGTCGAGCATGATGCAATGCTCTTTCGCGCCTTTGGTGCCGAAATCATTGGTTTGGCTGCCGAGTGCAATGACGAGCTGGTCGTAAGCTATCGCTTGTTGTGGCAGGAGTTCATTACCTTCTTCGTCGAAGGTGGGGGCGAGGTAGATTTCTTTCTTGTCGCGCGACAGTCCTTGCATGCGACCTAAGCGGAATTCGAAATGTTTGCTGCGGGCGAGGGCGAAGTATTCGCGCTCGTCGGCATGACTGTCGAGTGTGCCTGCTGCGACTTGATGCAGCAAGGGTTTCCACAAATGGGTGCGGCTAGCGTCGACCAAAATGATGCGCGCTTTCCGTTTTTTACCGAGGCGTTTGCCGAGTCTTACTGCTAACTCTAGTCCGCCTGCTCCACCACCGACAATCACTATTTGATGCAATGCTCCTTCATGTTGGCTAACCATGGGCTTCTCCGTATGTAAAAATCTAGACCCAATGGAAGCAGGGCGCGCGAGGGTGTTAAAGACTCGCGATAATTCGCCACAGTCAAGCACAGTGCGTGGCTGTGGGCGCCATTGGGACTAGATTCTCAGGATGCCGCTTTGAAAGGGCTTCTCAATCGAACTGTCGAAACTGAGGAAGCCATTTCACTGAGTATGCTGCAATGCAATATGCATTCTACTCCGATTTTGAGTCTTGTGTTGAAGCCTCATTTTTTGTTGGTGTTCATAGAATATATCCTCACAGGCAATAATGCGAAATCGAAATCGCGTATGATGTCGCTCTCTTTCTATTGATGCTTTTGAAAAATGTCTCGCACATCCACGTTCTCCGTTTTGCTCGCAAGTTCTGCGCTCGCGACCCTCTTGATCTCTGCTCCAGCATTGGCCACCCGTCCAATGCCGAAAGCCAAAACCTATACGTCCCAAGAACTGAGCTGCAAATCCTACGATGATTGGAACGAAGCAACGCCGCCACGTCATATCTATGGCAATACTTGGTATGTTGGAACATGTGGAATATCGACCATCCTGATCGCCCATCCGAGTGGCCATGTTGTGATCGATAGTGGGACCAGCGAATCTTTCGTTGGCTTGAAAGCGCGTTTGGAGAGTTTGGGAATTCGTTTGCGTGATGTCCGCGCTATTTTGACGACGCATGAGCATCATGATCATGTTGGCGGTGTAGCGCAGCTGCAAGAGGTGACTGGTGCCAAGGTGTATGTGCGAGCACTTGGTAAGACAGTGATGGCAACAGGTAAGCATGATAGAAGTGATCCGCAGTTTGAGATCCTCACGCCTATGAAGCCGGTTAAGAATTTAGCAGTGATTGGCGACGGTCAAGTGTTGAAGCTCGCAGGCACCGTATTTCATAACATTCCTATGCCAGGCCATACACCAGCGGGATCAGGCTGGCGTTGGCAGCAGTGTGAGAAAGGCGTTTGCCGTCAGCTTGTTTTTTCAGACAGTCTCGGTTCCATTTCCGATGATCATTATGAATACTTTGCCCCAAATGGTCTTGGTGAGAGCCTGCATGCCAGTGCATTGCGATTGGCGCAGCAACCGTGTGACATCTTGATTACTGGTCATACCGGAGGTAGCGACATCATCGAACGACTCGATGGCAAGGGCGAGTTGGTCGATCCACAAGCGTGCAAAGCCTTGTCAGCGGTTGGCTTGCAAAACCTCGATAAGCGTTTGCAAAAAGAGCGCGATGCGAAGTTATAAAGCTAAGAATGATCAGTTATATCAACGACCGTGGGAGCGCAAAACTTTGTTTCACGCTCTCCATAATGACAGTCGTTTCGTAGTGCTCAAGGTCATCGTGCGCCTGGAAACCAGTTTTGAACAGCGCATTGCCTTTAACTGTATTTATAACTATCCATCCGAAGCCGGCTGAAGAATACGTCTTGTGTTTTGAAATCATTACAGATCCGGCTTTACTTTCGCTTACACCGGCTGCGAATTGGTAGGCATCGTTGTGGAAAAAAGGGCTATCTTCTCTACGTACAGCTAGACCTACGCAATTCAAATCATGGTGTTCACATTTGCTTGAACTGTTTCATAAAAGCTTCGCTCACAGGTAGGCGTTCTTGTCGTTCGCGCAGGTGGATAAACATCGCACCATCAACGCGCGTCACACGATCAATCGCAGCTAAATTGACGATGGTGCTGCGATGAACTTGTGAGAATAAATCTGGATCAAGTTGTTCATTCAGTTGCTTGAGCGAGAGACGAATGATGGCCTCGGTATTTTTTGTCACGACTCTCGTATATTTGTCTGCAGCATTGAAGTAGATGACATCGTTAATCATGATCAAGCGCACGGTATCGCCAATCGAGGCTTTAATCCACTTGAGATAAGTGGGCGCGGCCTTTGTTTCAAGCTGACTTAATTCCTTACGATTTTGGCTCATCTCTTCCGTGCTGCGCTGTTTGAGGCGGGCGACGGTGACAGCAATACGTTCATGATCGATCGGTTTGACGAGGTAGTCGATCGCGCCACGTTCAAAGGCCTTCAGAGCATGCTCTGCGTAGGCGGTGACAAAAACGATATACGTTTCTGCCGGAATATGTTGCGCCAAGTCGATACCATTGATGCCGGGGATTTGAATGTCGAGAAAGACGATGTCGGGTTGATGTTGGCCAATGAGTCGAATCGCATCAATTCCATTCTCCGCCTCAGCCAGAATAGTAAGCTCAGGCCATTGTTGTGACAGGTGGTCGCGTAACTCGGCGCGTAACAAAGGTTCGTCTTCGACAAGAATTGCTGTTGCCATAGTGTGTGCTCGTACAGAAAGTGAAAGTTTACATTAATTAATTGGTAGGTAGAGTTTGGCTTCAACACCGCTAGGCTCGCGTGAATCAATGACCAGTTCAGCGCGATCACCATACAGGAGCTGCAAACGTTCATAGATATTTGAAAGTCCCACGCCATTGCCACCGAAGTCATTGAGACCAACGCCGTCATCGCTGACTTTAATGCACATTCTTTGTGCTTGTTGACTCACTTCGATCGTGACGGTTCCAGCTCGTGTTGCTTTTTCGAGGCCATGTTTGATGGCATTTTCGACCAAAGAGATGAGCATGGCAGGCGGCATCGAGATGTCGGCGAGCTCTTTTGGATAGTTGATCGAGAAGTGTAAACGCTGCCCCATACGAATATGCATAATCGTCAGAAAGTGCTGTGCTAATGTGCATTCGCGAGCGAGCTTAGAAGAAATGGAGCGCATATCTGGCATTGCAGTTTGCAAGTAGGCGACCAAACTACTTAAGAGTTGTTGTGCAGTGTCTGGATTGGTACGAATTAGATATTTGAGATTCGCCAAAGTATTAAACAAAAAATGCGGTTCGACTTGTGCTTGCAAGGCTGCCAGTTTGGATTCTAAGGCCGCACGCGCTAACACTTGGTTGCGCTCTTTCTGTTGCTTTTGCTCGTAATGGTTCAGGATGGAGGCTTCTAAGTGTTGAGAAATTTTTGTGGTCCAATGAAAGGCATCGCCATTTTGGAAATAGAAGGCAGATAAGCCGGGCTTACTCTTCACAGTGACACGACATTCACCGGCTTTCTCGACTTTGACAACGATTTCTATCGACAAGCCTAACCATGCTGTGCGATAGCGTGAAACCCGCATCGTGCCGTGGAAAGGATCGTAGGAAAACTGTAGACTTTTCTCGTAGCCGATGATTTTTGAGAGGCCGATTCCGGAGGCTGCCTCAGCGACGATGTCAAAGCTTGTAATGGGATCTAAAGGCGATACCCAACTACGTTCTACTTTGGTAGAGATCAGTTCCGGCGTTAAGGTCCAGCCATTATCGAGAAAACTCGCCAGTTCGCGACGTGCATTCACATAAGCGGACAAAATATTGAAAAAAAACGCACCAGCAAATAAGGCCCAAAACGGAACGTTGTTGTGTCCAAAGCGATTAATCAGCACCGATAAAGCAGCTGCCAGTGCGAAGGAGGAAATAATGCCGATCAATGACATAAAACGCATTACCGAGCTGCGCAAGTACTTTCCGCGAAAAGTATGATATTCGGCGGTCTGTGGTTCAACTATCGTTGTGAAAGGCTTATGCATAATGTTCTCCATGAGTTGATCTCGCTGCTGTCTCTTGGGGAGCGAGTGTTAAGTTCATGGCGCAAGTGTAGTGGGCTAAAGGTGATTATTGAGAACCGTGCGACAAGTACGGTTTTTGACGGACAAATGCGGTTTTTGTGGAGTGAATTCCCAGGACCAAGTGTCCTTGAAGCTCGAATAGGTTTAAAGCTTGGCCTTGAAGAATGGCGTCGAATAATAAATCGCGTGGAATCTTAGTACAAGTCTCGATAGATGCAAAGTTAAGAATGCCGCCAAGCGTTAAAGGCATATTGTAAAATAGCAAAAAAGCTTGTTATTTGGAAATTCGATTCCGATTTAAAGAAAGTTGAGTCCTCGATGTTTGATATCCGCCGCATCCAAGTCCATTCCTTGCGTGAATTTTTCAAAGAATTTTTGATGATCGTGGTCGGCATTTTGACTGCGATTACGATTGAACACTACTACACTTTGTCACATAAACGCCATTTGGCTGAAAAGGCCGCTGAGCAGGTACACCTAGAGATTAAAGCGAATTTGGAGTCCGCGACGCAGGGCATCGCGGACAATCAAAAAAGCATTGATACCTTTGTCGCCCTCGAGCAAGGTATCGTCGCTGATCTCGAAGCCAAGTTGGGGCGTGAGCAGTTAATGGCAAGTTTGGAAAAACGTATGGATGGACACTATGGTATCGGCGCCCATGTGATCGAACCTGCGCAAGACGCGTGGGATGCGGCGATCGCTAGTCAGGCAGTAGTACACATGGAAGCGTCTGAACTCCAAGCCTTTTCTCGCCTTTATGCGACTCAAAGGGCAATTACCAGTGATTTAGCAGGCTACCAACAAGCGATGCGAACCGTCACGTGGTCTCATTGGAATAGTGTGATCACCGATTTGCAATTTCATCGGGTTGAAGCTGTCGAATTTCTTAAGGCACTTCGCGAATATACGGGCAACTTACGAGTCCTCAATAATAAGATGACTGCCTATCGCAATGCACTGGTGAAAGCAGATGAAGGCATGCGATCTAAACAAAAGCAACACTGAGTTTTGGTTGGCATTGGCTTGGTAAGTGCATTAAACATCACTACTAGGCAATAGGTTTCCTTCAATTGCTGGTAATGAGCAAGTGTTCAATAGAGAAATTTAGTTCAGTCCATCGATTAATCGCGCTTGCCATCCTGTCGCTGTTTTTGGCCGCCACACTAACCACGCTTGCTCTATACATTCGTACGGACAGTCTCGAACTTTGATATGCCTTAACTGTGCTTGCTGAAGTACAAAATCTGGTAGATAGGCAAGGGCTTGGCCGCTCTGTACCAGCTGCACTAAGAACTGTAAATCATCGATCCAGAATCGAATACGACGGGGCACTTGATCGTCACGCCAGCCATCAGAGCGAGCGCCTCGTTCCAAACCGCAGAACATGGAACGTGGCGGGCAAGCGAAATCATATTGCAGCACTTGGGCCGTCGAGAAACTCAATGGCTTCGCACTTTGATGTTGCTGAGAGCGCGAGGTAGTTTGGGCCTTCTGCTTCTCGGAAATTAGCGGATGTTGCTGACTTGCGGCCAGCTGCATGGAGATGATGCCGAGGTCAATTTTCTCCATTCCAGCAGGTAGTGAGCCTTGGAGTGCGGCCTCGGTAACAATCGCGAAATCAGCACTTCCTTTGGTGACCAAAGCTAGGGCTGCGTCTTCAAACACAGTTTGGAAAGCAATGCCACTGCCAGGATGTTGTTGGCGCAAAGTGTCGCTAATCTGAGTTCCAAACTTCCATTGCAAAATCGCGGGGCCAGCAATCCTACAATGAATTTGTTGGCGCTCACCTCGAAAATCCGCGCGTGTTTGTTCCGCGAGGTTGACCAATTGTTCGGCGCGGTGGCGCATGAGTTCGCCGTCAGCATTTAATTGCAAGGATTTCCCAATGCGGTCGAACAGATCAGTATGCAGACTCTCCTCAAGCCGTCTAATTGCTTTTGATAGCGCCGATGGCGTTTGATGTAATTCGCTGGCGGCACTGCGAAGGTTCTGGTGGCGTGCAATGACAAGAAACGATTTGAGGTCATTGATATCCATGGGGGCTTTCTCCAGTCTAAATTGCAAGCTTGTGCGTTCAATCAAACGGCTCATTTAGCTCATTTAAGCCTATCGAAATACGAGGCATAGTACTGCGTCGCAGTGACTTTGGTGTTTCCGTAAAGGATATGATAAGTAACTTTTAGTTGCTTTGTACGACATTGAGCTTGCCGTATTCTAGCGCTTTTCTTGAATACGGGGCGCAGCGTGAATGTCATACAAAATCGTCAATGGATCTACCACACGCATCCAAGCGGCGTGGTTGGCCCTGAACACTATCGTCATCAGGTGACAGAACTCGATACCCAATTGGGGAATGGCGAAGTTCTCACTGAGGCAATCTATATCAGCGTCGATCCGTATATGCGGATTAATCAGTCATTGAAACCAACTTACAATGAGTTGCCGCATCCCCTAGAAACAGTGCAATCGGCAGGCGTGGTAGCGCGAGTCTTGGCATCAAACGTTGCGCACCTGCGAGCAGGCGATGTCGTTGAGGGTTTATTGGGTTGGCAGAGCCATGCCAAAGTGCATCACAGTATATTGCGTAAAATCGACGAGCAATGGGCGCCGATGAGTACTGGCCTCGGTGTATTGGGAATGCCAGGACGTACGGCATGGTTTGGTTTGACTGAATCAGGGCGCCCTAAAGCAGGCGAAACCGTGGTTGTCTCTGGCGCATCCGGTGCAGTCGGTTCCTTGGTAGTACAGTTCGCCAAATTGCATGGATGTCGCGTGTTG
>CAYWNE010000110.1:0-13660 GCA_964459555.1 uncultured Burkholderiaceae bacterium | reverse complement strand
ACAGCATGTCGCCCGAAATCAAACAATTGAGCTCAGCACAGTATAAAGAGACATGCTCTGGCGAATGGCCAAAACCAGTGATTACACGCCATACATGCTTGCCAATCTGAATTGCTTGTTGGTCCTGAAGGCGTTGATAGCTGGTCGGCACCGTTGGCACTAAACGTGTGTAATAGGTTTTGCGTTCTTGAATTTTCTCTTGCATCTCGGCCGTGACGAGACCGTGTTTGCGGAAGTGCGGAAACATCGCCGAGCCATCGACGCCTGGTAGACCCGCCGACATCATGCGGGCAAACGCATATTCACCCGTGCTCATCAACAAGTGCGCTTTCCAGCGCGAGCACAGCCAATCGGCGAGACCAACGTGGTCGGGGTGGCAGTGCGTGACCAGTACACGAATAATCGGCATACCGCGCAAATGACTGCCGAACAAAACTTCCCAGGCATCACGGGTGGCATCGCTATTGATGCCGCAATCGACCACGGTCCATCCGTGCACTGTGCCTTGTTCGTTCGTGATTTCATCTTCGATCAACCACAAGTTAATGTGGTTAAGCGCAAACGGTAGGCCCATGCGTATCCACAAAATGCCCGGGGCAATTTGTATCGCTTGACCCGCTTCGGGAACGCGGTCGGCTAAAGGGTAGTGCAATTCTTGTTCGAGTTGGTTCATGTTTGTGTTCGGGGGAGTAGCGACGCCTAGTGCGAAGGATGCTTTGGATTATTTTGCGAACGAGGATGAGGCCTAGCTTGTTTCGGCAGCGCGTGTTTTGTTTAATGGGCTGAGCCTGTGCAATTTTGCCTTTGTCCTCGATGTTGTTGTAAATTGACGTTTACGTTAACTGCGATTCAGGTAAGATTCTAAATTCAAAACCGTCGATCGACGCAGTTTTTGCTCCAGCTTTGAAGAAAAAACTTAAACAATGGCAACTTATACAATTACCGAATTAGCCAAAGAATTCGATATCACGCCAAGGGCGATACGCTTTTATGAAGACCAGGGCTTGCTGAGTCCCAAGCGTGAAGGACCTAGCGGTCGCAATCGAGTGTATTCGGCACGTGAGCGCACACACCTCAAATTAACCTTACGTGGTAAGCGTTTGGGTTTGAGCTTGTCCGAAATTAAGCATCTGGTGACGATGTATGACTCACCCAAAGATACTGAAGTTCAGTTGCAAAGTTTTCTAGAAGTGTTGGCGAAACACCGCGCTTCTTTGGAGCAACAACGGGAGGATATTGAAATCATGTTGGCGGAAATCAAGTCACATGAAGACGAAAGCCGCCGTTTGCTTGAAGTTACTAAAAGTGCAAAATAATAATGTGCGAATTGACGTTTACGTTAACGTCAATTCGAAGTATCATTTTTGTCGTTTGAATTAATCATATTTATCGTCTTAAGTAGTGCTGCGGGTGTAATCTTAAACCCCTCAAAGCAGAGGCACCGAGATGCGGAGGCTAACCTAAGAGGTTTCTTTTGTTCTCGTTTTGCTCTGTGCCTCGGCGTCTCGGCGTTGAGGGGGTTTTCGTCTCAACCACGTGCGCGCTTTTTCTAAACATCGAGGACACTATGTTGCATTTACCAGGTTTAACTTTCGATCATGGCGAAGACATCGCTGCTTTGCGTGAAGCCGTTCAACAGTTTGCTGCATCTGAAATCGCGCCTTTGGCAGCTGAGATCGATCGTACCGATCAATTCCCTATGCATTTGTGGAAAAAAATGGGTGAGATGGGTTTGCTCGGTATGACTGTGTCTGAAGAATACGGTGGTGCCGACATGGGTTACTTGGCCCACATCATCGCCATGGAAGAAATCTCGCGTGCTTCCGCGTCCGTTGGTTTGTCCTACGGCGCACACTCAAATTTGTGCGTGAACCAAATTAACCGCAACGGCAATGCCGAACAAAAAGCTAAATACTTGCCGAAGCTGATTTCTGGCGAACACGTTGGCGCCTTGGCGATGTCTGAACCAAACGCAGGTTCTGACGTGGTCAGCATGAAATTGCGCGCTGATTTGAAAGGTGATCGTTACGTTTTGAACGGCAATAAAATGTGGATCACCAATGGTCCTGATGCCGATACTTTGGTGGTGTATGCCAAGACCGATTTGGAAGCGGGCCCACGTGGCATGACAGCTTTCATCATTGAAAAAGGCTACAAAGGTTTCAGCATCGCGCAGAAACTCGACAAGCTCGGTATGCGCGGTTCGCACACTGGCGAATTGGTATTTCAAGATTGCGAAGTGCCAGTGGAAAACGTCCTCGGCGGCGTTGGTAAAGGCGTGAACGTCTTGATGTCTGGTTTGGATTTCGAACGCGCAGTTTTGTCTGGCGGCCCATTGGGCATTATGCAAGCGTGTATGGATGTGGTCGTGCCCTACATTCACGAGCGCAAACAATTCGGTCAAGCGATTGGCGAATTCCAACTGATGCAAGGCAAGATCGCCGACATGTATTCGACCATGATGGCATGTAAGGCTTATGTGTATGCAGTGGGCCAAGCTTGTGTACGCGCCAAGACTCCAGAAGCGACCCGTGCATTGCGCAAAGACGCGGCTGGCGCGATTTTGTACTCCGCTGAAAAAGCAACTTGGATGGCAGGCGAAGCGATTCAAACTTTGGGTGGCAATGGCTACATCAATGAATATCCAGTCGGCCGCTTGTGGCGTGATGCGAAGTTGTATGAGATTGGTGCGGGTACCAGTGAAATTCGTCGGATGCTAATAGGACGAGAGCTTTTCGCCGAAACACTTTGATATTGATCTATCCGATTCTCCGGTGCATTCCGTTGTTGCCGGTCCTCGCAATATCGACATATTGCTGCGGGCGGCGCCTAGGACTGCATCCGGATAATCGAATATCTCAACATCAAAGTAACCCTCAATGATTGTTGTAGCTTGTTTGATTATTCGTTGAACTGAATCTGTTACCAGTCTGTCTCGAGAGATTTTGAACGGTCAATCCTGATGCCCCAAATCGCCTTCCCAAAACTGTTGTCCTCGCAAATTGCATTCGACATTGCAAGGACCATACTCGACGGTTTTGATAAGCATTACCGCTTGTTCCGTGCGACGACGCAGATGGCGAAGCAGCGTTTTGAGCAGGCTGATTGGAAGGCGGCGCAAGAGGATGCGCGTGAGCGGATTGCTTATTACGATAAGCGTGCCAAAGAGTGTGTGCAGATTCTTGAAGATGAGTATGACAAAGATGATCTGACCGATGAAGTGTGGCGTGAAGTGAAGCTGCATTACATGGGTTTGCTCATCGATCATTTGCGGCCAGAGTTGGCGGAGACTTTTTTCAACACCGTCTGCACTAAACTTTTACATCGCACTTACTTCCATAACGATTTCATCTTTGTTCGCCCAGCGACCGCGACCGATTACATTGAACGCGAAGATACCCCGGCGACCTATCGTGTGTACTACCCAGCCGCCGACGGTTTGAGCTTTAGTCTGAAACGCATCGTTACTAATTTTCAGCTGCAAACGCCGTTCGCGCATCTCGATGCTGATATCGCCAAAGTGGAGCAGCGTTTGTTGGAACAATTCGGCAATACGCGTTTCGAACCGAATCATCAGTTGCAAGTGTTGGCCAGCCTATTCTTCCGCAATAAGGCCGCTTACATCATCGGTAAGAGTATCAACGGCAATCAAGAAATGCCGTTCGTGATTCCCATCATTCACAATAAGAATCGGGAACTGATACTCGACACAATTTTATTCGACAACATGCACATTACCGTGCTGTTCTCGTTTACACGTGCTTACTTCATGGTCGACATGGATGTGCCATCGGCCTATGTGCAATTCATTCGCAGTATTTTGCCGCGCAAACCGCGCAGCGAAATTTATACGATGTTGGGTTTGCAAAAGCACGGCAAGAATTTGTTCTATCGTGATTTCCTCCATCATTTGAAATACTCGTCCGACATGATCGCCGTCGCACCGGGTATCCGCGGTTTAGTGATGTTGGTCTTTGCTTTACCTTCGTTCCCTTACGTATTCAAGCTGATCAAAGACAGCTTCCCACCGCCGAAGGAAACCAGCAAAGCTTTGATTAAAGAGAAGTATCAACTGGTGAAGAACCATGATCGCGTGGGGCGCTTGGCCGATACCTTGGAGTATTCCGATGTCGCTTTCCCGCGTTCGCGTTTTTCGGAAGATCTGTTAGCTGAAATTCGCGCATATGCACCGTCGATCTTGGAAGTAAACGACGACGAAGTCATCATCAAGCATTTGTATATCGAACGCCGCATGACGCCGCTCAATATTTGGTTGATGGAAGCCGAACAACGTGGCGATGACGCCGCGATTGAGCATGCGATTATCGAATACGGTAACGCGATTAAAGATTTGGTGGCAGCGAATATTTTTCCTGGCGATATGTTGTACAAGAACTTCGGTGTGACGCGTCATAAACGTGTGGTGTTCTATGACTACGACGAAATCGAAACCATCGTTGACTGCAACTTCAGAAACATCCCGCAACCGCGTAACGAAGAAGATGAAATGTCGGCCGAGCCTTGGTATCCAATTGCGAAAAACGATGTGTTCCCAGAGCAGTTCGGCAGCTTCTTGCTCGGTAACGCGAAAGTGAAACAGTATTTTATGAAGCACCACGCTGACTTGCTGACGGCAAAGTATTGGCAAGAGCGGAAAGAAAGAATTGTGAAGGGGAAGGTGGATGATGTGTTTCCTTATCCCCAATCAATTCGATTTGGGGGAGGCTGACGCAATCGCGCCCCAGCGTTGTTGTGCCGTCTCGCCGTGCATGCGCACTGTCTTCGACGACACGCCTAGCTGGGGCGCGATTGCGTCAGCCTCTTGAGGTTGGGAGAGTTTGAAGAAAGTATGCCCCAGCATTGTTGTGCCGTCTCGCCGTGCATGCGCACTGTCTTCGACGACACGCCTAGCTGAGACGCGATTGCTTCTGCCTCTTGAGTGTTTGAGCAGGATTCGTAGGGCGGGTGAAACCCGCGTTGAAAAGTAAAGATTCTGTTTTGTATCGAAGCAGTTAGAAGAATATTTTTAAAAAGTAGTTATCAATAAATCTGGAGAAAACCATGAATGATCCTATCGTCATCGTCGGCGCAGCGCGTACACCTATGGGCGCGTTTCAGAGTGACTTCGCTTCTTTAAGCGCCAGCCAATTGGGTGCTGTGGCAATTAAAGCTGCGGTTGAGCGTGCTGGTGTGAAACCAGAATTGGTCGAAGAAGTCTTGTTCGGTAACTGCTTGATGGCAGGTCAAGGTCAAGCCCCTGCGCGTCAGGCCTTGTTGGCCGCAGGCTTGCCATATTCGACTGGCGCTGTGACGCTGTCGAAAATGTGCGGTTCGGCGATGAAGGCGACCATGATGGCCTACGACGCGATTTTGGCAGGCAGCAATGACGTTGTCGTGTCCGGCGGTATGGAGTCGATGACGAATGCACCGTATTTGATTCCAAAAGCGCGCGGTGGTTATCGCATCGGTCACGGTCAAATTTTTGATCACATGATGCTCGACGGTTTGGAAGATGCCTACGACAAAGGTCGCTCCATGGGCACTTTCGCAGAAGACTGCTCCGCAAAATATGGTTTCACACGTGAAGCGCAAGATGCCTTCGCGATTGCCTCTGTAACCCGTGCGCAAGCGGCAGCAAATAGCGGCGCCTTCGCCTGGGAAATTGCACCTGTGACCGTCTCTGGTCGTAGCGGCGACGTCGTCATCGATAAAGATGAAGGCCCATTGAAAGCCAAGCTCGACAAGATCCCAAACTTGAAACCAGCGTTCAAGAAAGACGGCACGATCACAGCAGCATCTTCTTCCTCAATCAATGATGGCGCGGCAGCTTTGGTTTTGATGCGCGAATCAAAAGCCAAAGAATTAGGTTTGACACCGATCGCAAAAATTTTGGGTCACGCTACACACGCACAAGAACCAGGTTGGTTCACCACAGCGCCAGTGGGCTCGATTGAAAAGCTCTACAAAAAAGTGGGCTGGACGACGGCTGATGTCGATTTGTTTGAAGTCAACGAAGCCTTCGCAGCCGTACCAATGGCGGCGATGCATGATTTGAACATTCCACATGACAAGATGAATGTGCATGGCGGCGCATGTGCATTAGGTCACCCAATCGGCGCATCGGGCGCTCGTATTATCGTGACCTTGATCGGTGCCTTGAAAGCCCGTGGCGGCAAACGCGGCGTGGCTTCTTTGTGCATCGGCGGCGGCGAAGCAACTGCGATGGCGATTGAGTTGGTGTAATTGATGTGTCATTCCTGCGAAGGCAGGAATCCAGTGGCGTTGTCTGAACAAGGAAAGACACTGGGCTCCTGCCTGCGCAGGAGCGACGCCAAAAATTACACAGCAGTAAACTGAGACAGCAGGGATAGCACAGCATTCAATCAATGGAGCGATATTAATGCCAACAGCACTCATCATCGGTGCCTCACGCGGAATCGGATACGAATTCGCACGCCAATACAAAGATGCAGGTTGGCGTGTGATTGCGACGGCGCGTACGCCTGAAGGCTTGGATAAGCTCAAAAGTTTGGGCTGCGAAACCATGCCGATGGACGTCAATAATTTGAACGATTGCGCTGGCTTGGGTTGGCGTCTCGATGATGAAAAAATCGAAGTGGCGATTTTGAATGCAGGCGTTTTAGGGAATCGCACGCAAGGTTTGCAAGCACCATTTCAGCCTAGCTTCGATGAAGTCATGCACACCAATGTCTTGGCCGCGATGCGCATCTTGCCTATCGTGTTGCCGATGGTGGAAAACGCATCGGGCACATTAGCGGTGCTGTCGTCAAAGATGGGATCGATAGGCTTGCGTGATAACAATGCGTCTTGGCTCTATCGCGCCAGTAAAGCGGCCTTGAACTCCGTTTTAAAAGATGTCTCGCTCAGCACGCAAAAAGCAAGGTGCATCGCGTTTCATCCGGGTTGGGTGCAAACCGATATGGGCGGTGCAGGAGCCGAAATCAGCGTCGACGTCAGCGTTAGCGGCATGCGCCAAGTGATCGCTGAAAGTGGTCGAGAGCAGAATGGACAGTTTTTGAGTTACGACGGTACTCGGCTGGATTGGTAATTATTAATGAAATGCGAGCTCTGTCGCATTTGAACGCAAGTGGAAAACGTCAAGTGCGTCATTCCCGCGAAGGCGGGAATCCAGTGGCGTGGTAGCTTTGTACTTCGCGGCATGGATGGCAAGTGACATTCAGTGGCGCAACATTTTTTGAAACAGGTAAGAACATGCAACTCACATCAGAACACGAAATGATCCGCGATGCGGTGCGTAGCTTTGTACAAGAACGCATCACCCCAAATGCTGCGCGTTGGGACAAGGAACATCACTTCCCCGCAGAAGAGTTAAAAGAATTAGCTGCAATGGGCGCTTACGGTGTAGCGGTTCCAGAAGAACTCGGTGGAGCCGGTATGGATTACCTCTCGCTGGCTTTGGTGCTGGAAGAAATCGCCGCTGGTGATGGCGGTACCTCAACCGTTGTCTCCGTGAACAATTGCCCTGTTTGCAGTATCGGTATGATGTATGCGAACGCGGAACAGAAAGAGCAATGGTTGCGCCCGCTTGCGAGCGGCGAGAAGCTCGGTGCCTTCTGTTTGACCGAACCACATGCAGGTAGTGATGCGGCGGATCTCAGGACTACAGCCAAGCGTGAAGGTGACGAATATATCTTGAACGGTGTGAAGCAATTTATCACCAGCGGTAAACACGCCGATGTTGCGATCGTGATGGCGGTGACAGATAAATCGGCCGGTAAAAAAGGCATTAGCGCGTTCTGGGTCGATACCAAAACGCCAGGCTACATCGTCGCTAGTCTCGAACACAAGATGGGTCAACACTCTTCAGATACCGCACAAATCTTGTTTGAAAACTGCCGAATCCCAGGCGCCAATTTGATTGGCGAAGAAGGGATGGGCTACAAGATTGCTTTGTCTGGTCTAGAAGGTGGCCGCATCGGCATCGCCTCACAATCAGTCGGCATGGCACGTGCCGCATTCGAAGCTGCACTGACATACGCCAAAGATCGTCGCACCTTCGGCAAACCCATTTTTGAACATCAAGCGGTGCAATTCCGTTTGGCTGAGATGGCGACGCAAATTGAAGCCGCGCGCCAATTGATCTGGCACGCCGCCAGCATGAAAGACGCCGGCAAGCCATGCTTGAAAGAAGCAGCGATGGCGAAATTATTCGCCTCCGAAATGGCCGAAAAAGTGTGCTCCGATGCGATACAAATTCATGGTGGCTACGGCTATGTGAGCGACTTCCCGGTCGAGCGTATCTACCGCGATGTGCGTGTTTGCCAGATTTACGAAGGGAGTTCGGATATTCAGAAGATTTTGATTGGCCGAGGCCTGATGGATTGAGTTTTTGAGGTTGACCTCATTGACACTGAGAATTTTTTGATTGGCTGGGAACAAATTGACCGTCATTCCCGCGAAGGCGGGAATCCAGTGACTTTGAATTTTGGTTGGCAATTTTAGAGGTAGCGGATAATTCGGTGAACGACGCTGGATTCCTGCCTTCGCAGGAATGACAATTAAAGACGTTGCATCGAATAGTTGACACTAAAAGAGGAATGGCAATGAACAAACGCATCGAATACTGGTTTGACTATGTTTCACCTTACGCCTATCTGACCACGCAAGTGATCGAAGATTTGGCGACCAAATATGGCTATGAGATTGATTGGAGACCAGTGTTGTTGGGCGTGGTGTTCAAAACCACGAACTCCAGTCCTTTGACCATGCGTCCGCCCATCATGGCGTCGTACCACAAACATGATATGGAACGCTCGGCGCGTTACGCTGGTATTCCGTTTGTTTTGCCTGAGCCATTTCCTATCAATACACAAAACACCGCACGTGTTTGTTTGTGGATGAAAGAAGTGGCGCCACAACGTGTAGGTGAATTTACGCGCGGCGTCACAAAAGCCTATTTCACAGGGCCGGCAGGACTCAATGACATCGCTTGGTTGGCGGAGTATGTCAGCAAGATGGGTTTGGACGGTGATGCCGCAGCGGCTGCCTGCAAAGATGAAAAATACAAAGCGCAATTGGCCGCAGCGTGTGAAGAAGCCGTCAGTAAAGGCGTATTCGGCGCACCATGGGTGATCGTCGATGGTGAGCCATTCTGGGGCAATGATCGATTGCCGCAGTTAGAGAAATGGTTAGCGACGGGTGGGTTTTGATTTGAGGTAGGGCGGGCGCAAGCTAAGAATCGAGATTGGAGGAGACATGAAAAAAGGCTACAAACAATTAGTCGATGAAGCCAACGCACAAATTAAGACCTACAGCGTGGCGGAAGCGCAAGCGAAATTGGCTGACCCGAATGTACAGTTCATCGATGTTCGAGACATCCGTGAGCTAGAACGCGAAGGCATCATCCCCGGTGCATTCCACGCACCACGCGGCATGATCGAGTTCTGGGTCGATCCCGATTCGCCGTACTTTAAGCCTGTGTTTGGCGAGAACAAAGAATTCATCCTGTTCTGCGCAGCGGGTTGGCGCAGTGCCTTGACGACGAAGACGGTGCAAGACATGGGCCTAGAAAACGTCGCCCACATCGACGGCGGTTTCGGCGCATGGAAAGCGGCGGGTGCACCTACGGCGGTGAAAGAGAGTAAGAAATGAAAGCACATAAGCTAAAGAAGCTTTTGTTTGTTTTTGCTTTATTTTTTATGGCGCCGTTGGCAGAGGCGTGCTCATCACTGACAAAGTACACTGACGAAGCTTTGTTCAGAAAGGCGAAATCAGTCTTTCGGGCAAGAGTTGTTGAAACAAAGATTGTGCAGTTTCGCAATCCGGACAAACTTTCTGAGGTTGGGGAAGTGGTCGAGGCGAAGTTTGAAGTAAAGGAAGTCTTTAAAGGAGAGCCCCCTCGATCAGGAGTCGTTAGAGATATTCCTTACGGAATTGGGAACTGTAGTTTGGGCTTGCTTGCTGGGGTTGAGTATGTGTTCTTCCCGGAAGAACATGAGCTTGTGTCGTTTGGTGGTTCATTTGGGCTTATAAACCCAGATGGGACAGAGATGAAAAGTCGTCTTGATGAACTGCGAAATTTAGGAAATAGGTCGCAGTAAAGCAATAATGTTTCAGATCGAACAGTAAATGTAGGGCGAGTGAAACCCGCGTCGTACGAACGTAAAGAAAACAGCGCGGGTTGCACCCGCCCTACAAAGAAATATTTAGGTAAATAGTGAGCAAAACAATCTGCCCTTGTGGCTCAAACAAAACATTGGAAGACTGCTGCAATCGCTACATTAGCGGTACAGAAGTTGCGCCGACGGCTGAAGCTTTGATGCGTTCGCGTTACACCGCGTACACGCTGAATGACGAAGCCTATTTGCGTGCAACCTGGGATGAGAGGACTTGTCCGAAAGAGCCTATCGTTCACGGTGAGCCCACCAAATGGTTAGGTCTGGAAGTGAAGAAACATACGACGCAAGAAAAAGAAGCCATGGTCGAATTTGTGGCGCGTTACAAAATCGGTGGCAAAGCCCATCGCCTGCACGAGAGGAGTCGCTTCGTGAAGTTTGATGGCAAATGGTTTTATGTTGATGGAATTTATGAGTAAAGAACTGCATGAAAACCCCTCAGCGTCTCGGCGTTGAGGTGTTTAAAAAGATGAGCAATGAAGAATTAAGTAATCTGGAAAAATTATGACAACCTTAGAATCCAAATTAAATCCCCGCTCTGATGATTTCAAAGCCAACGCAGCAGCGATGCAAGTGATCGTTGATGATCTGAAAGCCAAGGTCGCGCAGATCGCGATGGGTGGTGGCGAAACTGCGCGCGAAAAACATTTGGCGCGTGGCAAATTGTTGCCGCGTGATCGTGTGCAGATGTTACTCGATCCGGGAACGCCATTCCTCGAGTTCTCGCAGTTGGCAGCCTTCAATATGTACAAAGAAAAAGGCGATGTCGATGCAGCGCCGAGTGCTGGTGTCATCACTGGTATCGGTCGCGTCGCTGGTCAAGAATGTGTGATCGTGTGTAATGATGCAACGGTTAAGGGCGGGACTTATTTTCCGATGACAGTGAAGAAGCATTTGCGTGCGCAAGAGATCGCTGAGCAAAATAATCTGCCATGTATTTATTTGGTCGATAGCGGTGGTGCGAACTTGCCGAACCAAGATGAAGTGTTCCCAGATCGTGATCACTTTGGCCGCATCTTCTACAACCAAGCAAACATGTCAGCCAAGGGCATTCCGCAAATCGCCGTGGTGATGGGTTCTTGTACGGCCGGTGGTGCGTATGTGCCAGCGATGAGTGATGAATCAATTATCGTCAAAGAACAAGGCACGATTTTCTTGGCGGGGCCACCTTTGGTGAAGGCCGCGACTGGTGAAGTGGTCAGTGCCGAAGATCTCGGTGGTGGCGATGTGCATACACGCCTGTCTGGCGTGGCTGATCATCTGGCACAAAATGACACGCATGCTTTGTCGATGGCACGTTCTATCGTCTCTCATTTGAATCGTCAGAAACCACAGAGCGTGGTGCTGCGCGAAGTGAAAGAGCCGAAGTATCCGGCGCAAGAATTGTATGGTGTGATTCCGGTGGACACACGCAAACCATTCGATGTGCGTGAAGTAATTGCACGTATTGTGGATGGTAGCGAATTTGATGAATTCAAAGCGCGCTACGGCACGACTCTGGTTTGCGGTTTTGCGCACATCCACGGCATGCCAGTCGGCATCGTCGCCAATAACGGTATTTTGTTTTCTGAAGCCGCATTGAAGGGCACACACTTTATTGAGTTGTGCTGCCAACGCAAGATCCCACTGGTGTTCTTGCAAAACATCACCGGCTTTATGGTCGGTCGCAAATACGAGAACGAAGGTATCGCCCGTAACGGTGCCAAGATGGTGACCGCGGTCGCAACGGCGAATGTACCGAAATTCACGGTGATCATTGGTGGTAGTTTTGGTGCGGGTAACTACGGCATGTGCGGCCGCGCTTATTCACCACGCTTCATGTGGATGTGGCCGAATGCGCGTATCTCTGTGATGGGCGGCGAACAAGCAGCCAGCGTTTTAGCCACGGTACGTCGTGATGGCATCGAAGCCAAAGGCGGCAGCTGGAGTGCTGAAGAAGAAGCGGCCTTCAAACAACCAATCAAAGATCAATACGAGCACCAAGGCCATCCATATTACGCCTCGGCTCGCTTGTGGGATGACGGCGTGATAGATCCGGCTGATACACGCATGGTGTTGGCATTGGGCTTGAGTGCGGCACTGAATGCACCAATTCCGGACGTCAAATTTGGCATTTTTAGAATGTGATTTTTGGGCTCTATGAACGATGAGGGCGCAAAAGCGCGTTAAAAAAAGGATGTCCTTCGAGTTTGTCATTCCCGCGAAGGCGGGAATCCAGTGACGTTAATGCCGAAGACACTGGATCCCTGCCTTCGCAGTGATGACCCCTCAAAATTGCGTGCCACACTACGTTTTGTCCATTCTGTCACAACTGTTTTTGCATTTAAGCTTTAAGTGGAATTGTAATCATGTACCAAACTCTAACCCTCACGCGTGACAACAAAGTCGCGACCGTCACCCTGAATCGCTCCGAAATGCGCAATGCGTTCAATGAAACGACGATTGCTGAGATCACACAGGTGTTCAAAGATCTGAGTGACGACAACATTGTGCGCGCGGTAGTTTTGGCAGCCAATGGTCCGGCCTTTTGTGCTGGTGCGGATCTGAATTGGATGAAGAAGATGGCGGACTACACGCACGCTGAAAACTTGGCGGATGCGGGGCAATTGGCGGCGATGTTGGCAGCGATTTATACCTGCAGCAAGCCAGTGGTGGCCCAGGTGCAGGGCGATTGTTATGCCGGTGGCATGGGTTTGGTGGCGGCGTGTGACGTGATCGTTTCGGTCGACACCGCACAGTTCTGTTTGAGCGAAGTCAAGCTAGGTTTAATTCCTGCCACCATTTCACCGTATGTGATTAAAGCCATGGGCGAAAATGCGGCACGTCGTTATTTCTTAACGGCAGAACGTTTTGATGCAGCACAGGCATTGCGTATCGGCTTCGTACATGAAGTGGTGAAGGCCGAAGACTTACAAGACAAGGTCGCTGAAATCGTGAAGGCCTTGGTCACCAATAGCCCGAATGCGGTAGCGCAAGCTAAGGTTTTGGTACGTGAAGTCGGCGGCCGCGAGATTACGCCAGAACTGATCGCAAACACGGTCGAAGGCATCGCCGTGATTCGTGCCTCAGAAGAAGGACTCGAAGGCGTGCGGTCTTTCTTGGAGAAACGTAAGCCGAATTGGTTGGGGTGAATTGATACTGGTGCGTATCCAAAAAAATCAAACCCTTCAACGCCGAGACGCAGAGGCGCCGAGCAAAACCTTAAAAGAGAGGTCTTCTCTTTTTTTGATCTTCTCAGCGCCTCAGCGTCTCGGAGGTAACCGATTTTGAATTGAAATTGCAATAAAAGTAACAGTAGGCCAATCAAGTATAATGGCGGGTTACAGAATTTAAACTCCCTTCTCCCGCAGGCGGGAGAAGGGCTGGGGATGAGGGCGTTGCAGAAATCTGCGAAGTTCGATTGAAGCGCGATTTGAATGGTGTACCAGTTTGGCCTTGCAGCGAACTGAACCACCCTCACCCTAACCCTCTCCCGCTCGCGGGAGAGGGGATTAAGAGTAAGC
>CAYWNE010000109.1:0-13795 GCA_964459555.1 uncultured Burkholderiaceae bacterium | reverse complement strand
TCTGCATCTGTGCGTGCCGTCGGTGGCGTGACATCTTCAACAAAATTATCATCAACCAAGACCAAAAAACCGCCCACGCCGATCGCACTCTTGATATGTTTCAACACAGTCGCGTAGTCTTCACGTTTAACATGGGACCACATGCCTCCGCCAAAACACGCAGTGAAGCGGCGCCCTTCGGGCAAGCGCGGTGCTAACCAATCCACTTCAGCAAATTCCACGTTCTCAAGAACATAGTCGCGCTCTTGAGCGATTTCCAACATAATGGGATTGATATCAGTCGCCAACACTGATTTGGCATTCTCAGCAATCGCCTCGGTCCAGTAACCCGTACCACAGCCAAGTTCGAGGACCTCGTGATTTGCCAAGGCTTCACTAACATGTTCTGCCGCAGCCTCTGCGTCTTCATCGAGATCGGGCTCTAAGTATTTATCTTCATAGACCTCGGCCACAGCGGCGTAATATTCGGCCAACTTATTTTCTGCCATGCTTCATTTCCCATTTTCTTTTCTGTGCTTCAATCATTATGCGCTCACCTGCCTTTTCGATGGGCTGTGCGCACACCATGAAGACTATAAATCGTAATTATCTTTGCCGCCCTGCATCACTTGATCGATCAATTTACGATTCATGCTCGGCGAAAGTTGTTCAATAAATGAATACATGTAACTGCGCAAATAAGCACCTTGTCGCACGGCCACGCGCGTGACATTCATACCAAATAAATGCCCCGCCGGAATCGCGCGCAGATTCGTATCGCGCTCTGGATCAAAAGCGACGCCAGCAATAATGCCTACGCCCATGCCCAACTCAACATAGGTTTTGATAACGTCTGCATCAATCGCTTCAAGCAATACATCAGGCTTTAGCTGTTTGACTTCAAACGCATGATCAATCTTGCTGCGCCCTGCGAAAGCCGTGTCATAAGTAATCAAGGGATACTTAGCGATTTCTTCCAAAGACAAAGCTTTGCTACGCAACAGCGCATGATCATTGGGTACAACCACCACGTGCTCCCATTGATAGCATGGCATGGAAACGAGGCCATCGACATTGGTGATTGCTTCTGTCGCGATCGCCAAATCGGCTTGATCACGCATTACCATTTCTGCGATCTGTTTCGGGCTCCCCTGCAACAAGGACAAACGCACTTTCGGATATTTTTGCATGAAGGTTTGAATCAACTTCGGCAAAGCATAACGTGCTTGAGTATGGGTCGTCGCAATCGTAAAACTACCACTATCTTGCGCCGCGAATTCTTTGCCTATGCGTTTCAAACCATCGATTTCTTGCATGATCATTTCGACCGACTTCAAGACTGCTCGGCCCGGCTCGGTCAGACCACGAATGCGTTTGCCATGGCGCGCAAAAATATCGATGCCCAATTCTTCTTCCAATTCGATAATCGCTTTCGACACCCCAGGTTGCGAGGTGAACAGCGCCTTAGCGGCTTCGGTCAAATTGAAATTTTGGCGCACGGCTTCGCGGACGAAGCGCAATTGATGTAAGTTCATGCTGAAATCCCATGAAGGAAAAAAGCCTGCCGCCTTTATAAGGCAGCAAGCCATGACATCGCGATTTATATATTGTTTGAAGTATATAGACTAGGCTGAGCTTTGACTATGCCCCAGCTTAAAAAACACCTAGTTTGCACAGCATGCATGCGCTAGAGTGATATCAAAAATTACATCAAGGCTTCGAATTATCTCCATTCGAAAGAGGAACTACCTCTTACTCCAATTGGACCGAAATGTCCCAACATCATTCGCGGTGATATTCGACCACGCTTTGCTCAATCGCGCCAAAAATCGACTTGCCATTTTTGTCGAGCATTTCGATACGAATTTTGTCGCCAAATTTCATAAACTCGGTGGTCGCTTGCCCCTCGTTCGCGATCATTTCTACGGCTCGCTTTTCGGTGATACAGCTATAGCCCTTCTTCGGATCTTTATTCGAAACCGTACCAGACCCAATAATCGTACCTGCTCGTGCATTGCGGGTCTTACACAAATGCGTGATCAACTGTGGGAAGGAAAACACCATATCGACGCCAGCATTAGGTTGGCCAACCAAGACTTCATTCCAGGTCGAACGCAATGGCAAATGCACTTTCCCATCTTTCCAAAATTCGCCTAACTCATCGGGTGTTACGGCGACGGGCGAGAAACTTGATGCAGGTTTCGATTGAAAGAAACCAAATCCTTTGGCAAGCTCTGCCGGAATCAAATTACGCAAGGACACATCGTTCACCAGCATCAAAAGTCGGATGTGTTCACCGGCTTGCTGAACATTTACTCCCATCGGCACATCGCCGGTGATCACCGCGATTTCGCTTTCAAAGTCGATACCCCACTCTTCGGACAACAAAGCGATATCTTCATTCGGGCCGATAAAATCATCGCTTCCACCTTGATACATCAATGGGTCGTGCCAGAAGCTTTCTGGCATCTCGGCGTTACGAGCCTTGCGCACCAATTCAACATGATTCACATAGGAAGAACCATCAGCCCACTGAAACGCTCGTGGCAAAGGCGCCATGCAGTTTTTGGGATCAAAATCAAAACTATTGATACCACGCCCCGCATTCAAACGCTCATAAACGGCTTCTAATTGTGGCGCGATGAAATTCCAATCATCCAGGGCATGTTGCATGCTACGAGCAATACCATCCGCAATCTGCGCCGTCTTCAAATCACGAGAGACAACCACCAATTGGCCGTCACGGGTACCATCTTTCAGAGTAGCGAGTTTCATATTGCTTTAACTTTCTATTCAAATTATTTGTTATTGCTTAAGCTAGCTGACCTTTGAGAAACGCAGATGCGCTTTCTGCCGTACGGTTCTCAAGTGTTTGAGTTTTATCTAACAGCATGGCCGCATCACCAAATGAATATCTTACGAAGAAATTCATTCGCATCCGAAGATCGGCTATAGTTGCCGATGAGGTCAACACTTGAATCGCTCTCGTGCAGCCCTGCCGAGTTTTTACATAATTCGAGACAAACCAGATTGTACCTTAGACCGAGAGGATACCCCAGTGAGCACTACTTACCAAAAAACTGTCTCTGAAAATACGACGATGATTGAAGCAACCGAAGTCATCGCCGAAACCGAGCGTTTGCGCCTACGAACCTTAAGTCTGCACGATGCTGCCTTCTACCTCGAATTGGTCAACGACCCATCGTTTATCAACAATATTCGCGACAAGGGAATCCGCAGCATCGCTGATGCCGAAGCTGCGATCCAAACGGGACATCAAGAGATACAAGCCAAGTTCGGCTACAGCTTGTATTTGATTGAAACAAAAGAAGTAGCGTGCTCGATCGGGCTGTGCGGACTCGTGCGGCGCGACCAACTTCCTGGCATCGACCTCGGCTACGCCCTCCTACCAAACTTTTGGCGTCAAGGCTACGCGGAAGAAGCTTGTCGCGCCGTGATCAATTTGGCGCACAAACAACTAAAAGAAAAGCAGTTGTATGCGATTGTCTCACCACATAATTTGGCGTCATCGAAATTGTTAGAAAAGCTTGGATTTCAATTTCACGAAACTCTTGACTGGACCGACGGCCCCGTCCTTTTTTACTCTCTAACCTTCACTGATTAATGGCGCTGTTTCAGCCGATTTTGATATTCGTGATCAGCTGGTCAGAACCACTCAATCATTCCCTCTACAAGAAACGGTCCAAGATTTTACGACTATGTTTATCAATCTCAAACATGTCACGAATCAAGAATTGTATGCCGTGATTATCCGCAATCAATAAAGAGTCTTTGCCGATGCGTCGAATGTCTTCGTCGCCTTTCAACACGAATTGCGTCGTGCCGCGATCGGTTTCGACATACCAAGTACAAGGTGTAGCAAAACTTGTGACGCTTACGATGCGCGAAATTTCGGGCATAAACTCACGGCCATTTAATTCTTCATTAATCAAGTCGCGTATCTTCATCTCGAGATCATTCATATCATCGATCCACGCGACCTCTTGGCCATTTTCCAAAACCAGTGAAATGCCTTGCTGCGGCGATTGAATAGGAAACGCACGCACGGGGCGTACGTCGTAATGCGTCGCCCCGTCAGCATCAGTCAATACAAGTTTGCGGAATTGGTCACGCACTAATGTAAATGTGGTCGTCATCATTATTCTCCCGCTACCGCTGCTGCCGCTTCATTGCGGGCTTGCGCTTCGTACAAACGGAAATAGGCACCTTCTTTGCTCATCAACTCATCATGACTGCCAACCTCGACCACTTCACCACGATCAAGTACCACTAATCGATCGGCTTTATGCAAAGTCGATAGTCGGTGAGCAATGGCGATGGTGGTGCGACCTTGTACCAAGTTATCAAGCGCCTTCTGGATTTCTTTTTCGGTTTCAGAGTCCACTGATGCGGTTGCCTCGTCCATGATCAAAATACGAGGATCAATCAGCAGAGCCCGCGCAATCGAAATGCGTTGACGTTCACCACCGGACAGACCTTGACCACGTTCGCCAACCATTGAGTCATATCCTTGCGGCAAACGCAAGATGAATTCGTGGGCATGGGCGGCTCTTGCAGCTGCCACAATTTCTTCACGCGTGGCGTGCGGTTTGCCATAAGCAATATTGTCAGCAATCGTGCCGAAGAATAAGAATGGTTCTTGTAATACCAAACCTATTTGACTGCGATACTGAGACACCGGATATGAACGAATATCAACGCCATCAAGCAAAATCGCACCTTCTGCTACATCATAGAAACGACAAATCAAATTGACCAAGGTGCTCTTGCCTGAACCGCTATGTCCAACCAAACCTATCATTTCACCAGGTTGGATGCTCAGGTTGATACCACGATTGACGGCCCGATTGCCATAGCGGAATCCCACTTCGCGCAATTCGATTTGGCCTTTGACTTCCTCAATTTGCACAGGATTTTGTGGTTCAGGCACGCTAGACACATGATCCAAAATATCGAAAATGCGTTTGGCTGCCGAAGCAGACTTTTGCGTTACTGAGACGATACGACTCATGGAATCGATACGGCCGTAAAAGTTACTTATGAAAGCCACGGCGGCCACTAATGCACCCACTGTGATTTCTTCGTGCGCAACTTGCCAAATGCCAAATACCCAAACGACCAAAATACCAAGATCAGTCAAGAATGAGACCGTTGGAGAGAACAAGGACCAGACCTTATTCAATTTATCATTGACCGCCAAATTATTTTTATTCGCTGTACGAAAACGTGTGGCCTCACGTTGCTCTTGTGCGAA
This sequence comes from uncultured Burkholderiaceae bacterium, assembly GCA_964459555.1. Lineage (GTDB taxonomy): Bacteria > Pseudomonadota > Gammaproteobacteria > Burkholderiales > Burkholderiaceae_D > Undibacterium. Next base: position 8,541 of record CAYWNE010000109.1, on the reverse strand, counting down.
AGCTTTCACCACACGGATACCTGGTATGGTGTCCGCAAGCACATTAGTAAGTTCGCCCCATACGCGGTCAATTTTCTCGAAACCTGTACGCAATTTATCCCGAACCAAATGGATAGCCCATGCGATCAGCGGCAAAGGCAATAGGGTTACCAGAGCCAGCTTCGTATTAATCTGTAACAAAAAGGCCGCCGTCATAAAGAACATCAAAACGTCGGTCACAAAATCAAGTAGGTGCAAAGATAAATATACGCAGATACGATCGCTCTCGCTACCAATCCTGGACATCAAATCACCGGTACGTTTGTTTCCAAAATATTCGAGCGAGAGTTTCAACAAGTGTTCATATGTCGCCGTACGCAAATCAGCGCCAATCCGTTCAGAAACCAAGGCCAAGATGTAGGTTTTCCCCCAACTCAAAACCCATGCCAACACCGCGGCACCAAATAGACCGCCGATATAGGTCGCGACCAAGGAAACTTCAACATGTTTACCGCTTTGAAATGGAATCAGTACCTCATCTGTTAAAGGCTTAGTGAGGTAACGCGGAATCATGTGGGAAAGTGTACCCATCAGCATTAGGCTTAAGCCGATCGCCAACGGCAAGCGATATGGACGAGCGAAACGCCACAAGCGCAAGAGGGTCCACGTCGATGGTGGTGTATGAAGCACCTTGGTACAAACGGGACATTCTTCTTGATCAGGTTCTAGATTCGCTTTACAACTTGGACAGGTGTTTTGCTCGACTTTTGACATCGGTCTGCCACTGATAACTTCTTCAAGTCGCTCGTGAAAACCGTCGGACAATCTGATGACTTGCAGGTTCTGTCCCAAGGTGAAACGCCAATGCGCCAATAAACCAGATTCGTTCAGTAACTCCAAATGACCAACACCAGCGTGGTCATGATGGCGCATCTGAAGACCGGCTTGAAACTCCCAAGACTGCCATTGCGCCACATCGGGCGAATGTGCCATTAGGCGTTGGTTGGTGACCACCAAGACGCCAGCTCGGAATCGCAGTCTTGAATCGAGATCTGTCTCTACACAATGAAGGATGGTCTCTTGATCGCGCAATTGCGCTTCAATTTGACTTGCCCATGCTGCAGGCAATGTGGGTGAAATCGTCATTATTTTCCTTACTCCCAAACGAATCGCTGGCGCAAATTCGATGTTCTTTCAATTTTGTATAAATTTTATGTTTTATTCTCAAAACGTTACGCAAAGTATCGCGCGACAAAAACCCTTAGCCGAAGTCCTCCGGTCTTTTTGCTTGGCGCAGCTTGCCACTAATCGCTCATTTTTTAAGCAGCGCCAAACAAAACAGAACAAAACCAAACACAAGCCAGACAAAGCAACGAAGCAAAGCCATCAATTCATTAGCAAAAAATTACAAAATTGGTGGAGATTGCATCAAGCGCTATGACTGAAACGACAAATTACGGTATTCTGTCGAAAGAGAAACAAGATCCTCTTGCTTATTTGCTCAAATATCTGGTGGCGAGTATACCAGTAAGACCGAACTCGATATTTCGAATTTGCTAAATTAACGACGATGTCAGCCGTTGGATGACAAACGCGTTAATAGGGAAATACAGAAGCAGATCAGAAAGACAAAGAACAATAAGCCAGTGGATCACCTTGCCGAAATCATAAAAATGGGACTCTAGAAAACAAAAGACCGAGCTATGTCGGAAGAAGAGGAAAATTCCGATAAAAGCAAATCAGTTTGTTTTCGCAAGCGCACACAATGTGATGATTGCAAGAATAAAAATTCAACAAATACAGACATCATTCATGACGACAAAAAAGAAAGAGATCACGCCGCTCCGTATCAATCATTTGCGCGGTCCGAACATTTGGACTTACCGTCCTGTCATCGAAGTTTTGCTTGATATCGGCGAATTCGAACAACTCCCTTCCAACAAACTGCCTGGACTCTTTGAGCGCTTGACACAAGCTTTGCCTGGCTTAGCACAGCATCGTTGCGGCGTTGGCGAACCTGGTGGTTTCCTAGAACGCCTGCAAGAAGGCACATGGGTTGGCCATATACTCGAGCATGTGGTACTCGAAATTCAGAACTTGGCAGGGATGAAAACTGGCTTCGGCCAAACACGCTCGACCCATGTCGAAGGCGTCTACAAGATGGCCTTCCGTACACGTCAAGAGCAGGTTGGCCGCGCAGCCCTTGATGTCGCGCGCGAACTCCTGATGGCTTGTATCGAAAATCAAACCTACGATCTGCAATCACAAGTTACACGCCTCCAAGATATGGTCGATTCGCTGTGCCTAGGTCCGAGCACCAGTCACATTGTCGACGCTGCGACTGAGCGCAAGATACCATCGATTCGTCTGACAGAAGGCAACTTGGTACAACTCGGCCACGGCTGCGCACAACGTCGCATTTGGACGGCGGAGACCGACCGCACGAGCGCCATCGCTGAGAGTATTGCGAGCGATAAGGACATGACGAAGTCCTTGCTCAAAGCCTGTGGCGTTCCGGTTCCTGAAGGCACCTTGGTACGTAGTGCCGATGAAGCATGGGAAGAAGCGCAAGACATTGGCTCTCCTGTAGTGATCAAACCCTACGATGGCAATCACGGCCGCGGTGTCACCTTGAACTTAACGGGTGAAGAAGAAATTCGTGAAGCGTATGCTTTGGCGGCACGCAAAGGTGAAAGTAAGAGTGTCTTGGTCGAACGCTATATCACTGGTAACGAACATCGACTGCTGGTGGTTGGCAATCAATTAGTCGCAGCGGCCAAAGGCGAAACTTTATGGGTGATTGGCGATGGCCAATCGACCGTCAAGAAGTTGGTTGACGAACAAATCAATATCGATCCTCGTCGTGGCACCACTGAAGAATTCCCGCTCGGCTTAGTTCAACCAGATGTCAGCGCCGAAGTGATTTTGGAATTAAAACGCCAAGGCATGACTTCTGAATCAATTCCACAGAGTGGCCAGAAAGTTTTGATTCAAATTAATGGCAACGTCGCCATTGATGTGACCGATGAAGTCCACCCTGAGAACGCACGTCTCGCAGCCCTCGCCACGCGCATTGTTGGCCTCGATATCGCCGGCATCGATTTAGTTTGCGATGATATTTCTCGCCCACTGCAAGAACAAGGCGGTGCCATCATCGAAGTTAATGCTAGCCCTGGTTTACTTTCCCACTTAAAGCCAGCCGAAGGTAAGCCTCGTGATATCGGTTCCGCCATCATTCGCCATCTATTCGGTGAAAAAGACAATGGGCGCATTCCTATCGTGGGCATTAGCGGCAGCAAAGGTACAAGCCTGATCGCTCGTTTGATCGGCAGCATGTTGAGCATGAATGGCCTTTATTCAGGTGTTGCTTGCGCTGACGGCCTCTATTTAGACCAACGTCAAGTCGTCAAAACCGATTGTACACGTTGGGATGCGGGCCAACGCCTCCTCCTCAATCGCAATGTTCAAACCGCAGTCTTTGAATCCAATGCCAAGGGCATCTTGAATGATGGCTTGCCTTACGATCGTTGCAAGGTCGGCGTCGTCACAGATTTCGATGGACATGAAGACTTGAGTGATCACTACATCACTGAAGCGGATCAAATGTTTAAAGTGATGCGCACCCAAATAGATGTGGTACTGGACCATGGATTTGCGGTCATCAACGCTGCGCTTGCTGAGGCCACAGATCTCGCTGAATTGTGTGATGGCGAAGTGATTTACTACGGTTTGACAACGCATAGCGGGCCGATGGCGAAGCACCTGCAACAGGGCAAGCGCGCGGTCTATCTGAAAGAAGGCAACATTATCCTCGGCATGGGCGTACATGAGACAACTTTGGTCAATCTGCAAAGCTTGAAGCCGGCCAAAATGGCGCAACCAGAAGCGGTATTGGCCGCTGTTGCTGCTGCATGGGCATTGGAAATCAGCCCTGATTTGATTGGCGCAGCCTTACGCAATTTCGACTCAACACCACCGAAGAAGTTGTACTAATACTAGTCTCGTCGCCCAAGAACTTTGTGGCGACGAGCTAAAGAAAGATTGTGCGCCTCGGTGCAATACAAAATATCAATTTTGCGGCAGTCATGCCCCTAGATAGGATTAAGTTTTATGGAAGTATCACGAATCAGAGCCTTGCGCGGACCTAACCTCTGGACTCACCACACAGCGGTCGAAGCGATTGTTCGCTGCCAAGAAAATGAACTTTCAATTATCGAGATTCCCGAGTTTGAAGCACGTTTACGCGCCCTCTTCCCTGAAATTGGCCCCTTACAAGCCACAGGTCATGACGATGCGATTCCACTCGCCCGCGTATTTGAATTAGCGACTTTGGCCTTGCAAGCGCAAGCAGGTTGCCCAGTGACATTCAGTCGTACAACACAAACACTAGAGCATGGCATTTTCCAAGTCGTAGTTGAATACTCTGAAGAAGATGTCGGTCGCCTTGCACTCGAACTGGCTGAACAACTGGTTAATGCAGCGCTCAACAACACGAGTTTTGACTTAGCGGCAGCATTACATCAGTTGCGCGAACTCGACGAAGATCTGCGTCTAGGCCCATCAACCGGCTCTATCGTCTATGCCGCGGTGGCACGCAATATTCCCTATCGTCGATTGACCAGCGGTAGTTTGGTGACTTTCGGTTGGGGGAGTAAGCAGCGTAAGATTCAAGCGGCCGAAATGGACGGCACCAGCGCCATCGCTGAAGCGATTGCACAAGACAAAGAACTCACAAAAAAACTCCTCGACGCTGCTGGCGTACCTGTGCCTCTGGGACGCACAGCCGTCGATGCCGACGACGCCTGGGCGATTGCGCAAGAAATTGGCTTACCTGTGGTGGTCAAACCGAAAGACGGTAACCAAGGCAAAGGTGTGACAGTCAATGTCACCACCCGCGAACAACTCGACGCAGCATATATCGCGGCCTCAGAATTCCGCGATGATATTTTGGTAGAACGCTACTTACCGGGCAATGACTTCCGCCTCCTTGTAGTCGGCAATAAATTGATCGCCGCAGCGCGTCGTGACCCACCGCAAGTGGTCGGTGACGGCACTCATTCAGTGCGTGAACTGGTGGAGCAAGTCAACAAAGATCCGCGTCGCGGTAGTGGTCATGCAACATCCTTAACTAAAATTCGCTTTGATGATATCGCCTTAGCTAGTTTGGCTAAACAAGGCTATACCGCGGACTCGATTCCTAGCAAAGGCACGCGTGTCATTCTGCGCAACAACGCAAACTTGTCGACCGGTGGTTCTGCCACCGACGTCACCGATGATGTGCATCCAGAAGTAGCGGCACGTGCGGTCGCCGCGGCGCAAATGGTCGGACTCGATATTTGCGGGGTTGATCTCGTCGCTGATAGCGTTTTAAAACCGATAGAAGAGCAAAATGGCGGCATCGTTGAAGTCAATGCTGCTCCTGGTTTGCGTATGCATCTGTCGCCGTCTTTCGGTAAAGGCCGTGCGGTTGGTGAAGCAATTGTGGCGGCGATGTTTGCCGATGGTGATGATGGTCGTATTCCAATTATTGCCGTCACCGGCACCAACGGCAAAACCACGACCGTACGTTTGATTTCCCATCTATTAGCGAGCAGCGGGCTGCGCGTGGGCATGACCAATACCGATGGCGTCTATGTTGAAGGTCGTCAAATCGATAGCGGTGACTGCAGTGGCCCTCGCAGTGCCCGTAATGTTTTGTCGCACCCTGATGTCGATGCGGCTGTGTTCGAAACAGCGCGCGGTGGCGTCTTGCGTGAAGGCCTCGCTTACGATCGCTGCAAAGTTGCGGTCGTCACCAATATCGGCACTGGTGATCACTTAGGCTTGAACTACATCACGACCGTCGAAGACCTCGCCGTATTGAAACGCGTCATCGTACAAAACGTTGCCGACAATGGCGTAGCGGTCTTGAACGCAGCAGACCCTATCGTCGCCGGTATGGCGAAAAATTGTACTGGCGCGGTTACCTTCTTTGCTGCTGACAGCAACTTGCCAATCATGGCTGCACATCGCGTCAAGGGACATCGTGTGGTCTTTATTGAAGATGGTGATTTAGTGGCAGTTGAAGGCAAACTGATGCAACGCATTCCTCTGGCTGATATTCCCATTACACGCAATGGCACGATAGGCTTCCAAGTCGAAAACGTCATGGCTTCAGTCGCCGCTGCTTGGGGCATCAATTTAAGTTGGGATGCGATTCGTAAGGGTCTCAAAACCTTTATGAATGACAGCGACAATGCACCAGGACGCTTCAATGTTTTTGACTATCGCGGTGCAACCTTAATCGCTGACTACGGCCACAATCCTGATGCGATCACCGCCTTGGTACAAGCTGTCGACAGCATGCTAGGCAAACGCCGCACCGTCGTCATTAGCGGTGCTGGTGATCGTCGTGATCAAGATATCCGTCAACAGACGGAAATCCTCGGAAAAGCCTTCGATCAAGTCATTCTGTACCAAGATCAATGCCAACGTGGTCGTGCTGATGGTGAAGTTGTCGCCTTACTGCGTGCTGGCCTTCAAGGGGCGCCGCGCACAAGCGAGATCAAGGAAATCAACGGCGAATTCATCGCGATCGACACCGCCCTTGCCTCACTGAACGAAGGTGATTTGTGCTTGATCCTCATCGATCAAGTTGAAGAGTCTTTGGTTCATATCGCCAAGCGCATCGAAGAATCAAAAACGACGCATTAATTCATTTTGATCGTCGATCAAAAAAGGCTGACCTACTTTTCATAGTAGGCCAGCCTTTTCTGTTTTGAATCAACTTGTTCAGTACATTATTTTCCGACTATGGACACGACATTATCGTGACCGCCAGCACCAAACAATTGTTCTTTCAGAATCGCTAATTGATCGCGAACGCGTGCCGCTTGTTCGAACTCCAAGTTCTTAGCATGGTCGAGCATGAGTTTTTCAAGTCGCTTAATTTCTTTGCTAATTTGCTTCTCGCTCATCGCTTCGTACTTCGCTTGTTCCTGAGCGACCTTGCGCTCGTCTTGCGCCTCTTGTGGGTTGTAGACGCCATCAATAATGTCTTTAATTTTCTTATTGATGCTGCTCGGCGTAATGTTGTTCTCAGCGTTAAATGCGATCTGTTTAGCACGACGACGTTCGGTCTCATCGATCGCGCGTCGCATCGAATCCGTAACATGATCAGCATACAAAATCGCGGTGCCGTTAAGGTTACGCGCGGCACGACCAATAGTCTGAATCAAACTTCGCTCCGAGCGCAGGAAACCCTCTTTGTCAGCATCGAGAATCGCGACCAAGGATACTTCAGGCAAATCCAAACCTTCACGCAATAAGTTAATCCCGACCAAAACATCGAACGCACCTAAACGTAAGTCACGCAAAATCTCTACGCGTTCCACCGTATCAATATCGCTATGCAAATAACGAACCTTTACGCCGTTGTCACCAAGGTATTCAGTCAGTTGCTCAGACATACGTTTGGTCAAGGTCGTAACCAAAACACGTTCATTGAGTTTTACGCGCTCATGGATTTCATTGAGGAGATCATCAACCTGCGACAAAGCGGGTCGCACCTCAATGCGCGGATCAACCAAACCAGTTGGACGCACCACTTGCTCCACAATTTGATCAGCATGTTGTTTTTCATATTCTGCTGGCGTCGCCGACACGAACACTGTCTGGCGCATCTTGCTCTCGAACTCTTCAAATTTTAGAGGACGATTATCCAACGCTGATGGGAGGCGGAAACCATAATCGACCAAGTTCGTTTTGCGCGAACGGTCACCGTTATACATGGCGCTCAATTGGCCGATCAAAACATGTGACTCATCGAGGAACATGATGGCATCGGACGGCAGGTAATCAACCAAAGTCGGAGGCGGTTCCCCTGCTTTTGCGCCGCTTAAATGGCGCGAATAGTTTTCAATACCCTTGGTGAATCCAATCTCCGCCAGCATTTCCAAATCAAAACGCGTGCGTTGTTCAATCCGCTGTTCTTCGATCAATTTATTTTCGCGTCGAAAGAATGCAATGCGATCACGCAACTCTTCTTTAATGGTTTCAACCGCGCGCAATACAGTTTCACGCGGCGTGACGTAATGAGAGCCCGGATAGACTGTGAAGCGTGGAATTTTCTGTCTGACTTTGCCGGTCAAAGGATCGAACAAGGCGATACTCTCAACCTCATCATCGAACATTTCTAAACGCACCGCGAGTTCAGCATGTTCAGCTGGGAAGATATCGAGCGTATCACCACGCACACGGAAAGTGCCACGTCCAAAATCAACTTCATTGCGGGTGTACTGCATTTGAATCAGACGGGCGATCACATCACGTTGACTCAGCTTGTCTCCAGTCCGCAAAGTCAGAATCATCTTGTGATATTCATTCGGATTACCGATACCGTAAATTGCCGACACCGTCGCCACGATGATGACGTCACGTCTTTCCATCAAAGACTTGGTGCACGAGAGTCGCATTTGTTCGATGTGCTCATTGATCGCAGAATCTTTTTCAATGAACAAATCGCGTTGCGGCACATAAGCCTCAGGCTGATAGTAGTCGTAATAACTGACGAAATACTCGACC
>CAYWNE010000108.1:0-13934 GCA_964459555.1 uncultured Burkholderiaceae bacterium | reverse complement strand
TATGTGCGCTTGATTAACCACATCCCATTCTAATTCGTCGACAGCACAGAGTGTTTGAAGTTGCGCGCGTAGCTCGGACTCTTGTGTGATTGATGAGGCAGAATCATAGTACACAAAGTCCCAATCAGGTATCGTGCTTCGCCCCGCGAATCCATGCAATTCATCCCATACTAGCGAACGTATCACGCCTGCACCAATCGCCCATGACTGTAGGCCCAGCGATGAGGCATGTTGCAGAGCACGCATCAACTCACGCTGCCCTTGCACTAAAGCGCACAAATGAATGCGATAGTGCTGCTCCAGCGCTTGACGAGAAACTTGCTGAGGAGATTCAGATGGAAATGGAAGCGACATAGAAAAATGCAGCACAAGAGGAGCAAGTCCGCATTGTAGCTGCAAATTTTCTTGGCTTGCAAAGAGAACGAAGGCAATTCTTGATCAAAATAAGAAACTACTAAATTGCCGCCTCTCACGAACTACGCATTCTCGAGTTGCCACCCTGATCGACTGACAGGCATCCGATCAACTGGCTGGCCAGATGCCGCCAACAAAGCATTGGCAAGAGCAGCGATAATCGAGGGCGGACCTTCTTCGCCCACGCCTTGCGGCTCGCCACCATCAGCCAGCAAAAAAACTTCAATGGGTGGAGTGTTTTCCATTTTCATGAGACGGTAAGTATCAAAATTTTGCTGGACAACGTCGCCGTCTTTGAAACTGACCTCACCAAATACTGCAGCGCTGAGACCAAACAAAGTTCCACCCAATAGCTGATGCTCAACCGCCGCTGGATTGGCGGCAGTGCCAGGATTAATCGCTGCGTAGATCTTATGAAGGCGGAAGTGTCCTTCACCCATCTTTTGTATCTCAACGATGTGCGCACTCTGCAGCCGATCTCCTGAGCTATTCATGGCGAAGCCGCGGAAATGATCCTCTGGCAAGGCCTCGTCCCATTTTGCTTGTCGCCGAAACTCTCTGACGAAGGCGCTTGCGCGCGGGCTCGTTTGCAGTAGTCTTAGGCGATAGTCAATCGAATCCATCTTTGCCAAGCGCGCAGCTTTTTCCAAGCTATGTTCGAGGAAATGCACATTTTGTGAATTGCCAACCGAACGCCAATACGCACAAGCGACACCAAAATCAATTTTTTCCCAACGTAGATCGTTCAAGGGCAAATTATAGGCGCTTCCAATCAGACCCATGATCGTGGTCCAATCAAAACCTTCGATGGCAGGGCTGTTATAAGCATTCGAATACTGCAATAGCGATGGGCTCGCCATATCACAACGCATCGCCGTTGGTAACATGTCTGGACCTAAGGCTAAGCGCATACGCATGCTTGTCATGGGACGAAAGTAGGCAGCACGCAATTCATCCTGGCGGCTCCAAATTAATTTTACGGGAATACCGCTCTCACGTGCGATCAACACTGCTTCCTCGACGAAGTCTTTTTCAAGACGACGTCCAAAGCCACCACCAACTGCTTGCGTATGTATCGTCACTTTTTCAAGCGCGATTCCCAATAGCTGGGCGACAGCGCGCTGTGTGTCTGTTTGACTCTGTGTGGAGAGCCACAGTTGTGCTTTTCCTTGTCTAACTTCAACCGTCGCATTGAGCGGCTCCATCGGTGTGTGAGCGAGAAACGGCGCCTCATATTCACAATCTATCACCCGTGTGGCATGTGATAGAGCATGCGCTGCCTCTGCCGACTTTTGCCAACGTGGTGCTGGGAACTCTTTACCCTGACCACGACGCACAGATTCAAGCAAAGTTCGTCGCATCGCTTCGTGTTCAAGAGACTGTGAAGATTCGTCGTCCCAACGAATCGTCAACTCTTTTAAGACTTGTTGTGCCAACCAAAAGCTGTTCGCCACCACTGCCACGGCATGCGGCAATGCCACACATCGCAGCACGCCCTTACGCTTCAAGGCATTGCGAGTTTTTGTATCCATCACCAAGTCTTGAAAACGCGCACCTACGCGCGGAGCATGAAGCGTTGCCGCATACTGCATCTGCGGCACGACGACATCAATACCAAACTTTGCGCGTCCATTCACGCGTTCGGGAATGTCTGGTCGCGCCAATGAGTGCCCTAATACTTTCCAAGCGTCTCTCGTCTTTGGTTTTGGATCGTGAGGGATATCCTGTTTGGCGGCGAGACTTAACAACTTCGCGAATTCGAGCTTCTTGCTACTGGCTCGATGTAATACGAAACCACCACTCGCCTCACACTCTTGAATTGGCAAGCCCCAGACACTCGCTGCAGCCGCAATCAACATCTGCCTAGCTGCTGCCGCTGCTGGAGCGATACTGTTCATCGCGGAAGCAAAGCCAGCACTCGCGTAAGTCATCACACCTCGTGGAAAATCCTGATGAAACTCTGCCCTCACGGGAGCATGTTTGATGCGGATCATTTCGCTCGGCATGGCTAACTCTTCCATCACAATTTGAGTGATCGCTGCATGCGTTCCTTGCCCTAAATTTGTCACTGTGGTCAATACATCCACGCTACCGTCAGTCTGAAACTGTAGGTAGTGCTCCAAGGGTGATAATTTTCCACTGGTATTTTTCGTATCGCCAGCAATCGTCTGCGCCACAGCATCTTTGCCAAACTCAAAACTTCCCTCATGCCAAGCGAGCGTCCAAGCACCAAGTGCTAGACTGCTCTTCAATATACGGCGCCGATGTAGATTCATTATCGAGTTATTGCGCAACGAACTCTCACTCCCCATGTCGACCTCGCCCACATCATCAAAATTATGTGTCCTCATTTTGCTATCCTTTGAACGGTCAATTAGCCACGAAGAACGCGAGCCGCATCGTGGATTGCGGCTCTAACACGCGTATAGGTTCCACAGCGGCAGAGGTTCGTCATCGCTTGATCGATCTCCGCATCGCTCGGGCTCTTGTTTTTCGACAGCAAACCTGCAGCCGCCATCAACATTCCTGATTGGCAGTAGCCACACTGGGGAACCTGATGTCGCACCCAAGCCTCCTGCAATACCCGCCATTGGGTGGTCGATAAGGCTTCAATGGTTGTCACGCTCTTATTTTTCAAAGCATCGACCGGCATCAGGCAACTACGCAGCGGTTCGCCATCAAGGAGCACCGTACAAGCTCCGCACAATCCCGCTCCGCAACCAAACTTGGTGCCCGTGAGACCGAGGTCTTCACGCAATACCCAAAGTAATGGCTTGTTCTTATCGCAATTTAAGCGAGTCAACTCTTCATTGATCTTTATCTTAATGCCCACTTTTTGCCCCCGACTGGTTTAGAGTTTTCGACGGTTCACCTCTAGCTAAGAATGCCGTGGAGAAGCTTCGAATCTCAGTATTACAAACATGAGGGCAAATACAAGAACCTGATGTGACTAACCAAGGAAACAAAGTGACTAAAATCGCGATGAGCCTACCTAGCAGGTTTAGCCTGCTCTATACTTTACATACACCCAGAAAGAACAAAAGACCCATACGCATGTTCGCTTTAAATAATCAAAAATCCCAGGCTCAGGGCAACATTCCGATGACTCGAATGTTCATTATTGTCATGGTCAATGCAATCATCTGGCTGTTCATTTGCGGTATCGGCGCCTTAGGAAATTATCGCGACATATTGAATGATGATGCCAATACGCAAAATCACATTCAATTTATCAGCTTACTTTGGCCTTGGATCAATGGACATATTCCATTGTTCATACTTAGTACCGTTTTTTATATCCTGCTCATTCGCTTCCCGAAATGCTTGCGAACTTCAAAACGCGTGGTATTGATGTACCTATGTCTGGCGACGACTTACTTCCCTTTGCACATTCTTCTCATCAATCTTTACCCTTGGTACAAAAAGACGACTGACTACCGAATAACTGAGCTTTTCGAACGGATTACAAATCTCAGCCACTTTAGTTGGTTTATCGAGTTTGCTTGGTTCACAGGGACGTTTGCAGTCACTGTCGCCACATGGGTTTGGCACGATCATCAGGCTCGCCAGCTTCAGTTACAAAAATCAGAACAAGCCAATCTCGAATTACATCTAGCGCTAGAGCAACAGCGTCTACATAGCTTGCGCCAACAACTTGAACCGCACTTCATCTTTAATGCCTTGAATGCCTTAAGCGCACTGATCCGAACCAATGAACGTGCGATTGCACTTGAGAGTGTTAACAATCTCAGTGCCCTGCTGCGTTATGCGCTCAATGCTAGTCGACATGAGTTCGTCAGTCTCAATGATGAGCTGTCTTTCCTACAGGACTACATGTCCTTGCAAATACTGAGATATGGAAGACGCCTGCATTTCACGATCGATCGCTCAAGTACAGTCGACCTCGATCTCGCCTGCCCTCCCTTGCTCTTGCAACCCTTGGTTGAAAACGCTCTCCGTCATGATCTCGACTGCCACGAGGAAGAAGGAAACATAGAGGTAAGGATCGAACAAAAAGCTGAACAGCTCTTTATTACAGTGCGCAACAGTCTGTCTCGTGATAGAGGAAAGAATCCTGGACTCGGCATGGGACAAAGTCAAACCCGCGAACGACTCGCATTGCTGTTCGGCGAACGCGCCTCCTTCGAATGCCTACAGTCGGAAAGCGAATACATCGCTCGCCTACGTTTGCCCTGCGAGCCCCTGGAGGCCATCGATGACTAAGCCGATTCGCTATCTGATCGTCGACGACGAGAGTTTGAACCAGAAGAACCTTCACTATGCGATCGCAGAACAAAACAATTGGGAGTTACTCGGCCTAGCCTCATCGGCTGCCCAAGCACGATTTTTGTTGCAACAAACAACACCTGATGTCATTTTTCTGGACATCCAAATGCCACGAGAATCTGGGCTGAGTTTAGCTCGTGAATTGATCTCGCAAGAACACCCGCCTTTGATCATTTTCGTCACGGCCTATAACGAACATGCAATTGAAGCATTTCGCTTGCACGCTCTGGACTATCTGCTGAAACCGATCAATGATGAACATCTTCAACAAGCGCTCAAACGCGCAGAAGAAATGCTCGCACTACGTCAGCAGAACAACTATGCGTTGGCCTTACGGCAAATGATGCGTGACGAGGAAACACCCAAGTCCGAACAAGAGTTCTGGACCCATATCGGGGTACGCTCAATTGGACGAATAGACCGAGTGGCGGTCGCTGATATTCTATGGATAGAAGCGCAAGGCAACTACATGCGATTACATCTTCGCGATCAACGCATCATGTATCGTGCTTCGATGACACGCTTAGAAACACATCTCAACCCCGCCGAATTTGCGCGCACGCATCGGAGTACGATTGTTCGTCTCGATCAAATCAAACGTTTGGAAGTGTTGCCCGATCACAGTTACCAAGCACACCTGCAGAATCGCGACATTATTCCGATTAGCGATCGCCATATTGCACGTATCAAGCAGTACTTGAATTCAGCTTAGTGGACGCTTGTTCCGCATCTTCAGTTTTGTCTGAAGTCTGAACTATTCCTTGTCGATGAACCCAAGCACAACAAACTAAAACCACCATCAAAAGAAATACGTATTCAGTACCGTCTTGGCGAGTGCCAGACACCTTCCATCCTTGCCAAGCGTGATGGAAAACAATCGCCAAGCAATACAAGATAGCTAAGGCAATGTAGGCTCGAGTGCGACCTCGATTGAGGGCTATCGCCAACAAAGCCAAAGCTTGTACCAAGGTCGCTAGAATTGCAAGAGCGCTAGCGTTGGGCACGAAGCCTGGCATTACCGCGACCATATCCGACACACTGCCCTGCACTATCCGATAAATCACATGTATACCGATCAGCACCAAAAGCATCCAACGCAATGCAGCCCATGACCATTGAAAGCGCCAATCGAAGCTAGGTCGATGAATCGTCGGAAACTGCGACGTATAGTGGGTCTTAATCGAGGTCCACGACGTCGGGAAATACCTCAGAACAAGGGCAAGAAAACATACAATCAAAGCAACCGCATATTCCGCGCCGTCCTGCTTACCTCCATTCTGAAACCAACCAAAATGCGAGTGATAGAAATAAATGCTGCAACTATAAATGACAGCGAAGATCAGACTCATCACTGTCACGAACCGGCCTCGCGCTAAAAGTATGCTGCCAAACATTTCCATGCCCTGCAATATAAACACCAAGTAGTAGCCCAAGAAAATTTCTTGGTCCATGCCGCGCGCAAACGGCAACACGCCGTGATCGAAAAAACGATACCATCCATGCACACTGACGAGGGCCGCAAGTAGGCAACGTAGCACAAGCCAAACGTCTTCTTCCCGACGTAGCAAGGTCCTTTGAAAATATAAGTTCTTCATCTCTCCCCCATCTTGAGCCTTATTGATCCTTACTTTGCCTCCTGAATTTTCTAGCGGCAGTATGGAGCAAATAGGACCCAAGCTTTGAACGGATGTGACGAACTGACGTTAAGCAGTGACTAACACAAGGAGAGAGATGAACTTCTTCGTGAAGCACTTTGAAAATATGGCGCTCGCACATGACGAACAGCAATTCGCTTACGCCTTCAATTAGGGTAGACATTCGCCATGACTCGATCTCGGAGATTGACTATGGCATAAGGATTCGTCGATCTAATCTGTCGCTTTACGCTCTGATTGCATAAAGCTGTAACTAAAACCGATAAAGGCCGACGGCGCGGTCTTCCGTCGCACTAAGGAACTCGTTTGATTCGCAGCACCAACAACGCTTTCAATCCTGAGGTTAGCGAATAAGCGTAAGTCACGATTCGGGAAATAGGATGTCGAAGCATAAAGGCGCCAAGCCAACAAACCGGCCTTCGCGTCGTAGGCTGGGCGATCGACTAGAGCTTGCTCCGGACGCACTTGATAAAATGTATCTGCGAGTTTATCGCTGCCAAATACACTCGAGAGGCCTGTGCTATAACGCCACTTGGAAGTTAGTGCTCGATCATATTGCAATTCCGGTTCGAAGCTATAGCCGCGCCCCCGAAACTGATGACTGACATCAAACACAGCACGCAGAGGCATCTCTAGACGCCAGCGCCCGTTCTGCCGTCGGTCGGTGATATTCCAATTGAAGCGTGGACCAAACTCAATCATGTGGCCAATAGTCTCCATCCCGCGCCGCGCTTGAACCTTATCTGAGCTAGCACCCAAAGCACCAGAAAAGCCAATATCAAATTCATAGCTTGGTGTCCTAATGGCACGATACCCGCTTGATCCGCGTTCTACGCGTAAATGATCGCCTCGGTAAATAACATACGGCAGCAAGACAGCCCGACTAAAATAAGTATCCGATCCGGGATATGCTGTACGAGTGAGAGCCACACCAGAAACGCCGATTTCCCATTGCGGAAGAATATACGTGTCTGACTCTGTTTTTGCAGCAGCAAGCGATGTTTCCTCGGGAGTCGTGTTCTGTTGCTGTGCTTGCAGGTCTGAGGGCGCACAAAACCACATACTAGCGAGTACTATGGAAAAACTTGAAGGCAAAAATCGTAACGATGGCATGGTTAGGCTCCGAAGCAAACAATACACTGAGATGTTAGTGTACCCTAGGTTCACATGGATCGACTGTCCTCACCCAAACTCTGGGTCACAGTAAAACGAACCGCAAGATGCCTCGCGAAGACTAGCTTTCGCCGTTTCGAATGTAGCTTTTCTCAAGCGGTCTTGTCGACAGCGAGACCAAGGTCAAAACATGTAGCGATAAAACTTACTATCAATTGCCATCACGGGGAATGCCACAGGAAGTTGGGTACGATCAATCTCAACAAATCCGTTTTTTTCGTAGAAACGGTGCGCGGCAAGGAATTTGTCTGTGGTGCCGAGGAAAATCTCACGAACACCGACATTCTTGGCAGACACTAGCAAGGAATCCAAAAGCTTAGCCGCAACGCCATGCTCGCGACCACGGAAGTTTTGCGCGACGAACATCTTACGCAAAGCCGCTTGCTGATGACCAATATCAAGTAGAGCAATACTGCCGACAATTTCACCATCAACTTCAGCCACCCAAAAATTGCCGCAACCATGTTGGTAGAAATCAGGAATCGCGCACAAATCGGGCTGATCCTCAAGTCGAATCGCAATTCCAAATTCTCGGCTTTGAATGGGCACAATCAACTGTCCCACTTGATCCTTATCGCGATCTTCGTAGGTTCGAATATTCATCATTACTCGTTCTTTCCTTTACACGTTCTACCAGACTTCTCTATACCGGAGGTCTCATTGGCCCAGTGGTGGTTGCCACAATTCGACCTTATTCCCTTCAGGATCAATCACCCACGCAAATTTGCCGTACTCGGACTCATCGATTTTCTCAAGAACTTGACAACCCTCCTCTCGCAAAGCTGCGACCAGAGCATGCAAATCATGAACGCGATAATTAATCATAAACGCGGCCTGACTGGGCGCAAACTGATCGCCGTCTTGAGCGCCAATCGACCATACCGTGGTCCCACCTGTCGGTGTTCCTTGCTCGTCAGACCACGAGAATGCCGTTCCACCCCATACTTGCACATCAATCCCAAGATGCCGCCGGTACCAAGCTTGAAGACTTGCTGGATCCTTGGCCTTAAAAAATATTCCGCCGATTCCCGTCACGCGTTTCATCTCGACTCCTTTCGCTATGCAATTTACCAAGGACTACCAAACACTATCATCGAGCAGCCGTTGCGACGAGCGCGCTCGTCACTAACATCAAAATAAGTACGGGGACCCAAAGTCGGCGTTCACGAATACTCGGCGACGCCCCATTGACGACAACACCAAGAGCGCAGTAGGCAACCACGATCCAAATACCTTTCGCCGAAAACTCACTCAAATTCGCCACGGCGAGACCGCTGCGCGCGAGCACCAAGGCGACAAAGAAAACAAGGATGGCGATGGACAACAATGGAAACAAGCGCGCCGAAGATGGCAAACGACCACGCCATTTTCCACCCAGTGTGAGCTCACCCCATGGTGCCCCCATAACCAGTGCAATCTGAAAACCAATCACAAAGATCGATAGCAGACAAAACACATAAGTGGCAATCTTCACTATCAAATTCGCTTCCACGATTAACTCCAAGCTTCAACTCAAATCAAATTTGAACGAAACATCTTACGTGACTAAAAGTACAAGGACGAGTTCACTCATCACTCCAGGTAACCCACTCATCCCAGTAGTCCCTTCAGTACCACGCATAGGTCGTCGCCAGGGTGAAATTGCTGCACCATGGAGTTAAGGCATATGTTGCATTTCAAAGAGCATCTGCCGCGTACGCAAACTAAGAACGCGACCTAGATCCTCCAAAACAGAGCATGCAATCCGTGGGTGTTTTTCAATCAGCAAGCTGAAATCTTTTTTGCTTAGACTACGCAATTGACACTCACTAATTGCGGTGACAGTGGCAGAGCGCGCCAAACCATCAAGAAAGCTTTGCTCACCAAAAACCGTCCCCGCCTCGAGCACTCCCAATTGCTGCTTCGTGCCATCGGCGCGAGAAATCGAAACGTCCGCGCGGCCGTCTGTCAGAATATACAAATTCTTATCTAACTCACCGCTCTTGATGATAGCCTCACGCGGCGCGAATTTCTTCAGCTTGGTCAATTTCAACAATGCCGCCCAATCCTCATCCGACAAATCTGCCAAGAATTCACTACGCTCAACCTTGGTTTCCAAAGCGGTGCTTGCCCCCGCTTTAATGACCTTACTGGCGCCGTCGGCGAAAAATAAACCTTTACGTTTCACGTCAAGCGCCACAAACGCCAAGCGTGTCAATGGTTCTGGCGCACCACCAAATTTTCCGGAACACAAATCAACGATACTATCAATTGATCCTGGATAAACAAGAACGGGCCAATCTCGTTCGCGTAAGCAGGCAAACAGCGCCGATTCCTCAATCAAATAACGACGGCACATGATCGCTTCTGGTGTTTCCGCTGAGTCTTGCCCGACACCCTCCAATTTATCACCACGGCCTAAATAGGCACGAGCAAAGCCTTCCACCGACGCTTGGAACTCCGCGCTATTCGCGTACAAATGCTCCAGAGAACTCAAATGCTCTGGGAAACTCGCGTCATTAGCGATCGCAGACAAGGGCAGAAAATGGAATTTACAAGCATGCGCATATTGACGGAACAAGGGAGCATAAGCAGCCTCAAATTCTTGACCCGCAGCCAAAGCACGTTGCAAAGCTTCTTCTGCAGGTAACTGATGTAGCAATTCAAGTGTGAGTCGATATACTTGATCACCGATCACCACCGCACATTCATCATACTCTGCGCTAATCCACTCTAAGCAGGCCTCCAAACGCGCGCCTTCGAGATTATGCGTGCCAAGCGAAATACCAAGCATACAGCGTTTATCGTGGCTAACAACATAGCCGTCAGGCGCGCATTTCGCCAAACTTGCTTTATAGCGATGGGTACCAAAATCGATTGCACCTGAGCCAGGTCGCAAACCACTTTGGGCTAAACTATCATTGACAGACATAGACCACACTCCGAGTTCATTTCAGACCGCTGAAGTGTCTACGAATCATTGGAAAAGAGCAAGACGCTGAGGTCAAATTGCGACAACCGGATTAGCAAAAGTTATGAGTCTTAGAAACGATTCTACCGCCTAGGCATTGGCAGCAAGTTCCTCGATAAGGCCATGGACATGACGCACATTTGAAACCGCGATAAATCCATGTCTATCCGTCTGCATGTCGCCATCGCTATCGCGCCGCGTTCGCGAATGAAAAAACAAATCGCCTGAACCATCTTTACGCTCTGAACGTTCGATCGCATTAATATCAGATGGACTGTAAGTCAAAACCTTAATTGTTTTCTTGCCTTGAATAATGAAAGCTCTCTGATCGGTAATGGCGTACACCATAAACTTTGCCTCATTCCGCTTCCACAGGGGCGAACTGAGTCCACCGATACCAATCAATACAAATGGCAAACCAAACAGAGGAAAGAAACTCCAACCATGATCGAAACTGGGCATCTGAAAGCCCGAAGCGGCTGCCATCCAAAATAGCGCAAAGGCCGTCCAAGGAATGAAAAAAATCCAGATCAACATGCCCGATTTCGCATAGCGCTTCGGATCTGGTTGAGCGCTCCATTTCAGGAACTCGCCAGGCTTTAACTCTGCTTGCACACGACGCTGCATTTCTGGATCGAGAATCTGTGTATTCATTTATTTTCTTGTAAAAAATTTCCTGCTTGCCTTCAAAATTTGGAGTATAAGACGTCCGGCTACCCAAACACTGTCACGGTCTGACGACTAATCGCCACCAGTCGGCCATCATCGTTCCATACATGCGCCGCGATATGGGCATACCCATTTTGCGCACTCTCGGTTTGCGCACGATACTGCCACCAAGGATTCGTTTGAGAACTGATAACGCCATCGTCGATGGCGGGGAATTCAAGTGTCCATGTCAAACTGCTAGCTGGGCTCGCTTGTTTCAGCATTTGCAAAATCGCTGGCGGCCAAGCGTCGATCAAAGCCACCAGATCGACCAAGCGCGTCGTCGCACTTGAAACGCCCGCGTTCTGACTCCAACGCATCCAACCATCAATATGCGAGTGTTGAGAATGACTGAAAGGCAGATCACATCCCGTGTAACGAAAGTCGATCATACGGGTAAATTCTGGTATCACGCCCTCAATATAAGGAAAACTTTGGCCGCTTCCAGCATCACCAATCTGAGGTGCAATCAGCGCTGGAACCAAAACACTGGACTGTCGTGCCGCCCCAAAACTCGCCAAGGCACTCAACACGACTTGATCATTCTGGCGCATGGTACAAGACATCTGAATCACCGACTTACCGGCTCGTAGGATGTCACTAGTGATCTCGAGATCACCGACCTCAACCGGAGCAACGAAAGAAATTGTCAAGGCACGCAAAACAGGAGTATTGCCATTCAGAGACAGCCCACGTTGCGACAACTTTGCTTCCAAGCCAGCGACTACCAAGGCCCCAAGTAAGCCACCAAATAATGCACGACCTTGTCCCCAGCCACTGGTGACATTCACTTTTTCACCAAGACGCGCTTGCGATATCATTGTTTCGAAACTCATCACTTAACCTTTTCGATTCGTGGGCAAACAATCTACCAAAGACTCATGCAGCTCACGACTGCTGTCCGACTTCAATCAACTTTCCAATAGTCTTGCATCAGTTGGCGCGACCAATCAGCTTGCACCACTGCCGTTCTTGGCAGAAATTCCTGCATCACAGGTTTGATATCCAACACGGGCGTACCATCAATTGCATCCAGTTCCGCCACCGTCAATACTCGCCCCTCGCGCTTCAAAACGCGGCAAATCGTGCTACCAATGCGGTTAGGGCGATTCTTGCCGCGCTGAGCGAAGATACCGATCTTCGGCCAATCCGGATTATTACGCGGATGCCGTGCGCCCACTGTGATTTTGTCCGCCGTCACGCGATCGAAGACAAACAAAATCTCGACGTGGGAGAAACTCTCAATCCCACTCAACGCATCTTCAGGGAGTTCTGAATCCAACTCTATGGTTGATACCGCATTTCCCCAAAAATCGTCTTCAGCCACGGTTCTGGTGGCACGCACTATGGCAACAGATTTCATCAAAAACTCTACGCTCATGACATCTCCCTCAGAAAACTTCGATGGCCCAGTATCAAGAGACCATGTGCATTAAAAACAGTTCCCGCGATTTCCAAGCTCGCCATCCGACGACAAACTACATCCTACGGGGAATATGAAAATAGTCGCGCTCCATGCCATCTGGAAAACCTCGTCTATCGATCTTACGGCCCCCCAGTTTCTCCACTAAACCACGAGCCGCCAAATTAACATCGTTCATGTAGGTCTCAACCGAGGTCCAAGCAAACACATCATAGGCATGCGCAATCGCCGCCTTCGACGCTTCCAAAGCATAGCCTTTACCGCGAGATTGTGGGTCGATCCACCACGTCAATTCACGTGGCCAACCCTTCCCCTGCCAAAAGCCACAAGTACCGACAATGTTCCCGGTCGCTTTTTCCCGCAAAGCCCACACACCAAAACCTTGCAGGTGCCAATTTCCTAAATCAGCAGCTAAACGAGCCCAAGCGGCTTGTGGCGTAAGCGGGCCACCATAAAAATGGGATGCGTCGGGATCTGTGTAAAATTGTTGATATGCGTGATCACAGGAGGAGTCTGGCGCCTGCAGAAGGAGGCGTTCGGTTTCAATGAGAGGGATTTGCATTTGAATACCAGCAAAAAAACCATAGTATAGAGTGCAATCAGGTTCTCCGCCGAAAGCTTACTTGTTGCAGACAACTCTGGCTCTAATGCACCCCGAAATGAGGTCGTTCTAGGGTGTGAGCGAGCAAATCACCTAGTACGAATGACCATGCATCAAGGCATCGCTGTTGAGGCTAGCCTTGCTTTGTATCCTAGCCACCAATCCCTCGCCCATTCGAACAAGATCAATAAGATCAAGGCTGCAGAAGAAACAAATGCCAAATATCCTCCGATCAGGATTTCACCAAAGAAGGTAGCTCTTGCCACGCAATACAAAGCAAGAAAGCTTGTCGTCAAAACGAGGCTGTCGACTAACTTCTTACGTTTGGCCTTATGCGCCAGCGTCAGAAGTCCCAAAGGCGCTGCAAATGCAAGAACCGACAGCCATGAATCAGCATCATCCACAGCTCGAAAGGCATATTGCTGTGAGACGACTGTTTTCTGACTAGAATCCATCCCCTCCACGCCCCTAGTACATTGAGAAAGCGGTAGAAACAAACAACTCAAAAGTAGCGCAGCGCAAATAATCTTTAATCGCCTAAAAATATTCATATCGCCCCCAGCGTTAGCCATCGTATTTGATTCACTCAGAACCGATTATTCGCAAGTCTTGAAATTGCCGTTTTCAATCTCGACCGCAGTATACTTTCCATTCAAAAAGAACGCCTTCCCCTTCGTATCAAATAGCTCGATGTTCAAAGTGCAGAGCCCCTTCGACTTCTGA
>CAYWNE010000107.1:0-14175 GCA_964459555.1 uncultured Burkholderiaceae bacterium | reverse complement strand
CAAAAGATGCACGCGACGGTAGAACAAGTTGGCGGGAATATCGATGCGGTTTTCTTCTGCCCGCATAGCGCAGACGATAATTGCGATTGCCGCAAACCGAAACCGGGCATGCTCAACGAAATCGCGCGTCGTTACAATCTGTCGCTCAAAGGTGTGCACTGCGTTGGCGATTCTTTACGCGATCTGCAATCGGGTTTTGTCGTCGGTTGTTTGCCTAACTTAGTCTTGACTGGCAAAGGCCAAGGGACTTTGAACAAAGGTGGCTTGCCACCGGGGACCCAAATTCATTCCGACCTTGCTGCCATGGTCGAAGCCCTGCTGAGCAGTGAAGCGCAACAAGCTGATTAAGCCTTTCAAACATTTTTTTAGATCGCATTAGGACCACCATGTATTCAGCATTTTGTTTTATTCGTTCTTTGATCTTTACATTGGTGATGATCGTCGCCACCGTGATTTGGGCACCGATCTGCTTCCTCTTTGCGCCTCTACCTTACAACGCCCGCTATCGCGCCACGGCGCTGTGGAATGTGTTTATCATCTGGGCCGCCAAAGTGATCTGCGGCATCCGCTATGAGAAAAAAGGCTTTGAAAATTTCCCTGATAGCCCGATCATCGTTTTATCCAAACATCAGTCCGCATGGGAAACTATTTTCTTGTTGATGGCCTCACCTCGCCCTTTGGTCTTCGTGTTTAAGAAGTCGATTTTGTATATTCCTTTCTTCGGCTGGGGCATCGCCTTGTTGAAAATGATCCCGATTGATCGCAGTAAAGGTAAGGACGCCTTCGCCCAAGTTGTGAAAATCGGTCGTCAACGTTTAGCCGATGGACAATGGGTGATCATGTTCCCGGAAGGCACGCGCACACCCGTTGGCCAAAAGGGAAATTACAAAGGCGGTGGGACACGTTTGGCAATTGAAACCGATACGCCAGTGATTCCTATCGCCTTGAATTCTGGCGAATGCTGGCCTAAGAACTCTTTCATCAAACGCCCTGGTACGATCACGGTGTCGGTCGGCAAACCGATGTACGCAGAAGGCATGAATGCGACCGAGTTCATGGCCAAGGTCGAAGAATGGATTGAAACCGAGATGCGCGTGATTTCACCTGATGTGTATAAATAAATTCAAATAGAAACCAATCGAGATCAACGCCCGAGATGCGCATACATGCCACCTCGGGCGTTTTCTTTAGCGCCAACGCTGAGCTCAGCAAAGTTTGCTATGATGAGACGGTACGACAGACCAAACGTCAAATCTTAGTTCGTCAGTGAGCAATACCACAGCAACATGGCAAGCAACAAACCCTCTTTCCTTCAAGGCTTACAACGCGCCTTACAACTCGATTTATTCGGGGATATGTTCGCGCTTGAAAAAGGTCCTGAGCCGAAACGGGTGCCACCGAGAACGCCAGCCCTCAAGCCGCAAACGCCCCAACGACCAGCCCATCCTACCACGCCACACCGAACACCGAGCGTTGAGGGCGAGGCCCGCACACGGCAAATTCTCTTGGACGACGTTGTACTTGAATACGAATTGCGCCGCTCTAAACGTCGAAGTATTGGCTTTCTGATTGGTGAAAATGGTCTACGCATCACCGCCCCATGCTGGGTGACACTGACCGACATAGAGCAGGCAATACACGAGAAGCGGGCTTGGATTTTGAAACACCTGCGTGAAAAACGTGAGCGCCAAGCCCAACGCCAAGATAGCGCCCTACGTTTTGAAGATGGTGCAAAACTCGCACTGCTAGGCCAAGATTTCACACTACGTTTTACCCAAGGTCGCAGTAAAATCGAAGCCAATCATGTTAGTAGCGAACTCCTGATTCAACTTCCCATCGGCGTTGACGACGCCTTACACGCCAACATGTGCCGCAGCCGTCTCAAGCAATGGCTGCAACAACAAGCGAAATTGATTTTCAGCCAGCGCATGCCGGAGTTAGCCGAACAGCTTGGGGTTCGCTATAGCCACATGCAATTAAGTTCGGCTGGTACACGCTGGGGTTCGTGTACCTCGAATGGTGTGATTCGCTTGAACTGGCGTCTAATTCATCTCGACCCCGAACTGATCGACTACGTCATCGCCCATGAGCTCGCGCATCTGATCGAAATGAATCACAGCCCCGCCTTCTGGGCGACGGTGGCGCGTATTTATCCGCACTATGATAGTGCCCGTAAGCAGTTGAAGGAAATTGCGGTGGCGGGATTGCCGCAGATTTGATAGCTCAGATACCCGCTCACGTCTGAGTTCTACGCCTTTTTCTGGTATCGCTTCGCCGCAATTCGCACCGCGATACCCAGAAGCGCCATCCATATCGAGAAACCGACAAATCCAATCAACGTGGGATTGATGTCACGATGCGTAAAGCGATACCACTTTCCGTCAGTAATAAAGAGTCCGATCAATACCGCACCAAGCACAGACAACACCAGCACCATGCCTTGCCACATCATTGCTCCGAGAAATCTCATCCTATCCAATTCCAGTCCGTATTTCTGCCACCATACTCCGAAATACACGATCAAACCGAGTGGCACGACAAATATGAAGTAGTTTGGCAGGACTCCGATTTGACCACGCAAAATACTAAAGTAAACGAGATAAGCAACGAAGGCTGCGAGTGGCAGCGCGAACAAGCAACCGATTACTATACCGAATCGGCCTGATATCGTTAAGAATGAATCTCCGACGGATGACTGTGGAGCGGAGTAAGGATTATGACTGTTTGACTTCATCAGTATGTATGTTTGGCGTTTGTTAGATACGCAGATTGCCCGATATGACCGATCGAACTACTCTCGATCTCGGAGCAAGAGCGATGCAATAACTCCAACCACAATAAAAATGAGTGGTATCGCTAAGCCAGGCGCTTTTGAAGGCTCTTCAAAGAAATGATCATACAATCCAATTGCGCCGATGATGATCATCGCGTAAGAAAGTCGATACGCATATTTACCTATCATTACTCGCCTCAGTCCCTTGAGGTTTGGTGCCGATATCGACACCTGAAATCCAACTAGAATGCCACGCCATGATCGCTCTGCCCGTCAAACTGCAGTGTGAACTTTTAAGTGCGATTCTTGAGTAGACATCCGCGCCTTAGGATAAACGATCAATTGCCAAAAATGCAAGTTCTTTAAGAGCGATGTTCATCACCGCAACAAATGAATCGGCCTTGCTGCACTCAAGAAAACGCTGCCAGTAGCGCGGTACAAGACAAATACATTTCACCAATGGTCGCTAAATTGAAGCAAGGCAGAGTGCCAAGCAAGGCACCAAATTCAACAGCATCACACCGATTTTATAAACCGCCATGCCTGCATAGTGAATCTTGTCAAAACTGTCGACTGAAATTTTGAACCAGCGTGAATGAAGTCGATACAGAGCATCATGCGCTGTCACGAAAGCAGCAAACCATACAAGAAGAATGCCATAGTTAATGAATGTGCTCCACAACAAAAACTGCTTAAGCTCGGATAGGGACATTTACACATTCTCCGCAAAGAAAAAACTTCAAACTTTAATCATCGCTTAGAGATTCGCCGCGACCATCTCGCGTATCTTCTTGGCTTTCTCAAAATGATCTAATCTATGCTCCATAATCCACCAGTGAGCGGCTTCCATGAGCAATTCTGGATCATCATTTTTATTGGCGAAGAAAGCATAAAACGAGAGGCCAACACCTTCGCCTTTGCTTTCTATTTTTTTATCGCAAACTGCGATTATCGTTTCTCTGAGGCTCGATCTCATGATAATGAATGCTTGATTTCTAAAGTGATTGATAGCGGCAATCGCGACAGTGTAACCGCAGAATCATCTTTGTCATAGCGCACGCCTTCTGAATGCGGCGTGTCTGAAGTTCTATGATTTCAAATTATGCTGGGGACACATTATGCGTTTTGCGATTTGCACCTATTTAAGTACCTCACACCACGCAGATCTCTCGCCTTGTTCTGCCCTCGTGCAATCCAACACCATTTCGTCTAAATAGAATTCTTGGTTCACTTTGAACGGTATTCTCTTGACAAGCGGTTTGCTTGGGTCGCCGGTCAGTTTTTCTGAGGTTGTGGTCTTACGATGGTTCAACAGATCGAACTGATGCTTGGTCGATTGCCCGTCGAATCGACTAAAGAAAGCATGTTCATAGCGAATCAATTTGAAGCGTTGCTTCTCGTAGCGGAACTCCCAGATCTGATCTGAAGTTTCGTAGCTACCACAACTAAACCACCAATTAAAGTGAATCGATAACCGACCTCGATCACTCGAAATGCCACCTGAATTTAAGGGATCACCCATGCATGGCGCACGTTCATCGCTCGCACTGGGGATAAGATCATCACGACGAAAAATTTCTTGAAAAGATTTATCTTTATTGAGAAGGACAAGCAAACGACGCGGATTAAAATTCGCGGTCACACCTTCGCCCGCATCGGCGTTCTCTTTGATGTTTTGAGGGTCGGCTTTTTCGAGCAAGATAATCTGATCTTTGCGCCCATCTCTATCCACATCGCTGTGTAGTTTCAATAGCACTTTCCAGCCTGCTGGACGTTCCCAAGAATTTTGTGCATGAGCCGAAAAAGATATGAGTGCCATCAAAACATATGAACAGAAAAATATGGACTGTTTTTTCATGGGCATCGAAAAGTGTGCTCGTTTTCTTTGATTAGTTCTTCAGCTCGGCGCTCTTAAATTGCCGTTGGTAGTTATCGTAACTGAATTTCTCAAGGTTCAATGCTTCGTCCGAAAAACGCTTCTTCAGCTTTCTTCCAGATTCGCTGATTTGTTTGCTTAGATAATTGATGCTCTTTCGACTTGAATACTGCTTATCGCGAGCGTCCCGCCCAGCTTCCACCTGTTCCTCGCCTATCAACAAGAATGTATTGGCGCGCCATTTAAATTTAAGCTCATGCGAATAATGAGCGCAGCAAGACGCAGCTCCCTCCATCAACAGCGTCAAGACGCCTCCAGTGATACTAATGTCATCATAGCGTCGATCATGGTCTTCCCAATCGAGGGACTGCGCCACCAGCTGAAACCGCTCCTTCGTTCGATGCAGAATAAGTAGTCGCTCCATCATGATTGATTGTCCCAACTCCTCACTGTACTTGGGGTAAAAGACCAGAATCACCAAATCATCAAGACCATCTCCATCAAGATCGCCAAGCGCCCATTTTGTCTGATTAAGATCTGCAGTTGGGAAGTAGCTTAACAATGTGGCTCGTCCCTCCTTTGGTAAGGCGTCTTGATACGCAAAGGCTGGGCCAGCGAGGAAGACGAAAAACAAGGCGAGTAGAACCCATCTCCCAAACAGTAGATTACCGCATAAGCTCGGTGCCTGAAGCCTGGGTAGGCATGCACCATCCAAAGACTCGAAACTCAAGCTCTGTCCTCCGCCGAATTTACAATTTAGTGCTCGATAGTGGCTATGCGTTCTATCTCGCACAAGAATTTTAACTCAGGGTATGCGACGTAACTTAAGAAGTTTAGCGTTCCAGGTTTCAACAGCCGACTTACCTTCCACTCCAGTAATCACAATACTTATTAACCAGCCAGATCGTTCATAACTAAGTGCTGGAAACGGGCTAACACCTGGTGGAGCGATCTCATGCACGGCTTTATCTGGATCTCCGGCGACGACACTCCATTTTGTGCCCGGAGCACCCGACATCTTTCGCCACATTTCCGCACTAGGTACAGGCATTGGTCCGGCATCTATCCAGAGTTTGATTCCATTCGCTTTATAAGTACAGGCTTTACCAATAATGCCGTTCTCTGGCACACCATTGGAAAATGTTTGCCCGAGTTGCTCTTTCAAGTACTCAGGTGTAAATGGACACTGTGGTGCCGTTGCCGCGTGAACATTTGCTGCTACCAGAAACCCACCCAACACCGAAAAAAATAAAAACTCTTTGATCATTCGCATCACTTCCTCCGACATTTAAACAAGATTCACCAAATAAATTTCTTGCAAACCGATTCACCCTCATATCCGCCTCAAATGATTCTCTGCTTAGTGACTAACAGATAGAGAACACTCATCCTGTGTTTTTTCTGAAAAGCATTTGATCTGAAGGACAGTTTCCGCCACTGGTTTTGTAGTTAAGTTCAAGCACATGCTTCGCCTATCCTATCAATCAATATATAAGCTCACGCAAATCGATGTTGCCAGCGACTTAGGAATTTGGGCTGCGTCCTTTCGTTGGTCGAATGCCCTGCACCAGCCACGAATTTCATTACCCTCAGCATCTAGAAAATAATCACGAGTCCTTTAACAAGAATTACTTATTCCATTGTGTGTACAAGATTCTTTGTTTCGAAAGCAGAATCGAATCATACGGGCGATTATGCTTTGTAAATCAAATTCAGCGAACGTGCAAATGCGCTAAGGTGGTCGGATCCACGACGTCAAGTTTTTTTGAGCTCAAGCGACATAACGATACTTGAGCCAATTCGGCCTTGACCCATGATCCACAAACTCCTGTATAGCAGCGATAGCACGATCTTTTTTCATACACTCTTCAACCGAGTAAGCTTGCAGCTCCCCATGAGAAATTTTTGAACGCACTTCTTCAACTGGAAAAACTGGCATGGTATCGTCGAGCACTCGATACTCACTCCAACGCTCATCATAAAAAATAAGACATGCGTACTGATCAAACCATTCCAACGAGAATAAAGCATCAACATACCGTGGCTGCGCCCCCAAAAATCTTTGCCACCAAGGTCGCTGCACGCCGTCGCGTCCTACCCATAGACGACCAGAACGCAGAGTCTCAAGTCTGCCAATAACTCGGTTCAACTCCTCAATTGATCGCACCTCTTCCTGTACTTCGTTAAGTTCGACGTACCAAATGGCTTGAATTTCCAGATTCATGATATTAGGCATAAAGATCTATCGACGGTTTAGCGAGTAGGTGCGACGATCGCAGTGTAATCGCACGAATGCGGATTTCCAAGGACTCTACTACTACGCTTCAGTTAATAATTCCGTCCCTGATTTCAAGACCTGAAGCGATTCGTGCATGCGATTACGTTCAGATATTCATAATCACCACATTCACGACGCCGAACCATCACTTCTCGTTCTGCCCTAACTTTGATTCAAGCCTTATCCAAGGGATATTACAATATGCTTCTGATTCGGGCCAACGATCTGGCGCCAATTCGAGGACGATAGGCTCTCCCACGTTCAATACTTCGCCTGAGAACTTTTGACCAATGACGAGACCCGTTGCGGGTGTACGCACCATCACTAACTCTGACTTCGGTTGAAATTGACTCTGCAGAGGATCTTTGCCATTCGCCCCCAATTCTTGGCTTTCGTAATCAAACAGCGTCAGCACTTTGTCATCCGCAGTTCGTAAGAAGTACATCAAGCCGCCATGCTCCTGCTCTTGAAATCGCTTTGCCTCAACAAAATGGTAGTGTTCTTCAACAACCTCGGCCTTTTCAATATCAGACTCCAGCTGCGGTCGCCTATCCTTCCAAGACGAGATCCACCGAAAACTTGAAACAGCAGCATACAACCCGCATAGCGGTAAAGAGATACCGAGTATCCACAAAGCTGCTGGGCTCCGCATACCAGTTTCTAGCCCCAATATCTTACGAGCCAACCAAGCACAAGGCAACCAGATCAGAACCACGCCCATCAAGCTTACTGCCCACAAAACCAAAGCATTCTCTATACCTTGCCGCCACCGACCGGCCGTCGTTGCGCTGCCTTTCAGTAGCTTTTGGAGATGTTCGAGTTCAGCCTTGCTGGCCGGACGTTGAATTTTTTTACTAGGCATAAGTGGATACAATCCCGCTCGAAAAACGACTCAAGGCCTCAAAACGAACATCGCGTTCAAGGTCTCTGCCGCAAACGCTCAGTCCTTCGCGCCAAATAAAACCATTCGCTGCCAACTGCCGCATGGGTATCAGGAAACACGATGTAGCCATCGACCTCGGCCCGCACTTCTGCGCCATCGGCACGGGTGCCAATCAAATCACCGGCTTTAAGAGCGTCGAAGCTACGCCAGTCTTGACTGAATTGATCGTTTTCATGGAGGCGATCAACCACATGGTAAAGGCTGAGCATTTCAGCTTGAGCGCGCGCGTGTTGCAAATCGGTGGCGTGTTCGTAAGGCAGCATGCCGAAGTGGTGTAGGGCGTTGCGGATGGCGCGGTAGGCGACTTCGGGGCTGTGTGGATCGCGGTGTGAGCCGCATTCTAGAGTGAGCGCATAACCACCGATGGAACGCATGTATTCTGTGGTGCCGACGCCGAATTTCCAGTAGTCGTCTTTGCCGTGGCGGCTCAACCATGAGCTATAGGTGCTGAGCCAGCCGTCGACATATCTTTGCACACCCAAACACAGGGCGAAGGCTTCTTCTTCGCGGGCATATTTGAAGGCCTCGATCGGGCCATCATTGTTCTCTGGTCCCATCATCGCAAAGGCCTGGCCAGCGTCACGGAAAGAATGGAGATCGAGCAAAATCTCGTGTTGCGCCATCATCGGGCACAGCCAATTGGCGACTTGATCTTCAAACTCTTTAACTTGCTCAACCGGTTGCAAGAGGCGATTTAAATTGCGATCACCAAAACGTGTGCCACTCGCATAGGCTTTGGGATTTGTTACCGGTACCAGGCTCACCTGCCCGCGCTGCAGCACCAACTGACCTTCTGCCAATTCGGCGATGATGCGACGAATCGCAACGGTGCCACAGGTCTCGTCACCATGGACTGCGCCCGTGATCAAGACCTTGGGCCCCGCTTCTAGGGCAGTGAATTGGCTGCATTGAAATTGCAATGAGGTGGGGTGGATAGTGGTGGACATCGCTTACTCGTCGAAACTTGATCAAAAAAGCCGCGATATTTGCAAGATTAATAAAGGCAAACGCAGCGAATTCGAAGATAATACCACGCAGGCTTGGCCACTCTCATTCGGCGCGACTCCAACACTTGCTGCACTGTAGCAAAAAGGCCGCTGACATGAATGGGCGATGAGCCCGAACTAAGCTATTAGGAACCTCTGTTTTTCGCCGCAGTTTTTCGCTTTTTTCACCAACACTATCAACCACTTCAAAAGAGGACATCCTTTGGATTTCGCATCACGCACAATGTCACTCCAAACTAAACCGCGTCTCTGCCTCGGTATCGACATGGGTGGTAGCCAAACTCGTTGGGCGGCATTGATGACGAACCACGCGCAGATTATCGCCGAGGGTGTGACGCATGGCAGCACCGCCTTGCATCTACAGAATCCAGAAGTGCGCGGCAACTTGCTCTTGTTGTTCCAAGAAATCGCCCAGCAATTATGGGCGCAGGTGCCATTTGAAAATGACATGGACAGCACGCCGCTGCAGATTTGCGCCGGCATCACCGGCTTGCTCGGTGCGGATCAACAATTGATCGTTAGAGAACTCTTGCAACAAGCCTTCGCTTGCCCGCTTGAACATATCCGCGCCAACAACGATATCGAGATCGCTTACTACAATGCCTTCGATGCCGGTGTCGGTTATTTGATCTACGCTGGCACTGGCTCGATCGGTGCTTTTATCGACCATGAACAACAACTCCACCGCGTGGGTGGTCATGGCTATATTTTGGATGATGCGGGCGGTGGTTATTGGATTGCGCGCGAAGCCTTGAAACACATTTGGCGCCGCGAAGACGAACAACCGGGCTGGTGGCAACAATCGATCCTGGCGCAGTCGGTGTTTGAACATATCGGTGGCAGTGATTGGGCCAGTTCGCGCCATTTTTTGTACCAAGGT
Source organism: uncultured Burkholderiaceae bacterium (assembly GCA_964459555.1). Lineage (GTDB taxonomy): Bacteria > Pseudomonadota > Gammaproteobacteria > Burkholderiales > Burkholderiaceae_D > Undibacterium. The sequence goes on along the minus strand of CAYWNE010000107.1, from coordinate 4,418 downwards.
AGTCGAGGCCAAGTCGGACGCTTGGCTTTAGCCGTGGCAGCGTGTGCCGATGAGGATAGAGATGCAGCTGGCATACTGACGCGAGCCGGCATCGAACTAGCACGCCTCGCCGAACTCTTAACGCGACGCTTCGGTCTGCGCGAATTGGCGCTGGCGGGGCGCATACGCGAACTCCACCCCATCATCGCCCATAGTTTCGAGCAACATCTTCCCGCCGAGACAGTAGTCCACTATCCTAGCAATGCTGCGCACCACGCTGCAGCCTTTTTAGCTTTACGAGATGCACAATGATGAAAACTTCTACAAGCTCGATGAAGTTCAGCAAATCTTCTACACGTTCGGTTTTATTCATGAGTATGCTGGCCTTGAGCAGCTTGCTCAGCGGCTGCGTCAGCACGGGCTTCAATTTGAATCAAATCGATACACACATCAGCGCCAAAGCGCAGGAAAGCCGCGTACGCTTTTTGATTTTGCATTACACCGCCCTTGATCATGACAAATCCTTGAAGGTCTTGAGTGAGCAAGCCGTCAGTGCACATTACTTGGTCAGCAATGAAGAGAAACCGCGCGCGTATCAATTGGTCGACGAAAACAAGATGGCTTATCACGCGGGTCTCAGCAGTTGGAAGAACTACACGGCACTCAACGCCAGTTCTATCGGTATCGAGATCGTCAACACCGGATTTGAAGAAACACCTGAAGGTCGCCGTTACTTTGCTTTTCCACAGCAGCAAATCGACGCTGTCATTATGCTCGCCAAAGACATCGTCGCCCGTCATCAAATCAAACCTGAATTCGTGTTAGGTCATTCTGATATCGCCCCACAACGCAAGAGTGACCCCGGCCCTTACTTTCCTTGGAAGCGATTCGCCGAGGCGGGTTTAATTCTGTGGCCCGATGAGCAGCAAGTCGCCCAACAAAAACTCGTCTTTGAAGCACAGTTGCCCGACGTCGTGTGGATGCAGAAAAAATTAGCCGAGTTTGGCTATGCTACGCCGCAAACCGGCAAGCTCGATCAAGAAACCAAAAATGTCATCACGGCATTTCAAATGCGTTACCGCCCTACTCTGTTTGATGGCAATATCGATGCCGAAACTGCGGCCATGTTGGAAGTCTTAACGCGCAAAGCACCTGCTAGCCCTGCCCCCAACAACACAAATGCTGGGACGAGACCATGAGCGCAGACCAATCGCTGAACAGCACGAATCAACGCCACGGCCTGTGGTGGGTGCCAACGCTCGCTTTTCTCGGCGCGATTCCTTTCATCGTCGCGCAGAGTCTCTCGAGCGTGCTGTACAAAAACCTTGGTGTCTCCAATAGCGAGATCACGTTTTATACCAGCTTGTTGTATTTGCCGTGGGTGATCAAACCTTTGTGGTCGCCCTTGGTTGATATTTTTAAGACCAAACGCTTTTGGGTCATCCTCACGCAAATGTTGATTGGTGCCAGTTTGTTTGCGCTTTCGCTGAGTTTGCACACTTCACACTTTTTCTTTATCAGTCTCGCGGTCTTGTGGTTGATCGCCTTCGCTTCATCGACACATGATGTCGCCGCCGATGGTTTTTATATGCTCGGTTTAGCGCCGGCCGAACGGGCGAGTTTTATCGGCGTGCGCAGTATGTTTTACCGTATCGCGAATATCATCGGCGGTGGCATTCCTACCCTCGCCTCTGACAGCCTGTTCGCCTACACCGGAAACTGGGCCAGTACATGGGCGATCGTATTCCAGGTACTGGCCTTCATCTTGATCGCCTTAGCGCTCTATCATCTATGGGCTTTGCCAAAACCGAGCGATGACAAAAGCATTTTGGAAGTGCATGGCAAGCAAGTGAGTGTTGCAGAAGTCGTGCGCGAATTCTTTGCGACCTTCCGCGCCTTCTTCACTAAAAAGGATATTGGTATCGCACTAGCCTTCATTCTGCTGTTCCGCTTAGGTGAGTCGCAGGCTTTGAAGGTCGTCAGTTTATTTATGCTCGACCCGCGCGACAAAGGCGGTCTCGGTCTATCGAATCATGACTTTGGTTTGGCGTACAGCATCGTCGGCATCGGTTTTCTGACGCTCGGTGGCTTACTCGGTGGTTGGCTGATTTCGCGTTTTGGTTTGCGTAAAATGTTATGGCCTATGATGGCGGCAGTGCATTTGCCGAATCTCGCTTTTCTGTTTTTGGCCTATGCCCAACCAGAAAGTTTGACGGTGATTTCAGCGGCACTCGCAGTCGAACAATTTGGCTATGGCTTTGGCTTCACTGCCTTTTTGATGGTGCTGATGATGATCGCCGACGGTCCACTCAAGACTTCTCATTACGCACTCTGCACCGGTTTTATGGCGGCGGGCATGATGATCCCCGGCATGTTCAGTGGCAAACTCTCGACCTTCTTTGGCTATCCGCACTTCTTCCTCTGGGTCTGTCTCTGCACCATCCCCGGATTCTTGCTAACGGCGTGGATCAAAGTCGATGCCGACTACGGTAAGAAAAGCGCACAAGAAACCCAAAAGTAAGCACAACAAAAACGACATTCATTCAGCAAAGACGACACCATGGCACTCAACTACATCTGGATCGGTTTCTTCATCGTCGGCTTCATCGCCGCTTTGGCGCAATGGCTGTTCTTCGGTGACACCGAAGTCTTCAAGCGCATCATGGATGGCACTTTTGATTCAGCCCGCGTCGGCGTGATGGAAATAGCGTTACCACTGGCCGGTGTCATGACTTTGTGGCTAGGCATTATGAACATCGGCGAGAAAGCGGGCGCGATTGATTGGCTGGCAAAAATTATCGCCCCCTTCTTCCAACGTATTTTCCCAGGTGTGCCGAAGGATCATCCCGCCAATGGTCACATGGTGATGAATTTTTCTGCGAACTTACTAGGCCTCGACAATGCGGCGACACCATTTGGTCTCAAGGCAATGGAAAGCTTACAAACCCTGAATCCAAACAAAGACGAAGCCAGCGATGCGCAGATTATGTTTCTGGTTTTGCACACCTCGGGCTTAACCCTGATTCCTCTAGCGATCATGGCGCAGCGCGCGGTGTTGGGTGCAGCTGACCCTTCGGATATTTTTATTCCATGCATCATCTCGACTTATGTCGCAACGATGGTAGGCTTAGTCGCCGTTGCGATTCGCCAAGGCATCAATTTATTTGATCGCGTAGTCATGGGCTGGTTAGGCGGTCTTAGCGGCTTCATCATCCTGATGGTGTGGTACCTCAGTCAATGCTTAACTCGCGCAGAACTTGAAGTCTTCTCCAAGCTAACCGCCAATCTGCTCCTCTTCTCCATCATCATCGCTTTTCTAGTGGGAGGCATGCGCAAGAAGGTTAACGTGTACGAAGCTTTTATCGAAGGCGCAAAAGGTGGCATCAATACCTCGATCACAATTATTCCCTATTTGGTCGGTATGCTCGTGGCCATCGGCGTACTACGCAATTCCGGCGTACTTGGTTTGATTGTATCGGGCTTCGATTGGGTCTTTAGACAAATCGGAATCAACACCGATTTCACAGCAGCACTGCCAACCGCATTAATGCGACCACTTAGCGGTAGCGGCTCACGCGCCATGATGATCGACACCATGAAGACCTATGGTCCCGATTCCTTCCTCGGACGACTTGCATGTATTTTCCAAGGTTCGGCAGATACTACTTTCTACATCGTCGCTTTGTACTTTGGATCAGTCGGCATACGCAAAACGCGTTATGCGATTTCACTAGGTTTGTTGGCGGATTTGGCTGGGGTGGTTGCGGCGATTTTTGTGGCTTATTTGTTTTTTCATTGAGGTGAGTAGGCTGCGGCACTCTATTTTTAATTCAACGCAAAAAAATTAGCTATGCCTGAAACAGAATTTGCCGTCATCAAAGAATGCGAGCATGAGCAACCAATACCTAGCTCGTGGCGCCCAACTTTCGTGCGCATTGTCACCGCTCTAGCAAATGCTGACTACAAGTCTTTAAATCAAATTGAAGGCGTCTTAGAAGTCTCAAATGAAACCGCATCTCAGATCGAAGCGTATATTGCTGACTACGGCTGCACGCTGATTGAGCTTCCTCCAGAAACCTGGGAGACATCCGTTTGTATTTTTATGGGATCGTACTGGAGCGTTTTGATTGATTTATGGACAAAGGAAGAAGGTGCGAGCGATTTGGTTTTAAGTGCGCGTGTTTTTGAGGTTGATGACGGCTATTCGATCAGAATCGATCTTGTTTACGTGCCCTAGGGTCGCATCTTCAACTGGCAAGTCCAACGCCTTGCACTTTGATTTAGTTCTCAACTACGCACGTTTCATTGTCATTAATTTCGATCAATTATTGAGCCAAGATGACCTGCACGCCCAAGAGACGTCCTCAGGTCGGGTGTGGCCCGACGGCCACTCACTTTTCTTGCTTCGCCAAGAAAAGTAAGCAAAAGAAGGCGACGCA
>CAYWNE010000106.1:0-14277 GCA_964459555.1 uncultured Burkholderiaceae bacterium | reverse complement strand
CTTGCGTCATCATGGCTTGTCGCTTCACCATGTCAGCCGCCATGCGAATCGCTACTTTCATACTGCCAGCGTCGGCCAAGCCGATACCAAGTTTTGCCAAATCCAAAGCAGTGCCATGATCAACCGAAGTGCGAATCAAAGGCAAACCCAAAGTGATGTTGACACCCAAACCAAAGCTGGCGAATTTCAATACCGACAAACCTTGATCGTGATACATCGCCAACACACAGTCGGCATCTTTGAGATATTTATGCTGGAACAAAGTGTCAGCCGGGAAAGCGCCGCGCACATCCATGCCTAAGCTACGCGCATGCTGAATGACAGGATTAATCACTTCGATTTCTTCACGTCCCATGTAGCCATTTTCGCCGGCATGCGGGTTGAGTCCAGTGACAAAAATGCGTGGCTTAGCAATCCCAAACTTCTGCCGTAAATCTTGATCAATGATAGTCAGCGTACGCAGCAATGATTGAAACTCAATTGCGTCGGGCACTTCACGCAATGACAAATGGGTGGTGGCCAAAGCCACGCGTAAGGGCTGCGCCAGCGTAGTGCTCGCCTCGCAGGCCAACATCATCACCACTTGGGCAGTCTGCGTTTTCTCGGCGAGATATTCGGTGTGACCAGTGAAAGCGACACCTGCATCATTGATGGTACTCTTTTGCAGCGGTGCAGTAACCATCGCATCGCACCACTGCAGTTGAATTGCTTCGATAGCGACATCGAGTGTTTGCAGTACAGCACGACCATTGCGTGCATCGAGTTGTCCTGGCACCACGTGGGCATTGAGAGGACAATCAATCACGGTAATTTGATCTTTACCGCAACCAGGCAAACCATTATTACGCAAGGCTTGTTGCGAAACGCCCATCAAGCGCATGTCGCGATCTAGCTCTTGCGCCAACATTGCCAGATAGGCCGCATCGCCGAGTAAAACAGGACGCACTTCGTGACGTAAGTCCCATGCTGCCAATAAGGAAATTTCTGGGCCTATACCTGCAGGCTCACCAACGGTAACTGCGATGACCGGCAATGAAGAAGACATTATTTGTTTTCCGTACGGAACTCCACATAACCACGATCACGCAATTGACGCAACCAGCTTTGCAAGGCCTCGTCGGATTTGCGGGCACGAACCGCTTGGCGTGCTTGTGAACGTTTCTTCTCGATCGAATCTTCGGTTTGCTTGCGCTCTGTCACCTGAATAATATGAAAACCCAGCTGTGTCTCTACGGGGTCGCTCACTTCATTCAATGCCAATGCATTCATTGCTGCTTCGAATTCTGGCGAGGTATCTCCTGGGTAGACCCACCCTAATTCGCCACCTTTTGAGGCTGAAGTATCAATCGAATTAGTTTTCGCCAACTCTTCAAAGGTCGCGGTTTTGTTCATGATCTTTTGCTTCAAGTCGAGCAAAATCGATTTCACTTGTGTGGCCGTCATATTCTGGGACGGACGCATCAAGATATGACGTACATTAGACTGCTGACCTTTCATGTCGACGACAGGCGCGGCATCACGCTTACCAAGCAGCTTCAAAATATGGAAACCGTTTGGACTACGGATAATTTCTGTATATCCACCCACAAAGGAAATTTTGTTCACCGCTTCCATAAACAGTGGAGGGATCTTATCTTGCTCGCGGTACCCAACCTCGCCGCCTTTCAAGGCTTCAACCGAGTCAGAGTAGGTCGCTGCTAATTTGGCGAAATCCTCACCAATTCGCAAACGCTTATAGGCTTCTTGAGCGCGCGCCTGGCGTTGTGCAATCACTTCCGCGCTCGCATTCTCAGGAATACGAACCATGATGTGCCCAAGATTAATTTCTTGGTTCTTGCTTGGTGCAATTTCCTCGGCTGCCAAGAAGTTATCAATCTCTAACTCGGAAACTTGAATCTTGCTATCAACCTCACGCTCGCGAATACGTTGCATCAGAATTTCATCGCGAATATCTTCACGGAATTGGGCAAACGGCGTTCCTTCGCGCTCAACTTGATTACGCAGATCCTGCAAACTCATTTTGTTCGACTCCGCCATACGCTGCAGTGATCGATCGAGCATAATGTCATCAACCCGCATACCTTGCTCTTTGGCGAGTTGAATTTGTAAGCGATCAAGGATCATGCGCTCCAAAACTTGTTTTTGGATCTCAGCTCGATCTGGCGGCGTTGTGCCTTGGGCTTTCAAGCTACGTTCAATGGTATTGATACGGTCATTGAGTTCCAAGTTTGTAATCGCCTCATCGCCGACTACGACGGCGATTCCGTTCACAGAAATTGGTTTATTGGCTTTTCTTGAAGAAGTTTTCTTTGGTGTTGCGTCTTCCAAAGGAGCCACTGGTGAGCTTGACTGTGCCATCACCTGACTTGATAGAAAAACGCTGAGCAAAGCAGAAGAGATACCGACTGAAACAGAACGCGTCGTTTGATTCATTTGCAAAATGTGTCGCATAGTCATCCAAAAATCTACAAAGACAAACCAAATAAGTTTTGTCAAAATTAAATGTGAAACGCACCAAAAATCGAGCACGACTCACGCAAACAGCCTCGCCAAACAACTGCGAAAGCTGCAATATACACGGATATCAGAGAAGCGTAAAACCAAGGCATTCAGCAATGCTCATGGGCAATGCAATTCTCTCCCTCCGCTCTTTAATTATCCGAGTTCGGACGATAGCCCGAGATCGTTTTCTTCAAGGTCTCGACCGGATTTGAGCCGAAGCCAAGACGTGCTAAACCAGTCAACTCCAACTGAATCGCAAACCCCGAATTATTATTGAGGGTGGTTGTAGCAAAACGATGTGCTACAAAGCGCAAGGCCCAGCAATCGGCTCTGTATTCCAAGCCGGCCAAGCCTTCAACCAATTTGCGATTCAACAAGGAGTAATTGCTCTTACCCACCGCGTACCAACGATGTGAAATTGGCCACTGTCCCGAAACTTCGATCTGCTTCAACACATCGCGCTGAAATTGGTACTGTAGATTCAGTAATTTCTTCTCTTCAGGTTCCCAATGTATGCCATAGCTAGAACGTACCGACTGTCGATCGGTCTGACTCACTTGCAAAGCTGCTTCAACATTCAAATGCGGTGAAACCTGGCCATTCCCTGCCAATAAAATATCAGAGCGACTTGGGTTTGTTTTACCATCAAGACTGACTTTTTGCGTGTTGAAATAGAAGCGCTGACCTAGTGCGAACTTGAAGCGCTCGGTACCGTCTTCTTCGAGAAAGCGCGATACAACGCCGGCCGTTACTTGGTTGGAGTCACCGATACGATCATGACCAGTAAAACGATTTTCGCTAAAAATCTGCGCAAAGTTAAAGTCTGCTACCGCAGTATCAAACAAAGGAAGTTTGCTTTGATCACGATAGGGCGTGTTCACATAAAACAAACGTGGCTCCAGCGTTTGCGTGAGCGATTTGCCGAAGATATCGGTGGATCGTTCGAAAACAATTCCCGTATCAAGCGAAACACTCGGAATCGTACGTTGATAGCTACTTGCCTGCCCTAAAGCCGGATTATCGAGTTGATACTGCGTCGCATGCAACGAAATCTTAGGAACGACAAAGAATGCGGGCTGTATCCAAGGCAAGGAAACTTGCGGATTAATCACCGCACGATTACCGCGCACGAAGGTCGGATGCCAGAATCGTGTGGCCATCGCATCGACAGACCAATCCAAACCAAAAACATCATTTTGACCAGCATGAAAACTCAACTGTGGTAAGCGTTCGTAAGGCAAAGTAATCGGCGCGCTGGGGTCTTGCAATACTTGATAACTGGTCGAACGCAAAGCTGCATTCCAAATCGAACCGTAATAATCCAGACCAACTTCACGCAAGAGCAAGCGCTGCGCCGTTTTGGTGGTCGAATTAGAGAAATCTGCTGGATAATCGTTATCCGAAGCACGATTCAAATTCCACGAGAACACCGCCTGCGGCGTCAGCTTCTGGTTGTGAATCGAATTGATGGCATAGCGAGTGGTACCCGTTAGTTTGTCCGAAATACCTTCAATCGCCGTTTCACCGGCATAGGTCTCGCCAAGATAACGTCCTTCAACACCAAGCTGCAAGCCACGACGCGCAATCATTTTCGGACGCACGGTCACATCACGATTTGGCGCAATATTGAAGTAATAAGGTAAGCCGAACTCAATACCGCCTTTATTCGAATGGCCAACAATAGGTGGCAAAATACCTGAGTGGCGCGCTCCTGATAGCGGAAAACTAAAATCCAACCAAGCTGGCGTCGCCAAGATCGGCACGCCTTTGAAATACACCACCGATTTACCGGCGACACCACGATCTAAACCGGTATCGAGATTTAAGGTTTCTGCTTTGAGGTACCAGTCAGGATCGAGACCTTGGCAAGTACTATAGGTGCCATTGGTAACCTTGGAGCGCTCTTCACTGGCGAAATCGATGCGCTCAGCTTTACCCTGCCCATTATTGCGTGCCAAGTAATAGCTAGGCTTGAGTACATAACCAACGTTGGTTTCCATCACGAATCGTAGCAACTGGCCGGTATAGCAATCCTCGCCACGCTGCAGCTGTACATTGCCCGAGGCATCAACTTGATCAAGCGTTTGTTGATATGTTGCACGGTCGGCTGTCATCTTGGTGTCGCCACGCGTCACCTCAACCTGTTCTTCAAGTTGAATCTGCCCCTCAGGTTGCCCGCTAATGCTAATCGCCTGAACCACCGTCGGCAAGCTCGCAGGATCAACTGGTTTCACTTCAACTTGTTTCTTTTTAGATGCAGAACTGGTCTTTTTACTGACATTTTCTTGGTTTTTGGGCGCATTCACGTCCTGCGCCAAGGCCGAGGAAAAGGCCGAACAGAGTAAACCTGCCAAAACCGTCTTTGCAAACGTAGGAAACATAGCCGCCGAGTGCGATAATACGGGTTTTACTGGATGTCGCTGCAGACGGATGTCGTAATCAGTGATTGGCATTTCATCGTAATTGTTAGGTCGCATGGCTAACCACACGACGTGGCAAGGCTTAGCGGGTAAGTAAGCGCTTCAAACCAAGGCTCCTCGTGAGCCCCGCGCCAAGCTGGCTATGCAAAAACGCTTATTATAGGCGGAAACACCCTGATGGTTGGATAACAATGCTGATCTCCCTGTCGATTCTGCTGTCCGCTCGCGCAAGCCATTGACGGCCAAACGATTATCAAAACCTTATGATCGTCCAAGCCCGATAATGCTTTTTACCGATTTTGATGGAATTACTATGTCTGACCAAAATACCAACAACGATCAACGCCTCGTCGACTTGAAACAATGGTTACAAAGCCTGAGCGCGCCCAAACTCAATTTGGACAGCATGCGCCCCGCTTCCGCCGATGCCAGTTTCCGCCGCTATTTCCGCGTCGATGGCATCAAAGCGAACGCCGGCACCAGCTTCATCGTAATGGACGCGCCTCAACCGGCAGAGGATGTCAGACCTTTCATCAAGATCGCAGAACTTTTTCAATCCATGCATCTGACAGTACCGCAAGTACTGGCTCAAGATGTCGAACAAGGTTTCTTGGTCTTGACCGATCTCGGCACCACCATGTACTCGCACATGTTGAATCACGACACGGCCCACAAACTCTACATGGATGCGATCGAGTCTTTGGTCTTGATGCAATCGCAAAGCCAAGCGGATGTTTTGCCAGAATACGATCGCGCTTTCTTGCAGCGTGAATTAATGATCTTCCCTGAATGGTACATCAGCAAACATCGTGGTGTGACTTTGACAGAAGCACAATCCGCCAGCCTGAACAAAGTCTTTGACGCGATTTTGGCGAATGTAGTGGCGCAACCGCTGGTCTTCGTTCATCGCGATTACCACTCCCGTAACTTGATGGTGGTCGACAAAGGCAACCCCGGCATTCTCGATTTCCAAGGCGCACTGTATGGCCCGCTGACTTACGATTTGGTTTCCTTATTGCGTGACGCCTACGTGCAATGGGATGAAGAAATGGTGCTCGACTGGGCGATTCGCTACTGGGAAAAAGCCAAGAAAGCAGGCTTACCAGTGCCACCAGATATCGACAGCTTCTACCGTGATTTCGAATACATGGGCTTGCAACGTCATCTGAAAATTCTCGGCATCTTCGCCCGCCTCGCCCATCGCGATGGCAAACCGCACTACCTCGACGACATACCAACCGTCATGGACTACGTGCGCAAAACCGCAAATCGTTACAACGAATTGATTCCGCTCTTGCGTTTGCTCGATACGATTGAAGATACTGCGCCGAAGTTTGGGTATACCTTTTAATTTCAAGCGCAGATAAATAAGAGAACTCTATGAAAGCTATGATCCTCGCCGCCGGTCGCGGTGAACGTATGCGCCCTCTCACAGACACTTGCCCCAAGCCTTTGCTCAAAGTGCGCGGGCGTCCTTTGATCGTTTGGCATATTTTGAATTTGGTCAAAGCGGGCATCACCGAGATCGTCATCAATCACGCGCATCTCGGTCACATGATCGAGGAAGCTTTGGGTGACGGTAGTCAATTCGGTGCCAAGATTCAGTACTCATCCGAAGGTACTGCACTCGAAACGGCGGGCGGCATTGCCAAAGCTTTGCCGCTATTAACGAATGAGAATGAAGAGCCATTCCTTGTGGTTTCTGGCGACATCTATATACCGCACTTTAACTTCGCCGATTGCGTCGGTACACTCGAAGACAATGATATGTGGGGCAATCCGCATCCGCGCGATAAACGTGATGTCGCTTGGCTCTACATGGTGAAGAATCCTGATTTCCATCCAAATGGTGACTTCGCTTTGAGTTTGATGGGATTGCGCAATGAAGCCGAAGCGGGTCAAGAGAAAGCGACCTTCGCCAATATCGGCGTCTACCGTCCTGAATTATTCAAAGATATCGTGCCAGGCACCCATGCCAAGCTCGGTCCCTTGCTACGCGACTTAGCTGATCGTGGCCAACTCGGCGGCGAGTTGTACCGTGGCGAGTGGCATAACCTTGGCACACCAGATCAATTGGCGGCTTTGAATGCGCCTTTACGAGCGATGCCGACGGCGCGCTTAGATTCTTAGTCAAGGCTAGCCTTTGATCGCTACAGTTAGTCTGAACGTCCCGCGACAATTTGTGAGGCATCAAGCTCTAGTAAAGATTTCTGTCTACAATATCGCAAACTAATCGAGATACCCCTACAAACATACGCCACGATGACTGCCGTTGATCTTCACCTTAGCGACTCTACAGAAAACCAGAACAAGCACTTTCACTTTGTGATTTGTGGTGCGGGCCCTGTCGGTCAAGCACTGGCTTTAGAGTTGCATCGTGGTGGTGTGGCGGCTTCTGAGATCTTGCTAATCGATGCCAAGACCGCCGAACAGGCGAGTAAAGATGCACGCACCATCGCCCTGTCTCATGGCAGTCAACAACTGTTAGAACGCTGGCAGGCGAGCCCACAGAACGCGACCGCGATTCGCGAAATTCATGTGAGTCGCCGCCGGCATTTCGGTCGCACTTTAATCCAAGCGAACGACTATCAACTACCGGCTTTAGGTTATGTCGCGCGCTATGGTGACATCATCGCACCACTGGAACGCAGCCTTGCGCAAACGGGCATTCAGGTTTTGCGACCACAATTGGTCTCGGTGATAGAAGAATCCGATGACGCTAGGTCCAAAGTAAAAATTTGCCTCGCTGAACACACTCCGCTTTTTGCCGACTGTGTGATCCAAGCCGAAGGCGGCATCTTCAGTGACCAAGTGCAACGACAGCAGCACCGTGACTATCAACAAAGCGCGGTCATTGCGCACGTATCGTGCTCACTTCCGATTGCTCATCGCGCCTTTGAACGCTTTACCGAAGAAGGCCCGATCGCTTTATTGCCCCAAGATGCGGGTTACTCATTGGTGTGGTGTTGCCGCCCTGAACATGCGCAAAAACTCCAATCATTAAGCGACTCCGAGTTTTTGCAAGCGTTACAGACCGCCTTCGGCGATCGTGTCGGACAATTCCTCAATGTCTCGCCTCGCTTCGTGTTTGCCCTTGGTCTCAACGCCCAAGCCGATGCGACACGACGCACGGTAAAGATAGGCAATGCAGCGCAAACCTTGCATCCGGTAGCGGGACAAGGTCTCAATTTAGGATTGCGTGATGCCTATGTTTTGGCGCAACAGTTAGTACGCGATCCAGTCGAAATCGCCATCGAAAAATTCATGCAAACCCAAGAGCGTGATCGCCAACGCACCATCAAAATTACCGATGGCATGGCACGCCTATTCGCCGCCAGCGCCGACGGCAGCGTGCTACAAGCAGGATTGGGATTGGGCCTAAGCTTGGTTGATTTGATCTCGCCTTTGAAGCAAGAATTGGCCGAGCAGATGATGTTTGGGCGGCGGTGAATACACTTCAGTATAGATACACCTATTCCGGTCAGAATTCGGAGAAAGCTCCTTCTCCCGCAAGCGGGAGAAGGCTGGGATGAGGGTGATTAAGCTTAGCGAGATGCTGATTTACTAGCGTTCATTTCCCGAGTGTCGTCGATGAATTTTATGCTCACTTGCTTAACGCCCCTCATCCCTAACCCTTCTCCCGCCTGCGGGAGAAGGGAATGCAGGCAAAGCCTCAGAAATTCGCGCTTGCTCCATTTACTTTGCCTGCGATGGCCGCTTCAAACGTGCTTTCGCTTTCGCTGATTTAGCTTCAATCAACTTAAGACCAAAACTCGGCACATCATCAGCTTGCAACTTCACATCGCATTCCATCAATTCGTCTCGGCGGAAGGCATGCACACGGATCGTGTCGCCGATGCGGTAAGGCGCTAAGGCAGTCGCCAAACTATTGTCGACATCGCTCGCTGAAACGCGCAAACCATTGATGGCGGCGATCACATCGCCGGCTGACAAACCGGCGCGATGTGCGGCGCCGTTTTCATATACGGCGGCGATTTTGCAATCACCTGCACTCTTGCTGAGGCGCACATTCAATGCGGCTTTCTTGCTCGCTTCTGAGGCTTCCAAACTCACACCAAAGTCGCGGTACAAATCGGCCAAAGGCACATCCTCAACACCGTCGACATAACGCTTAACGAACTTAGAGACATCGACGCCAGTGCTTGCCATCACGGCCGCCACAAAACCATTTTCATCCAAACCGCGCGGTGACTTACTGGCGCCCTTGGTCTCCGCATAGAAATCTTTACCAAAGGATTTCCACAAAGCGCGCATCACATCATCGAGTGATTTTTTGCCCTGTGTTTCGGCACGAAACAGCAAATCCAAACCAAGCGCAACGAGTGATCCCTTGGTGTAGTAACTCACAATCGCGTTCGGTGAATTTTCATCTTGGCGATAGTACTTGGTCCACGCATCAAAGCTCGATTCCGCCACACTTTGTTTCTTGCGACCGCTGCCACGCTGCACGAGATTGATGGTTTTGGCGACTAACTTGAAATAGGCTTGCTCATCAATCAAACCAGTACGGCACAAGAATAAATCATCGTAATAACTCGTAAAGCCTTCAAACAACCACAGCAAACGCGTGTAATTTTCTTGGTTCAAATCATAGGGTGCGAAGGCCGCTGGTTTGATACGTTTCACATTCCAAGTGTGGAAATATTCATGACTGCACAAACCCAAGAAGCTACGGTAGCCTTCACTCATTTCATCTTTGTGCTTCACTGGCAGATCGCTGCGATTGCAAATCAGTGCGGTCGAAGCACGATGTTCGAGGCCACCATAACCATCACCAACGGCCATCGTCATAAACACATAGCGTGACATCGGCGCTTGCTTGCTGCGTGGTTCGAAGAAGGCAATTTGCGCTTCACAAATCTGCTGCAAGTCTTTGGCGATGCGCGGCAAATCTAGATTCGGTACTCGCCCTGTCACCACAAAATCATGCGGCACGCCATGCGCTTTAAAGCTAATCATTTGGAAGTCACCCATCTCGACGGGGTGATCAATCAGCTCATCATAGTTCGCGGCGATGTAGGTGCCGAAGCCATAGCGTTTGGCTTTGAGTTCTGGCAAGGCCGTCGCCACACGCCATTTCTTCACATCAGCGTGCCTATCCTCGGGCGCTTGAATATCAACCACATGCGGCAGATGATCCAAACCTTGTGCGCACAAAAACACGCTGGTTCCATTGAAGAAGCCATGAGACTGATCGAGATGGGCGGCGCGCACCGATAAATCCCAAGCATACACTTGATACTCTAGCTGCAAAGTGCCTTCACACGGAGCAGCACGCCACGTACTTTTATCAAGTTTTTTGAGCGCGACTTTTTTGCCCTTGCAATGCGCTTTGATCTGCACGATATTGCGCGCAAATTCACGCACCATGTAGCTACCGGGAATCCACACTGGCAATGAGAAAATTTGCCCATCAGCAGCGGGCGTCGCGATGGTAATACTGACTTCAAACAAATGCGCAGCCAAGTCGCTGGCTTTAATCTTATACGAGACATTCGTCATCGCTGACTCCCTCTACTTTCGAAACTGGATAAAAAAGATCCTTGGGCCGCAAGCAGCACAAGGATCATTTTGAAACAAACTCACTACGAAATAAAGCGTAGATTTCTACCGCCGAGTTTAGTGTGAACGCACGGTAAAAATGACGAACATCAAAACTTGCGTCGCTACCACTACGCTCGTCAAACGGAAACGCAATTCCAAGAACCAAGGCGGAATATCAAAACGTTGATACATGCGTTTATCGTACTGGTACGAGAAAATGAAGGCCGCCATTTGCACCAAGAATGCAGCGCCGGAAATATAGGCCATCGAAAACCAGGCAACAATCGTCGGCACCACGCCCCACAATAAATCACGCTTGAGATCTTCGACTGTGCGCTCCTTGCTGATGAAAGACAAGCCCCAATGCAAACCACCCAAGAAACCCAAGATCGCAATGCCATACACCAATTGCGCACTAACAAAGAACTCGGCCACTTCCAAAGGCACGACGCAGCACAACAACATCAACAAGACGAAGGGCGACAAAGCGGCAATACCCAAACGCGTAGCAAACTGTTTATCTAAAGTATTCATAATTTCCAAACACAACACAAAGCTGCACCAAACGCAGCAAGGATATTTCGACGAAGCCACTATTTTAGGCGAAAACGAGAGAAAGAGCCCGCTCCATCAAGCAAAATCAATGTTTTACCTCGAATTCGGGGAAGACTGAGACATTGAGGTGTGTAGATACTTCAGCTAGCCGAGATCGGCAGGCGTATCGAGATCGCGCAGCACACCGACGTCGTCGACAGCAATCTCTTGCACGGGATAAGATTTCAGCAGTGCCCGTGCGCCTTGATCGCCTTGCAAGCTCATTAAATCGGCAAAATGCACGCGAGCAAAGCCCACTGGATGGCCGCGCTGGCCTTGATATGTTGGAGCAATGATGGTGGTAGTGGCGACATCAAGATCTCGCAAGAGTTGAGCACGCAGACGCTGCAAGGTAGTGACCTGTAACCAAGGCATATCGGCCAAAACTACTAAACAAGCTTCACACTCTGGAGCCAACTGGCTAACGCCAAATGCAAGACTATGCCCCATACCCTTTTCTGCTTCTGGGCAAAGGCGAAGATGTGCGCCATATCGCTGCAAAAACTGCGCCTCAAAGTTCGAAGCAGCGCGGGCAACGATTTGGAATTCGGAAAACACTTGCGCCACCGTCTCCACCGTGCGGTGAATCACAGTCGCGCCATCCTTAAGTTTTTGATTGAGTTTGAATTGCTGACCACTGGGGTCGAATCGTTGCCCGCGCCCCGCTGCCAAAACGATGGCTTGGCAGCGGGCAGGATGATGTGCAGATCGCTCCACAGTACTCATCTGTGATTCGCTGACTCAGCCCACCGCATGCAGCGAGGATACAAATCAGCAAAGTCCATCTTACTTAGCGCGCAGCGACCGCCGGTGCTGGATTTTTCAAGCTTGCCCACTTATCTTCCAATGCCTTGACATCGACCATACCCGGAAGACGGCTACCATCGGTGAAGATCACGGTCGGCGTACCGGTCACACGCAACTTCTGCCCCAGTGCGAAAACTTTGTCATTCGGGGTTTGGCAATTGGCCGGTGCGGTCGGAGCCACTTTACCTTCCAGCATCCATTCATCCCAAGCCTTGCTGCGATTTGGTGAGCACCAAATATCACGAGACTTTTGCGCGGAGTCATCGGCCAAAATGTTATACATAAAAGTGTAGATGGTCACATTATCGAGAGTCTGCAAACTACGGCGGAATTTTTTGCAGTAGCCGCAATTTGGATCTTCAAAGATCGCAATCACGCGCTTACCATCCCCCTTCACATACTTCACTGCCGAATCCAATGGTAACTCATTGAAATTAACCTTTGTGATTTGGTCGACGCGTTGCTTAGTGAAATTCGTCGAGGCTTTATTGTCGAGTATGCTACCGACGAATATAAAACTCGCTTTGGCATCGGTATAGACAATTTCTGGTCCCATGCGCACTTCATACAAGCCGCCATAGGGAGTTTTGTTTACTGAATCGATCTTCGTGCCCGGCCCCAAACTACGAACCAAGGTCGAACGAATCAATTCACTAGTCTGATTATCTTGCTTTGATGAATTCGTCGACTTACCGATCAATATCTTTCTGTCCGCTTCAAGTTTTTTGGCATCGGTGACTTGGGCGAAAGCAGCCGAGCAAACGCCAGCTATAAGAATCGATGAAACTGTGAATGCAACATTGCGCAGTACTTTACTCGTGTTCATAATTCTTCTTTCACATCAATAGAGTTTAGGTTCTCAGTTAAATCGCGCCAGCGCTCAGCTGCCCATCGCATGCGAGATCAATTTACGTTTTAAGACAGGCAAGCGATCGAGGAAGTTCAAGCCTAAATTTCGCACCAGACGAACGGCAGGAATCGCGCTACCAAAGAGGTGATATAGGCCATCAGTGGTTAGCTGCATGAGCGCAACTTCTTCAGCGCGAGCCCGACGATAGCGGCTCAGCACGCGTTCGTCACCGCAATCACGATGAGACTCGCGCTCTTTAATGCAATGGAGTAGATCGCGTACATCACCAAAACCCAAGTTCATTCCATGACCAGCCAGCGGATGCACGGCGTGCGCAGCATCACCAATCAAGGCCACACGTTGCGCCACCAAGGAATGTGGGCGAATCAAACGCAAAGGAAAAGCTTTGATGTTCTCAGGTAGCACCGGTGCGAGTTTACCTAGGACCTCAACACAATATGGCGCCAGTCGCGCAATCAAGCTCTCCATTGGCTCTTGCGATATCTGCTGCGCCAAATCCTCAGGAGCCGACCATACCAGCGAGACACGATTCCCTGGTAAAGGCAGCAAGGCGATGATACCTTGCTCTTGCACAAACCACTGATGGGCGACGCCGTGATGTGGCTTCTCACATTCGAAATTACACACCACGCCTTGTTGATGGTAAGAGCGATAATCAATCCCAATGTCCGCTTGACCGCGCACCCAAGACTGCGCCCCATCGGCGCCAATCACTAACTCGGCTTGTAATATACGGCCATCACTCAAATGAATCTGCGCACCTTCAACATCAGATTTCAGTGCCGTTGCTTGTCCAATCACCGGCGTGATATGCGTCGCAAAGCGTAAGGCAGTATCTAAGGCGTTGCCAAGATTTTGATCTTCAACGATCCATGCGAGCTCATTGGTATGCGCCCCATACGCATCGAAATTCAGATCGCCATTAGCCTGCTCAGCCGCATCAAACACGCGCATGGCACTCACCGGTGCAATACGTGAAGCATCCAAGGCGCCCCACACCTTCAAACCATCTAATAGCTGATGGGCGACATGATTCAAAGCGAAAACGCGTACATCCCACTCTTGCATCGACGATGACGGACGTGGCGGCGCACTGGCGAGCAGGCACACCGAGATACCCATTTGCGACAAACCCAAAGCTGCCGCCTTACCAACTGCACCGTCGCCCACAATACAAACTTGGGAACGAATGACCGAAGCACTCATAGCCACACTCATCAAAGTCTTGTTATGAGATCGACCGCCACGCTGCGCCACAATATCAGGCGACAACAATACCCGCGCAGAGTCGCATCGATCCAGAAAATGCGCTCTATTATACGTGAGCGCCAAGCAGCATAAGAAAGCGCGACCAAAAACCCTATTCCCCCTTGCGCCAACACAAATCCCCGAAGTTTTTTGGGGCAAAACCAAAAAGAGTTTGCATTTTCCCGGATCATCCGCTATACTTTTGCGTCTTGGCTCGGTAGCTCAGTCGGTAGAGCAGAGGATTGAAAATCCTTGTGTCGGTGGTTCGAT
>CAYWNE010000105.1:0-14444 GCA_964459555.1 uncultured Burkholderiaceae bacterium | reverse complement strand
TTCAACGCGATTTACATGATGGCCGACTCCGGTGCGCGGGGTTCCGCAGCACAGATTCGTCAGTTGGCAGGTATGCGTGGTCTGATGGCGAAACCAGACGGCTCCATTATCGAAACGCCGATTACTGCGAACTTCCGCGAAGGTTTGAACGTTCTCCAGTACTTTATTTCCACTCACGGTGCACGTAAAGGTTTGGCAGATACGGCGTTGAAGACAGCGAACTCCGGTTACTTGACACGTCGTTTGGTCGACGTTACGCAAGATCTGGTAGTGATCGAAGACGATTGCGGTACATCCAACGGTTCTTCTATGAAGGCGATCGTTGAAGGTGGTGAAGTTAACGTGGCATTGCGTGACTTGATCTTGGGTCGCGTTGCTGCAAACGACATCATCAATCCAGAAACACAAGAAACATTGTTCGCGGCTGGCACCTTGCTCGACGAATTCATGGTTGAAGAAATCGAAGCCTTGGGCATCGATGAAGTCAAGGTTCGTACACCATTGACATGCGACACCCGCTACGGTTTGTGCGCAATGTGCTATGGCCGTGACTTGGGTCGCGGTAACTTGGTTAACGCAGGTGAGTCTGTCGGTGTTATCGCCGCGCAGTCCATCGGTGAGCCTGGTACGCAGTTGACGATGCGTACCTTCCACATCGGTGGTGCGGCTTCTCGTGCAGCGATCGCTTCTTCTGTTGAAGCGAAATCCAACGGTACGATTCGTTTCACAGCAACAATGCGTTATGTGACGAATGGTAAAGGCGATCAAATCGTGATTTCCCGTTCTGGTGAAGTATTGATCACCGATGATCACGGCCGTGAACGTGAACGTCATAAAGTACCTTACGGTGCGACATTGATCGTTAAAGACGGTATGGCGATCAAAGCTGGTACAGCCTTGGCAACATGGGATCCATTGACACGTCCGATCATCACTGAATACACAGGTCAAGTGAAGTTCGAAAACGTCGAAGAAGGCGTGACCGTTGCTAAGCAAGTTGACGACGTCACTGGTTTGTCCACCTTGGTCGTAATCGATGCGAAACGTCGTGGTTCTGCTGCAGGTAAGAGCTTGCGTCCACAAGTTAAATTGTTGAACGACGCTGGCGAAGAAGTGAAGATCTCTGGCACCGAACACGCTGTAACGATCGGTTTCCAAGTTGGCGCTTTGATTACCGTGAAAGATGGTCAACAAGTTCACGTTGGTGAAGTGTTGGCGCGTATCCCAACTGAATCGCAAAAAACCCGTGATATTACCGGTGGTCTCCCACGTGTTGCTGAGTTGTTCGAAGCACGTTCACCAAAAGACGCTGGTATGTTGGCAGAAGTCACAGGTACTGTGGCCTTCGGTAAAGAAACCAAAGGTAAGCAGCGCTTGGAAATCACCGACATGGATGGTGAGAAACACGAGTTCTTGATCACTAAAGACAAACAAGTCTTGGTGCATGACGGTCAAGTTGTGAACAAAGGTGAGATGATTGTTGACGGCCCAGCTGATCCACAAGACATCTTGCGCTTGTTGGGTATCGAAGCCTTGGCACGCTATATCGTTGATGAAGTTCAAGACGTTTATCGCTTGCAGGGTGTTAAGATCAATGACAAGCACATCGAAGTTATCGTTCGTCAAATGTTGCGCCGCGTTGTCGTGGTGAACCCAGGCGATACGAACTACATCGTTGGTGAACAAGTTGAACGTTCTGAATTGCTCGATGAAAACGATCGCGTGACAAAAGAAAACGGTATTCCAGCAACCTACGAAAATATCTTGTTGGGTATTACTAAAGCGTCTTTGTCGACCGACTCTTTCATCTCTGCCGCGTCTTTCCAAGAGACCACACGTGTTCTCACAGAAGCAGCGATCATGGGCAAGAAAGACACATTGCGTGGCTTGAAAGAAAACGTCATCGTTGGTCGTTTGATCCCAGCTGGTACGGGCTTGGCTTACCACCGCGCTCGCAAGATGAAAGAATCTTGGGAAGCGGAAGAACGTGCAGCATTGTTGGCAGCGGAAAAAGAATTGTTCACGCCACCAGCAGCGGAAATCACAACCAGCGACGTCGAAGCATCAGGCGAAGCGTAATTTCCCTAGAGTGCTTTGCGTGGCCTACCTCGCAAAGCACCACAGCAGTGTCGAAAACACCGCATGCTCAGGCTGCGGTGTTTTTTTTCGCCGCCGATCGGCGTGGCGTACAATGTCATAGCTGTGGATTTGCCTCCATCAAAACCAAAGTTTAGAAATCAGTCGACATTCATTGGTCTTCTCGCAGAAAGCGTAAGACAGAATTGAGCTTGAGTTCTTCTAAGCACAGAGAAAGAATGCCAGCATCATGTTTTTCAACCAGCAAACAATCGAAAGCGTTCTTGAGCGTTGCAATCAAATAGCGGCGCGAGCCTGTCCTATTCGCGTTGAAGTCGTCGCAGAAACCGCGTCGACCAACTCAGACCTAATGGCGCGTGCGGCAACGATGATGCAGGCCACCCTGTTGGTGGCGGAACATCAAACCGCAGGACGTGGACGGGCTGGACGCACTTGGATCTCGACGCCAGGCGGCGTGCTGACCTTTTCCTTAGCATGGCCATTTCAAGGCGCGCTGACGCAGTTGAGTGCATTCCCCTTAGTAGTTGGATTAGCGGTTGCCGAACGTTTGCGTGTGATTGGCGTGCAAGTCCAACTTAAGTGGCCAAATGACATCTTAAAGGATGGTAAGAAACTTGGCGGTATTCTGGTTGAATCAGCACCCATGCCGCGCGGTGGCACTTGTGTGGTGATAGGTCTTGGATTGAATTTGCAAGTACCGCAGGAGCTTGAAGCCAGCATAGGGCAAGAAGTCGCTGATTCGGCTTGGTTGGCACAGATGGATAGAAATCAACTTCTGGCTGAACTAGCACATGCCATCATGAGTGCAGCGCAAGTGTTCGAAGAATATGGCTTTGAGGCCTTTGTCGAGCGTTGGAACGCCCTCCATGCTTTTGCCGGACTGCCGGTGCGCATTGTGGAGCAAGGGCAGACTTTGCAGCAAGGTATTGCCCTTGGGGTTGATGCCAGTGGTCGTTTGTTGCTCGATGACGCGGGCCGTCAGATTGTGATTCACTCTGGGGATGTCTCCTTGCGTCCCTTGGCGTAGAATAGGGGTTTGGTCGCGGTGTGGATCGTCACCAGCCTTACTCGTGCTGCATACCGCCTTGAAATGAAAAGATGCCCAGCTCCTCATGTCACACACCATACGCTTTAGCCTTCTGATAGATGCCGGGAATACCCGTATCAAGTGGGCGATTTTTCAGGCTGGTGCACTACGGCTGCCCATGCCTTGGCTGGCGACAGGCAGCCTCGCGCATGAGGAAATCGATACATTGGCAAAACAGGTGCGGGACTTTATTGATGATAGTCACGATGAGCTCACGATCGATGAAGTTTTGATTTCCAATGTCGCTGGTGATCAAGTACAAGCAAGCTTGGAACGCATTCTCCACGCAGAATTTCCACAGGCCTTGCTACGTCGATTCCGTTCGTCGGCAATATGTGCTGGATTGCACAACCATTATGCTAAGCCCGAGCAACTTGGTAGCGACCGCTTTGCTTCCGCGCTCGCAGCCCATCATTTTTTTCCTGACACACCCTTGGTCGTCGCAACTTGCGGCACCGCGACAACGATTGATGCAATTGTCCCAGGTCGCGGCTTTATCGGCGGAATGATTGCACCGGGTTTGAGAACCATGGCTTTGTCTTTAGCAAAGAATACCGCGCAATTACCGGACCTGACAGCACAGGCGGGACAGTTGTCCTTGCCAGAATTGTTTGCCGATAATACTCAACAAGCGATTTGGAGTGGTTGTATTCATGCGCAGTTAGGGGCGTTACAATGTGCCATGAGTGAGTTGCAAAAGCAGACAGGGAGTCGAGTTGAACTGATCATATCTGGCGGCGCAGTGGCTTATTTGCAGCCTTATTTTGCCGAACAGCTCGTGCTCACTTTAGGCTCAGAAATGGCCTTACATCACGTCGAGAATTTGGTGTTGACTGGCTTAGCAGTGGCGGCACAAGAGGCACAGCTAACTCCAGAAATCTGAGAATATGAATTGTGTTGTGTGAGCATGAATTTCGCTGATGATGCGTGTGCCAATTAAATGAAATGAGTTTCGAGAAAGAATACTGAAAAATGTTGCGATTTATTTTGTTTGCCCTGATTGTGGTTAATGTTCTGCTCTTTGGATTTAACTCTGGCTTGTTGGATCGTTTAGTCGATGTCTCTTTGGAGAGGCACGAACCGCATCGCATGAAAGCCGAGAAAAATACCGAGAAGCTGAAGTTGATGAGTGCCTCGGCGGCGCAGGATGCGGTGGAAGCGAATACGAAAAAGGCCGAACCACCGATCGCCTGCATTGAGATCGGCAACTTCACTTTGGCTGATGCAAAAAATTTCGAAGAGCGTATGAAGCACTTGGTTCTAGGTAGCCGCCAACTACGCCAAGAGCTCTCCGAGAGCGCCTCGAATATGGTGTACTTACCCTCACAGGGAAATAAAGAAGCGGCTGATAAGAAAGCAATCGCGATCAAGAAAATGGGTGTTAGCGATGCGTACGTGATTCAAGATGGATCAGCGCTGAAGTGGGGCGTATCCCTCGGTGTTTTTAAAACTATGGAAGCAGCGAAGACGCATGTCGCAAACTTAGCGAAGAAAGGTATCAAAGACGCCAAGATTGCACCACGTCAGGTTAGCGCAACCAAAATGTTTTATCAGTTATTCGATATCACCAAAGAGGAGAAAAAATTGGTCGATGGAATTCGTGAGCAATTCTCTGGTATCGAAGAGCATGAATGTAAGACAAGAGTAGAAAACAAATCCGAATAGAGCCAAAAGACTCGCGAGCCTTACCAGCGGCGCGCCCCGATCCTGAGTGAGGGCTCGCTGTTCGGGTTTTGATTTCGCCATCCAGTAAATTTCTTACCTCAAAGATCAATATGTCTGCTTTTCATTTCAAACAAGGACGCGTGCCTTTGCTGGTTTCCATGCCTCATGTCGGCACCAGTATTCCAGACAGCGTGTTAGCACAGCTCAATCCTGTTGCTCAGATCAAGGCCGACACTGATTGGCATCTTCCGCAGTTGTATAACATGCTCGATGAACTCGGCGCGTCCAGAATCCATGCTGAGTACTCGCGCTACGTGATTGATTTGAATCGCCCGTGTGATGATGTGAATCTCTATCCGGGGCAAGACACGACCGGCTTGTGCCCGATCGATACTTTCGCCAAAGAGGCTTTGTACCCAGTTGGAAAAACGCCTGATGCAGCGGAAGTAGAGCGTCGTATTCAGGCTTACTGGCTGCCGTATCACCAACAATTGCAAAACGAGTTGCAACGCATGCAGCAAGAATTTGGCATGGCGATTTTATGGGATGCGCATTCTATCGCGTCTCATGTGCCGCGCTTCTTCGCGGGACGTCTGCCGGACTTGAATTTCGGTACAGCTGATCAGAAATCATGCGATCTTGGATTGCAAGAGTCGCTCGCCCAATGTCTACAAAATTCGACTGCAGCACAAGCCTATACCCATGTCTTCAACGGGCGTTTCAAAGGTGGCCATATTACGCGTCACTACGGTCAGCCGCAGAACAATATCCATGCCGTGCAATTGGAGATGAGTCAGTGTGTGTATATGAATGAAGAAGCGCCGTTCGCTTATCGTGAAGATTTAGCAGCGCAAGTGCAGCCCGTTTTGCGTGAGCTCTTGCAAACTTGTTTGAACTGGGCACAGCAACGAGGAGTAAACGTATGAGTCAAATGCTATCGCTGTTTGCGCAGCATGCTTTATTGCCGCAAGGCTGGGTCGACAATGTGCGACTGCATTGGAATGAAGCGGGCGATCTGACGCAGATTGAAACTGGCGTAGAGGCGCAGGCTTACGAAAAGCAAGAATGCTATGTGATCCCTGGAATGACCAATCTGCATTCGCACGCCTTTCAAAGGGCGATGGCGGGCATGACGGAGATCGCTGGTGAAGGCCCAGATAGCTTTTGGACTTGGCGCGATTTGATGTATCGCTTTGCATTAGCAATCACACCGGAACAAATACAAGCGATTGCGGCGCAGCTGTATTCTGAATGCCTGCGTTATGGTTACACTTCGGTTTGTGAGTTTCATTATCTGCACCGCGCACCCGATGGTCAGTTTTATCAACAGCGTGCAGAGATGGCGGCGCGTGTGATCGCTGCCGCTGAACACTGCGGTATGGGTATTTCTATGCTGCCGGTGCTTTATAGTTTTGCGGATTTCAAAGATCAAGCATTGCGCGAAGATCAACGACGTTTCCGCACCAATGTCGATGATATCTTAGGCTTGATTGGCGATCTCGAAGCGCTACGTTCAGCACAGGTCGAAGTCGGCGTGGCACCGCATTCTTTGCGGGCCGCCAATCCTCAGCAGATTCAAGAAGTGGTCAAAGCCCTGCCGAAAGATCGCCCGATTCACATTCACATCGCGGAACAAATGCGTGAAGTAGAAGCCTCACTTGCAGCGACAGGGCAGCGTCCGGTTGAACTCTTACTCAATACGCAGGATGTCGATGCACGCTGGTGTTTGGTGCATGCCACGCATCTGACTTCTTCAGAAGTACGTGGTATTGCGCAACGCGGCGCTGTGGCAGGCATTTGCACCACGACGGAAGGTAATCTTGGTGATGGTTTCTTTGAGCTGCCAGAGTTTATCGAAATGGGTGGTGTGTTCGGTATTGGCAGTGATAGCCATGTTTCGCAAAGTGCGGTGGAAGAAGTCCGTTGGTTGGAATACGGTCAGCGTTTGCGCCTGCAAAAGCGCAATGTCGCCAGCGTCGCAGGACGTCGCCGCGTCGCCGATTTTCTATGGCGAGAATGTTTGAAGGGTGGAGCGCAAGCTTCTGGGCGTAGAGTAGGACAACTCAGTTCCGGCTATCGTGCGGACTTGATTGTGCTCGACGCCGATCATTCTAATTTGCATGGTCTCGCCAACGAACAAGTGTTGAGTAGCTTCGTATTTTCCGGCAACGATAACTTAGTACGCGATGTCTATGTTGGCGGAAGTATGCGAGTACAGAATCAGCGCCATCTCCATCAAGAACAAATCCAAAACGACTTCCGCGCTTGCATGCAAGCGCTGCGTCGTTTGTGATGGATCAATTAAGAAGTTAGAAATAGAGTGGCAGTATGATGCAAGAAAAATCAGCATCATGTGCACCACATCAACAAGGAGTGGAGAGATGAAAAAGAAATTGAGCGTATTGGCAGTGACAGCGGCCTTGGCCAGTGGTGGCTTGGCGAGTTTGAGCCTCAGTGCTCAAGCGTTTGCCGCGGATAAAAAAGCTGTAGCCGTGACGACTGCTAATGCACCAGTAGCTGAACGTTTGAAAGCGCTCGACGCGATTCTGACCGATCATTGGGAATATAATTTGCGCAGCAATCCTGAATACGCCTCGATGCTTGGTGACAAGCGCTTCAACGACCAATGGCGCGATTTCTCGCAAAAGGGCATCGAAGCGGGCCATAAGAAAAATCGCGAATTTCTGAAGCGCTTGGAAGCGATTGATGCAACTGGTTTCGATGTCCAACAAAAACTGAATAAGGATTTGTTGGTGCGTCAGCTCAAAGACGAGATCGAAGCAGAAAGATTCAAGAATTGGCAGATGCCGGTTCTGCAAAATTCGGGTTTGCATCTCGACACGCCAGAATTGGTGACGATGCTCAGTTTCAGTAGTGTAAAAGATTACGAAGACTACATCGCTCGCTTGAACAAGTTGCCGAATTTGTTTGCGCAGACCATCGTGCAAATGCGTAAAGGTATCAAAGACAAGATCATGCCGCCGCAATTCTTGTTGCCAAAGATTGCGCGTCAATGTGATGACTTGGTTACGATGAAGTTGAGCGACTCGCCGTTCATGAAACCGATTACGCAATTTCCAGCAGAGTTCTCGCAAGCGGATAAGCAGCGTTTGAGTGCAGCGGTAACAGCAGCAGTTAGCAGCAAGGTTCTGCCAGCCTATAAACATTTTGCGGAATTCGTACGCAAGGAATACGCACCGCAAGGCCGTCCAGAAGTAGGTTTGTGGTCTTTGCCGAATGGTGTAGAACGTTACAAATATCAAGTTCGTACGCAAACCACGACCGATAAATCTGCTGAAGAAATTCATCAAATTGGTTTGAGTGAAGTCGCGCGTATCGAAGGCCAAATGTTGGAAACGGCGAAGAAGTTAGGCTTTGCTGATTTGAAGAGTTTCAATGCTTCGTTGGAAAAGAATCCTGCCGTGCATCCGAAGTCTCGTCAGGAAATCATCGATCTGTATAACAAGTACACCGATCAAATGTACACCAAGATCCCTGAACTGTTTGGTCGCTTGCCGAAAGCCAAAGTGAAGATCATGCAGGTCGAGGAATTCCGTGAAAAAGAAGCTGCCGGCGCTTCGTACAATGAAGGCGCACCAGATGGTTCGCGCCCTGGTCATGTGATGGTCAATACTGGTGACTTCCAGAATCGCATGACGCTCTCGATCGAGAGCACAGCGCTCCATGAAGGCGTGCCAGGCCATCACATGCAAATCTCGATTGCGCAAGAATTGGAAGGTTTGCCGACTTACCGTCGACAAGGCGGAAACAATGCCTATGTCGAAGGTTGGGCTTTGTATTCTGAGCGCCTCGGCGAAGAACTTGGCTTCTTCCAAGATCCGTATAGCTACTACGGCCATTTGCAAGACGAAATGCTGCGGGCGATTCGTTTGGTAGTCGATACCGGTTTGCATTACAAGAAGTGGAATCGCCAACAAGTTGTCGACTTCTTCCGTAATCATTCGGGTATCGAAGAAGTCGAGATACAAAGTGAGACAGATCGCTATATCGTGTGGCCAGGGCAAGCATTGGGCTATAAAATGGGACAGCTGAAGATTCTCGAATTACGTGAGTATGCAAGCAAAACTTTGGGCCCTAAATTTAGTCTGAAAGGCTTCCATGATGAAGTGCTTGGCGCAGGTGCTTTGCCACTCGACGTGTTAGAGACTCGCATTAAAGATTGGGTCAAAGCGCAGCAGTAAGGCAAGAAGCAGCCTGAATAGTGGCGGACCTTGACCTTCTGCGAACTTCAAGACGACACGATTGGCGTTTCAAGCGATGAATGCAGTGCGGCAAAACCAACTGTGGTTTTGCCGCCCTTGATCTTTTTGCAAGTTCACTAAAAAAATTGCCATAGCCCAACAAGCGCGAGTAGAATCGGAATTCCACCTGCCTCTTACCTTCACAAGGAGTGACACCATGAGTGCCTTCGCGATGCCGGTTTATATGTTGGAATTCACGCCTAAGACCATCGCTTCATTGTTGTCACCGGCAGCAATTGATGGTTCAACTGTCGAATTGGATGTCTACGATAGAAATGATCTCGAGGTGAAGGTTTCTGCGACGGGGCACAGGCTCAAGGAAGATCCTGATATGTTCCGCATCATCACTGTTTATGATGGTAAGACCAATGAACACGATTGGAACTTCACCATCATTCGCGAATCGGCTGACCGTAGCCGCAAGAAACGATAATTCGATTGAGACCATGCAAAGCCAATCGGACTAAGATGCGGCGCTGACACGGCGCTGCTTTCAAATTGCTTGATTTTCTAACCTTGCCAACTGCGCTTTAGCCCAGTGTCGGCATGAATCCATCCCCCTTGCTTACTCGCTCGGAAGTAGAATCCAACGCCGCCTTGCCGAAAGCTTTGTACTAACTCCCCTAAGACTTCCTCGTGTAGATGGGCGATTCTAAAATCGGCTGCTTTGCCATCCATGTGCAAGGACTTACGTGCGGCGGGAATGCCCTCTTCTCGCAAACGTTGATTCGATTCTGGTGTGCGATAACCCGACAGAATTTCGAGTGGCTTGGTCATGCCTAATTGCGCGATAAAGGCTTGCGTGGCCCATAAGGTTTCTAGTAATTTGGGATCGATGCGGGCGGTTTTGTCGACATTGATGTCGCGTAGGATTTCACAGCACTGCTCGTAGGCCGAGCTAATCATTTCGCCGTCTTTCCAATACGTGAGTTTGAGACGTTCACCGCTGGCGGGGCGAACCCAGTCAATGCTGCGCGGCTTCAACCAGAAATCCATGTCGAGCGCTTGTGCATCGAAGAGATCTGGTGGTGGTTTTAGTTTGCTGAGTTTGTCGTCGTTTGACTGCGCATCGCTCGTGCTGGCGACACTGTTGCGGGTGCCAATGAAGAGGCCGCTGGTGGTGAGTAAGAGAGAGCGTTTTAAAAAATCTCGGCGCGCAGACATATTCCATCCTCCGCAAAATCAAAGTGAGCAAATTGTAACTGCTCTCGATGAAAAAGAGTACTGCGCGAAATGCAAAAAACCTTTTTTGCGCATGGTCGTATAATGCGTTTTTAGATGTGTTTTGTAGAAGGACCCGTGATGTTGAGTGTCGCTCAAATTCAAGCTTTTCAAAATGATGGATACTTGGTCTTACCGGGTTTGGCGCAGTCAGAATTCTGCGAATCGATCATCGCCTTCGCCCAAGCAGAATTAGACGCCGAGCGAGGACCGATAGAATTTGAAGCCGATACACGCTACCCAGGTGCCCCTTTATCACGCGATGCGGAAGGTGGAACAACTGCGCGTCGCTTGCTACAGGCGTATGCACGTTCTTCAGAACTCGCGGCGTGGGCCACGCAAACTACGATCGCTGAAGCACTACGAGACCTGCTGAAACAGCCTGTTTTGTTATCCCAAGCTCATCATAACTGCATCATGACCAAGCAAGCCCGCTATTCCAGTCTGACTGGATGGCATCGCGATAGCCGTTATTGGCACTTTCAACGTCCGGAGTTGATCAGTGTGTGGTTGGCCTTGCGCGATGAAAGGATAGAGAATGGGTGTCTGTTGGTGTTGCCGGGTTCGCATCGCTGGCAGGTCGAATCGGAACAGCTCGATAGTGCGCAATTTTTGCGTGCTGATTTCGAACGCAATCAAGGCTTGTTAGAGCAAGCTCGGCCTTTGCCTCTGCAACAAGGCGATGTCTTACTTTTCTCAAGCAATTTATTTCATGCTGCAGGCTGCAATCAGACTCAGCAAACCAAATTCTCATTGGTGTTTACTTATCGTGGCGAGGACAATCCACCCATCGAGGGTACGCGTTCAGCCGGTTATCCTGAAGTTTTGCTTGGCTAAGTTAGTGTGAAGTTTGGCCTTACTCTTTGCTGACGCGAGGCAGCTTAAACCAGAAGGTCGTGCCAATATCGGTTTGCGTGCGGAAGCCAATCGCGCCATGCATTGCTTCGATTAATGATTTGCTGATCTTGAGGCCAAGTCCTGTGCCACCTTGTTGGCGGGTATCGCCATTATTGGCTTGTGCGAAGGAGTTGAAGATCTCCTTCTGAAAATCCTCAGGAATACCGAAACCATGGTCTTCTACTTCGACTTTGTAATGTTGAACTTCTTCTAGGATGCGAACGTCAACTTGCTGGGCATTTCCAGAAAATTTTGCGGCGTTCGATAGAAGGTTGGCCATCACTTGTGCTAAACGCACGCTATCAGCGAGCACCGTGGCGGTATCAGGATGTTCGGCGAGCACATATTGCACGTTGTACTTTAAGCCGTAGCCACCATTGTCACGAATCGATTGTTTAATTAATGTCACCATATCGACGTTCGTGAGATTGAGGCTCATCTTGCCCGCTGCGAGTTTTTCAATGTCGAGTAAATCATTGATGAGAACGATCAGCCTTTGACTATTGCGCGAAGCCAGCGTAATCAACTTTAAGGCAGCATCAGGCAGTTTATCGGCAACACCGTGTTCAAGTAGGCTTAATGAGCCTTGAATCGATGTCAGCGGTGTTCGCAGTTCATGGCTCACTGTAGAAATGAATTCGGATTTGAGTTTGTCTAAACGACGACGTTCGGTAATGTCGCGGGTAATGCCGACGTAGATAACTTCACCACGCTCGAAACTTTTAGTGATCGCGAGCTCCATCGGGAAAACACTGCCATCTTTGCGTCGGCCTTGGAGTTCGCGTCCGACGCCGATGATGCGCGCCTCACCCGTCTTGTGATACTGATCAAGATAGTGATCATGACGGCTGTGATCCGGCTCCGGCATCAACATGCTGACATTTTGCCCCAGCACTTCATTGAGGTTATAGCCGAAGATACGAATCGCGGCTAAATTAAAAGAGCGAATCAAACCTCGGGTATCGATGGTGATGACACCGTCGGCTAAGTTGTCGAGAATGGTTTGATTGTGTTGGGCGTGATCTTGAAGCGCTTTATCTTTGTTGAGCAGATCGCTGTAAGCGAGTTCGAGATGCCGAGATTTTTCCAGAACTTCTTGGGTCCGTTCCTCAACTTTTTGTTCTAGCAATTTTTGGTCATCGATGAAGCGCGCCGTGGTCAGAGCTCGTACCACTAAACTACCAATATGACTAGCGTACAAAATATCTTCGCGGCTCCAATTCCGTTGGCGATGACATTGACCGAGACTTAGGACGCCGACTTGTACTTGATCCTTGCGCATTGGCATATCGAGCACTGATTTGAGATCGATTTGGTTTGCCGCTTCCAGTAAATCTTTCGCCGCTGGATGCAACCGGATGTCATGCACTACGAAAGGGTTACGGGTATTTGAAAGCTCTTGAAAATAGGTCGCGTAGTGATCGAAGTTCATGACGCAGCCGCGTTCAAAGGGCTGAGGCTGAGGGCCGATGATGGTATGGCAAACCAAGTGATTGCTGTTCTCATCGCGTAACCAAATACACAGATATTCGATACGCAAAATCTCAAGTGCTTTGTCAGCGATGATGCGTAGCGCTTCATTGAAGCTGCAATGATCAAGAGTGGGATTGGCTTCTAACTCTAACAGTAACTCGGCCGGAGCTTTGCGGGAAATATCGTAGTCGCGCAAATCTTGAAAACCATCAACTGACGAAAGCTGATTGAGTTTAGTGGCGGTCTCTTGATACAAGCGTGAGTACTGCAGTGCTGATTGATACTCTCCTTGTGATTCGTGTAGACGCGAGAGCGCATCATAGAAATTGGCGATCTGCGGAAGAGAGGCCATCTCTTTGGCTGAGAGCAGTGCATCTTGATAAATACGAATGGCCGTCGCCGGATCGCCTTGGGTCAGGGCGATTTTGGCGAGTGTGTCATTGACCGCGCCAAAGAGCCATTTGTAGTTACATTTTTTTGCCGCGACTAAGGCTTGTTCGGTGTAAGTCTTCGCGAGTGAGTAGTGGGCTTGGTCGAATTCAAGTACGCCCATATACCAAAGTGTCTCGGCGAAGTATTCGTCGGCCTGAGCGCGACTTGCTTCCTGCTGTGCCGTGCGTAGCAATTGCTCGGCCTCCGCCTTTTGATCATCATGAAGGTAGCAGAGCGCAAGATTAATTGAATATTTGGCTTTGAGATAAGGGTGGTCGATCTCGTCGAGTAAAGTGCCAGCATCGCGGATAAAGCGAGACGCAGATCCGTAGTCGCCCATCGAGTGGTAAATCTGTCCCAGTCCTATGCGTGATTCAACGAGGGATTCAACATCATGGGTGAACTTGCAGACGTCAATCGACCTGAGCCAAAAGTTGGCCGCATCGCGATATTTCCCTAAGCCGAAATTGATACGGCCGAGCGCTACCATAATTTTGCCGGTATGCTCGATCAGGTCACATGAATCTGCAAGAAAGCTGGCATTGTTGAGGTCATCGATGAGATTGTCTGTTTCCCCCAAGCGCTCTTGAATCATGTAGCGCTCAAGCAGTGCTTCAATTTGGAAAGCAGTATTCTTGGCATCAAACGCAGCTTCTTCTAATCGTTGAAGATAACGAATAGCAATACGTGGATGATGACGACCGATGCGTCGGACGCGGGTGAGAGTGTTTGCCGTCAATGGTATTGATGCACTCATAGATTCCCCTGACCTTGGTCGCCTACGATGTGGCGAAGGAATTTGGTCTGAGCGCGAAGGCTCAGGATCACTGAGTCACCACCTTAACATAGGGCTTTTAAAAGTTCCAGTACGGAAACTTCACTGGGGCAGCACTTTGGACAAGGCGCAACACTCTTTTGCAGAGCATGCGGAAGTCGCAACGAGAAATTAATGTGAAAGAAAAAAGATGAGGAAAAGTTAATTTTATGAGACTTAATATTAAAATATGGGTTCTCTAAAAAACAAACTAAGTCCGAAGATGATTCGATTCATTTTTTTGCGTTGATTGCTATTGCAATCTTGGTTACGCAACCTTTCTTGGCGATCGTACTTTTTTCGCTCGCCACTTTTGTGAGGCATCATTTCGTGATCGTCGGTGCTGGTAATCGTTTTCTGTGGGCTCTACTCTTACCCTTACAGTTGGCAGCCCTAGGCATTTGCGCCTATTTTTTAATGCAGATGGTATCGATGCATTCACCCTTGCTGCAAGCTTTGCTTGGACTCGTACTGATCGCCACATTACCTGCACTAT
>CAYWNE010000104.1:0-14469 GCA_964459555.1 uncultured Burkholderiaceae bacterium | reverse complement strand
TGTGAACCACAGCTGGTGTATTGTCTTTCGTGTTCTTACGATCGAATTGTGGATCGGCGACGATGGACGCGCGCAACACGTTTTCAGAATAGCCGTAGCCACGACGAACACCTTCATTTACAGCGTCAATGATAGAGCCACTGAAGCCTTCGAAGCGGACTTCCATACCAATTTTCAAGAAGACATTAACGATACCGGTGTCTTGGCAAATTGGGCGTTTGCCTTCAGCGCACATGCGGCTATTGGTCAAGATTTGTGCGATCGCATCTTTCGCCGCAGGGCTTTGCTCGATTTCGTAAGCACGCGCTAAGTGAGCGATGTAATCAGCAGGATGGTAATAGCTGATGTACTGCAAGGCGGCTGCAACAGATTCGATCAGGTCTTCTTGTTTAATGATGGTCATGGCTAGACTCTCTGATTTTGGTGTGATGAAAGAAAATTAGTGTTTGTGGGCTTGTTGCTGCGCCTTCGTCATTAAGGTATCGCAATAGGCGATGGCTAAAGCGGACAACAAGAAAACCACGTGAATCACGGTTTGTGCAATCAGCTCTTTGGCCTGATAGGCTTGAGCATTGATGAAAGTCTTGAGTAAATGTATCGAGGAAATGCCGATGATCGCCATCGCGAGTTTGACTTTGAGCACGGTGGCGTTCACATGCGATAACCACTCAGGTTGATCAGGATGATTTTCAAGGCGCAAACGTGAAACGAAAGTCTCGTAACCACCGACGATAACCATAACTAATAGATTGGAGATCATGACGACGTCGATCAGGCCCAATACCACTAACATGATTGTCGTTTCATTGAGTTTGGTCACGCCTTCCGCCGCAGGTACGCCGGAAACTGCGACTGCTTTGAGAAGATGTGCCAGTGCGGTTTGATTACCCATGGCCGCTGCGACTAAATCGACGAGTTCAACCCAGAAGTGGTAAACATAAACGCATTGCGCCAAAATGAGGCCGAGATAGAGCGGTAGTTGAATCCAACGGCTGGCGAAGATGATGGTGGAAAGTGGGGAGAGACTGTTTGTTTTTGGGGCTTCTGACATGAGTAATTCGTCTTTCGATTCTGATGAAATATGAGTTTGTTGAATTCAGTATTTGTGCTTGAAAAGTTGAGTAGTGGTTTGCTGCCACTGATTTTCGTCTACTGTACGAAGAACTTTGTTTTATTGCTATGAAAACGAAGCACATATTTTACACCGATGTCAGCGAGCTGTCTCCGCATCAGGGTATTTGCGTATTGCTTGCGCCAGATCAAAGTTTTAGTGTTGATCAGAGGGCTAATACCAGTGATTTAAAAATAGCTTTTTTGCTGCACTGCGCTTAGAATCGAAAGCAAAAAAATACAAAGTGGTGAATATCAAAAGGTGTTTTGTCGGTGTTCGATCGGTGCTGATTTTGCGGCACGGGCGTTCGTTTTTTTTGCCTAGACGCTTTTTGATATTCACAACGCAAGGAGACTATTATGTCGGATCAAGAAGTAAAGACTGAATCTCGGGTATTCCCTCCTCCAGCCGCCTTCGCGGCCACCGCTGCCATCTCTGGCATGGATGCTTACAACGCTTTATGCGCTGAAGCTGCAGCCGACTATGAGGGCTTTTGGGCAAAGTTGGCGCGTGAGCATCTGCACTGGCATAAACCGTTCACGACGATTTTGGATGAGTCAAATGCGCCGCTTTACAAATGGTTCGACGATGGTCTCCTTAACGTTTCCTATAACTGTCTCGATGTCAATATCCAAAAAGGATTAGGCGACAAAACCGCGATCATTTTCGAAGCCGACGGTGGTGACGTTACCAAAGTAAGTTACAAAGACTTGCACGCGAAGGTCTGTCAGTTCGCCAACGGCTTGCGCTCTTTGGGTGTAAAAAAAGGTGATCGCGTCGTCATTTATATGCCGATGTCAGTAGAAGGTGTGGTAGCGATGCAAGCATGTGCTCGTATCGGTGCCACGCACTCGGTGGTGTTTGGTGGATTCTCGGCCAAATCATTGCAAGAACGTATTGTTGACGTCGGCGCTACTTTGGTCATCACGGCCGATGAACAGGTGCGTGGTGGTAAGCAATTGCCATTGAAATCTATCGTCGACGAAGCATTGGGTTTAGGTGATTGCGAAAATGTCAGTAAAGTCATCGTTTACAAACGTACAGGCGGCAATGCACCTTTCAATGCCGATCGCGATTTGTGGATGCATGATTTAGTAGCGAATCAAGCGATTGAATGTGAGCCTGAGTGGGTCAATGCCGATCATCCTTTGTTCATTCTTTACACTTCCGGTTCAACCGGCAAACCAAAAGGCGTACAACACTCTTCAGGTGGTTATTTGTTGTGGGCGATGCTCACAATGAAATGGACTTTCGATATCAAGCCCAATGATGTGTTCTGGTGCACCGCCGATATCGGTTGGGTCACAGGTCATACTTATATCACTTATGGACCGCTAGCGATGGGGGCGACTGAGATCGTATTCGAAGGCGTGCCAACCTATCCGAATGCTGGCCGTTTCTGGGACATGATACAGAAACACAAAGCGACGATTTTCTACACTGCGCCAACAGCAATCCGTTCTTTGATCAAAGCTGCCGATGGCGATGCCGCGATTCATCCAAACAAATATGACTTGAGCTCTTTACGTTTGTTGGGTTCGGTCGGTGAACCGATTAATCCAGAAGCGTGGATGTGGTACTACAAAAACGTTGGCGGTGAGCGCTGTCCGATTGCAGATACGTTCTGGCAGACAGAAACTGGTGGTCACATGATTACACCGTTGCCTGGCGCAACGCCATTAGTACCAGGTTCCTGTACTTTGCCATTGCCAGGCATTATGGCAGCGATTGTGGATGAAACCGGTGCTGATTTGCCGAATGGACAGGGTGGTATTTTGGTCGTGAAGCGTCCATGGCCTTCGATGATCCGCACGATTTGGGGCGATGCTGATCGCTTCAAGAAGAGCTATTTCCCAGAAGAGCTTGGCGGCAAAACTTATCTCGCTGGCGACGGCGCGATTCGTAATAAAGACACGGGTTATTTCACCATCACCGGCCGTATCGACGATGTGCTCAACGTTTCCGGTCACCGTATGGGCACGATGGAAATCGAATCTGCCCTGGTGGCCAATCCATTGGTGGCAGAAGCGGCCGTGGTCGGCAAACCTGACGATACCACCGGGGAAGCGATCTGTGCTTTCGTGGTGCTGAAGCGTTCACGTCCAACGGGTGATGAAGCCAAACAGATCGCTTTGGAATTGCGTAATTGGGTGGCGAAAGAAATTGGACCGATCGCCAAACCGAAAGAAATTCGCTTTGGTGACAACTTGCCAAAAACACGCTCAGGAAAAATTATGCGTCGATTGTTGCGTGTGATTGCCAAAGGCGAAGAGATTACGCAAGACGTTTCAACGCTTGAAAATCCAGCGATCTTGGAACAGTTGAAACAAGCGCAGTGATGGAGTGTTTGATCGGCTGAAATGCATTCAAACTGCATTCAGTGAGATTGACACGCCAAAAAAGGAACCCCAAATACTTTGCGTTTTGGGGTTCTTTTGTTTTCTAATTGAGTAGAGTATGTGCTATCAGTGTTCTTCTTGCTTCTGATCGGCGATATAATCGACCCCATATTTTTACAATTTCTAAAGTTTTCTTGCAGTTGAGATGTGAGTTTGAGTGCTTTTACACGCCACAAAGCCTGTGGTCGCTCTTGTTACGTTCATTCTGTCTTACATTGATTTCATCATGACTTCCAACAAAGATCGTAAGCCTAAGGGTAGTTTTAAATTATTCCCACGCGGCGCACGTAAGGCGGCTGCCGACAATGCTGCAGCGACGCGTAAGCCTTCGCGAGGCATTTATCTTCTCCCAAATGCCTTCACCACTGCGGCCTTGTTTTGCGGCTTTTATGCCATTGTGATGGCGATGAATCAAAAATTCGAGCAATCAGGCTTGGCCATTTTTATCGCCATGGTGCTCGATAGTCTTGATGGTCGCGTCGCACGTATGACCAATACGCAGAGTGAGTTTGG
This sequence comes from uncultured Burkholderiaceae bacterium, assembly GCA_964459555.1. GTDB lineage: Bacteria > Pseudomonadota > Gammaproteobacteria > Burkholderiales > Burkholderiaceae_D > Undibacterium. Next base: position 10,446 of record CAYWNE010000104.1, on the reverse strand, counting down.
TGCCCAGTACGATAGTTTGTCGGACATGGTTTCGTTTGGCGTGGCACCAGCCTTGATCGCCTATGAATGGGCGCTCAAAGGCATGGGGAAACTTGGTTGGTTAGCAGCTTTTGTCTATTGCTCCGGTGCGGCATTACGTTTGGCGCGTTTCAATGCGAATATTGGCGTGGTCGATAAACGCTACTTTCAAGGTTTGCCAAGTCCGGCCGCTGCGGCTTTAGTCGCTGGTTTTATTTTGCTGATGGATGATCTTGGTGTGCCGGGCATCGATGTTCGTTGGTATGCGTGGTCAGTGGCATTATTTGCGGGCTTGACGATGGTCACGAATGTACCGTTCTATAGCTTTAAGGATGTTAACTTGAAGCGCTCTGTACCATTCATCGCGCCGTTCCTTATCGTCTTGGTCTATGTGGCTGTGGTGAGTGATCCGCCTAAAGTCTTATTCTCCTTATTCGTGATTTACGCTTTGTCCGGTTATGTGGTTTTACTCTGGCGTTGGCGTAAAGGTCGGCCTGTGAGTATTGTTCAGCTCTCGAACGAAGAGGGCGACTTTAAGAAATAATTGAGGAAGGGCTCTTGCGCTTTTCTTCAAACGGTTTTATAGTCAAGTCCATGACATCAAAAGCAATGACATTCGGTGCACACAATGCACTTGCACAAGCAGACCGTTCGAGTCTGCTTTTGTCGTTGTTAATCGCAGCTGCCGCTACCTTGGCAACTCTAAAGTCTTCCCTAACGCTATCTTTAGCGAACCTACTAGCGCTCGCGCGCTAAATCTCACTATACCCACAACTTGAGTAGTGTCTCACCCGTGTGTGTCTTGCAAGGGGCGGGAAAAGTCTATTCAAGTTTCGCGCTGAAGGCGCCGTGACGACAGAATTCACAAACACATTTGCAAACACTATTCGCATTTCGATTTTTAGACTTAGGACCCGGAGTACACCATGGCAGAAAAGCTCATTATTTTTGATACGACTTTGCGTGACGGCGAACAATCGCCTGGCGCTTCAATGACGCGTGATGAAAAAGTGCGGATAGCACGTCAATTGGAGCGTTTAAAAGTTGACGTCATCGAAGCCGGTTTCGCTGCGGCTTCTCCAGGAGATTTCGAGTCGATCAAGGCGATCGCGGCGGCCGTGCGCGAACCAATTATTTGCTCGCTTTCTCGCGCCAATGATCGCGATATTTCGCGTGCTGCCGAGGCTTTGGAAAAAGCACAACGCAAACGTATTCATACCTTCATCGCGACTTCGCCTTTGCACATGGAGATGAAATTGCGCATGACACCGGATCAAGTGCTGGAGCAAGCGATTCAAGCCGTGCGCTTTGCGCGTCAATTCACCGATGATATTGAATTCAGCCCTGAAGACGGCAGTCGTTCTGATTTTGATTTCTTGTGCCGTGTGCTCGAAGCGGTCATCAAAGAAGGCGCGACGACGATTAACTTCGCCGATACTGTGGGTTACGGTGTGCCCGAGTTGTACGGCAATACTTTGAAGCGTTTGCGTGAAACGATTCCAAATTCCGATAAGGCGATTTGGTCTGTGCATTGCCATAATGATCTTGGCATGGCGGTGGCGAACTCACTTGCGGGTGTGATGATTGGTGGTGCGCGTCAAGTCGAATGTACGATCAATGGCTTGGGTGAACGTGCCGGCAATACCGCCTTGGAAGAAATTGTGATGGCGGTTAAAACCCGCAAAGATCATTTCAATCTTGATGTCGGCATCGATACCTCGCAGATCGTCGCCACATCGAAGATGGTTTCTCAGATCACAGGTTTTGCGGTGCAGCCGAATAAAGCAATTGTTGGAGCGAACGCATTTGCACATGCCTCCGGTATTCATCAAGATGGTATTTTGAAGGCCCGCAATACGTATGAAATTATGCGTGCTGAAGATGTCGGTTGGAGTGCGAATAAAATCGTGCTCGGCAAATTGTCAGGCCGAAATGCTTTCAAGCAGCGTTTGCAAGAATTGGGTATCGCTCTGGAATCGGAAACGGAAGTCAATGCCGCGTTCGCCCGCTTCAAAGATTTGGCAGATAAGAAGGCCGAAATTTTTGATGAAGATATCTTGGCGGTGGTGGCGGAGGAAGAGCATTCGCATGATGCTGATCACTATCGCTTGGTATCGATCAGTCAGCATTCGGAAACTGGTGAGCGCTCCTCAGCTGTGGTGGTAATGACGATTGGTGATCGCGAAAAATCCTGTATCGCTCAGGGTAATGGTGCGGTCGATGCGATCGTGAATGCGATTGAATCTGAAGTGAAGAGCGAGGCGGAGTTGCTGTTGTTTTCGATTAATGCGATTACTGCTGGTACACAGTCTCAGGGTGAGGTGACGATACGTTTGGGCAAATCTGGTCGTATCGTGAATGGTGTTGGTGCGGACCCAGACATCGTCGTGGCTTCTGCAAAAGCATACATCTCGGCTTTGAATAAGTTGTATTCGAAGGTGGAGAAGTTGAATCCTCAGCTTTAATCGGATTTGGGCAAAGGGCGTGATTTGTCCGATCTTGGAGGTTGTTTGCTTAAGCTGGCCCTAAGATTGGACAATGAGTTGCGACTACCTCCTCGGGGCATGAACAGCGCACGCCACTGCAAAGCTTGAGTTGGCGTAGGTTTTCATGCTATAGTCGCAGTCTCAGTCGAATTTGATTGAGTTTTTTAATTGTTTTTCACGTTAATGATGGTTTATTACTATCGTTATCGCATGTAAAGGAAATAAGATGTCTATCGAAAAAAGCACTAAAGCCGCTATCGTTGCGGATAACGCCCGTAGTCAAAACGACACAGGTTCTCCAGAAGTTCAAGTTGCATTGTTGACAGCACGTATCAACGATTTGAACGGTCACTTCAAGGCACACTTGAAAGATCACCACTCACGTCGTGGTTTGATCATGATGGTTAATCGTCGTAAGAGCTTGTTGTCTTACTTGAAAAAGAAAGATTTGAACCGTTATCGCGCATTGATCGAGAAACTCGGCTTGCGTAAGTAATCTAGTCAGTAATTTATTCTCGCGAATATTTTGCTAAGCCTAGTAAAGAATTAAGCAAAAAGCCTGCGTCAGTTATACTGCCGCAGGCTTTTTGTCTTTAACGAGCAATGAGTCGAGATGATTGGCTTGATTGCTAGAGTAGGGAAGGCGACGCACTAGTGTGTCGCTTGTGGTGAGGTGAACGACAGCGCCTGGAAATCTGTCGGCATTAGCAGTAAAAAGTGAAAGGACACATTGTGTTTAATAAAGTTACAAAAACATTCCAATATGGTCAGCATACAGTGACCTTGGAGACAGGCGAAATCGCACGTCAATCCTCTGGTGCCGTGATGGTGTCGATGGATGACACGGTTGTTTTGGCAACTGTGGTCGCGAAAAAAGACGCAAAACCAGGTCAAGATTTCTTCCCATTGACCGTGGATTACATGGAAAAGAGCTACGCAGCTGGCCGTATTCCTGGCGGTTTCTTCAAGCGTGAAGGTCGTCCATCCGAAAAAGAAACATTGACCTCCCGTTTGATCGATCGTCCTATTCGTCCTTTGTTCCCAGAAGGCTATTTGAACGAAGTGCAAGTGATCGTTCATGTTCTGTCAGTTAATCCAGAAATCGATCCAGACATCGCGTCCATGATCGGAGCTTCTGCAGCGATTTGTTTAGCAGGTATTCCATTCAATGGCCCAGTTGGTGCAGCGCGCGTTGGTTACATCGATGGTCAATACGTTTTGAACCCAACTGCAACGCAGTTGAAATCTTCTGCCATGGATTTGGTGGTTGCAGGTACAGAATCTGCCGTGTTGATGGTCGAATCTGAAGCGCAACAATTGTCCGAAGAAGTGATGCTCGGTGCAGTTGTGTATGGTCACGAGCAAATGAAAGCCGTGATCGATGCGATTCACGACTTGGTACGTGATGGCGGCAAGCCAGAAGTTGAATGGGCACCAGCACCTAAGAATGAAACTTTGATCGCCGCAGTTACAGCAGTGGCTGAGCCCTTGTTGCGCGCTGCGTATCAAATCAAAGAAAAACAAGCTCGTACAGAACAGTTGAAAGCTGCAAGTGCTGCGGTTTCTGCTGCTTTGGCAGAGCAAGCTGCTGCCGCTGGCACGGATGCGCCGGACTCTGCAGAAGTTGGCAACATCTTGTTCGAACTCGAATCGAAAATCGTTCGTTCACAAATCTTGGAAGGCGAGCCACGTATCGATGGTCGCGATACACGCACAGTGCGTCCGATTTCTATCCGTACTGGCGTCTTGCCACGTACTCACGGTACAGCTTTGTTCACGCGTGGTGAAACACAAGCTTTGGTGATCGCAACGTTGGGAACAGCACGTGACGAGCAAAAAATTGATGCCTTGATGGGCGAATACTCTGATCGTTTCATGCTCCACTACAACATGCCACCGTTCGCGACTGGTGAAACAGGTCGTGTTGGTACACCAAAACGTCGTGAAATCGGTCACGGTCGTTTGGCGAAACGTGCTTTGCAAGCGGCATTGCCATCCCCAGAAGAATTCAGCTACTCTGTACGTTTGGTATCAGAGATTACAGAATCTAACGGTTCTTCTTCTATGGCTTCCGTGTGCGGTGGTTGCTTGGCGTTGATGGATGCTGGCGTGCCAATGAAAGCGCACGTCGCTGGTATCGCGATGGGCTTGATCAAAGAAGGCAATAAGTTTGCGGTTTTGACTGACATCTTGGGCGACGAAGATCACCTCGGTGATATGGACTTTAAAGTTGCCGGTACCTCTGCTGGTATCACTGCTTTGCAGATGGATATTAAAATCCAAGGTATTACTAAGGAGATTATGCAAGTCGCTTTGGCGCAAGCCAAAGAAGGTCGCTTGCACATTCTGGGCAAGATGCAAGAAGCTGTTCCAGCAGGTCGCGTTGAGTTGTCCGACTTTGCACCACGTTTGATCACTATCAAGATCAATCCTGAGAAGATCCGTGATGTGATCGGTAAAGGCGGTGCAGTGATCCGCGCTTTGACGGAAGAAACAGGTACGCAAATCGATATTAGCGACGAAGGCGTAGTGACGATTGCGTCGGTTGATGCTGCAGCTGGTCAAGAGGCAAAACGTCGTATCGAAGAACTGACAGCGGAAGTTGAAGTTGGCAAGATTTACGAAGGTACGGTTTTGAAATTGTTGGACTTCGGTGCCATCGTTCAAATCATGCCAGGTAAAGATGGTTTGCTCCATATCAGCCAAATCGCTAATGAGCGCGTCAACGCAGTCGCTGACTACCTGAAAGAAGGTCAGCAAGTGCGCGTGAAGGTCTTGGAAACCGATGACCGTGGTCGCTTCAAGTTGTCGATGAAAGCAGCGGTAGAGGCAGCGCCAGCTGTCGAGGCTACAGAAACTGCGCCTCAAGCATAATTGCTAGTTAGAGTTGTAGTGGGTGTGATTGATGTAGCTCACTGTGACTCTGCTTGCAGGGTTGTTTGAAATAGAAAGCCGCTCGCGTTCAAGAGCGGCTTTTTTATTGAGCTAATGGTATTTTGCACGTGCTAGGTTTGTTGAATTTGTGTTTGTTAATCGATTTACGCAATGTTGCGATTCGCTGTGGGGATGAATATGCGGGCGATAGAAATTTGTGAGTTTGGTGGGCCAGAAGTTTTGCGCTTATGTCAGCGCGAACGCCCAGTGCCCGGTGAGGGTGAGGTCTTAATACGGGTGCGAGCGGCTGGGGTAAATCGGCCTGATGTTTTGCAACGCCAAGGACACTATCCAGTGCCGCCAGGCGCTTCGGATTTGCCCGGACTTGAAGTGGCAGGGGAAATTGTGGGTGGTGATCTCACGCAATCCTCATTTCAGGTTGGTGATGCCGTGTGCGCTCTAGTGCAGGGAGGTGGCTACGCCGAATACTGTGTCGCACCGTTGGCGCAGTGCTTGCCAGTGCCTCAAGGCTTAACCATGGAGCAGGCTGCAGGTTTGCCGGAAACCTTTTTCACGGTTTGGTCGAACGTATTCGACCGTGCGAAATTACAAAAAGGTGAGACTATCCTAATTCATGGCGGTAGTTCAGGAATTGGTGTGACGGCGATACAATTGGCCAAAGCTTTTGGCGCACATGTGTTTGCAACTGCGGGGAGTGATGAAAAGTGTAGGGCAATTGAATCACTTGGCGTCGATCGAGCGATTAATTATCGAACGGATAACTTTGCCGAAGTCATAAAACGCGAGACGGATGGGAGTGGCGTCAACGTCATTCTTGATATGGTTGCAGCCAAATATTTGTCGGCAAATCTTAATGCTTTAGCCGATGATGGGCGCCTAGTTGTGATCGCTTTGCTCGGTGGAGCGAGGGCCGAATTGGATCTGGGACAGGTGCTGCGCCGGCGCTTGCAAATCACGGGCTCGACTTTGCGTCCGCGTCCAGTCGAGTTTAAGGCGGCAATTGCACGCGCCCTCCAACAACACGTCTGGCCCTTGCTTGCCTCCGGTGAGATTAAACCCGTTATTTTTCAAAGCTTTGCACTTGAAGATGCGGTTTCGGCGCACCGTTTGATGGAAAGTAGCGAGCATATCGGCAAGATCATTCTGCAAGTTGACTAATTGAAAACTCTGCACAACATACTAGGCGACCGAATTTTGAGCCTGCTGAATTGGGTGTTCGTCAATGTGCTCCAGTACAGGTGTGCTTTTCAAGTCAAACTTCGGCCACTCGCGATAGTGAAGCAACAGTCTCTATATGTGAATTTTTCATACATGCTCTATCGAAATGATGGCAATTTGGTACGAAAACTGTCTAATGCTCTCTTCAAAATTGACCCTATGTCAGTCGGCAGGCTACAATAGACAGTTATTCATGGAATTTGTGGGAGTTCCCTGTTCATTTGCAGTGAAAATTGTTGCTGCATTTTCGCCTTAGGGATTTTTCTTTTAAATTAGAACGCTATGTCACAACAACGACGCACACTCATCGCTGGCAATTGGAAAATGAACGGTAGTCTGAAGGCAAACGCACAGTTGCTGGAAGGACTCCAAGCTGCGGCTTTAACGCCAAATTCGCCTGAAGTATTGGTGTGTGTTCCCAGTGTGTATTTGGCGCAGACTGAAACTTTGCTGGAGTCGAGCAAAATTGAATTGGGTGCTCAGGATGTCTCTGCGCATCAATCTGGTGCTTATACTGGTGAGATCTCATCTGCCATGTTGGCTGACTTCGGTTGCCAGTATGTGATCGTCGGTCATTCTGAGCGCCGTGCATACCATCATGAGTCAAATGAATTGGTTGCCCAAAAAGCTTTGCAAGCGCTACGTTCAAGTATTTTTCCTATTGTTTGTGTTGGTGAGACATTAGAGCAGCGTGAGGCTGGTAAAACGAATGAGATCGTCGTAGCGCAATTGCGCGCTGTGATGGATGTTCTCGATGATGGCGCATTGGCGCGCATTGTGGTTGCGTATGAACCTGTATGGGCAATTGGGACTGGCAAAACAGCGACGCCTGAAATGGCGCAAGAAGTACATGCGGTACTGCGTGCCACTTTGGCGGAGCGCAGTGAATTCGCGGCATCGAAGGTTCGTATTCTGTATGGTGGTAGCATGAAGCCTGAAAATGCAAAGGATCTATTGGCTATGCCGGATATTGATGGCGGTTTGATTGGTGGTGCGGCATTGAAGGCTACTGATTTCTTGGCGATTGTGGCGGCAGCGTAAAGTGCTTCAGCTAAGGTCTTGTTTTTGGTTTGTGTTGCTTATTCCATTATGTGCATTGTGATTTAATGGTTTGAGCTGGAATTTTTGAGTGATATTTTTTCTTGGATTTGTAAATGAATGCTTCTTTGTCTCTGTTGGTCAGTGTCGTGCAAGTGATTTCTGCATTGGTGATTGTGGGCTTGGTTTTGCTGCAACACGGAAAAGGTGCGGATATGGGGGCGTCTTTCGGTTCCGGTGCTTCCGGTAGTCTGTTTGGTGCAACGGGCTCCTCAAATTTCTTAACCAAATCGACTGCGATCGCTGTGGCGATTTTCTTTATTGCCACGTTAATTCTCACAAGTATAGGGGCGAATAAAGGTGCTGCTGTTGGAGTAATGGATAAGGCACCGGCTGCTTCCGCAGCAGCATCGGCACCAGTTGTCTCGACTGCGCCAGCAAGTTCAGCGGGTCAATCTAATGAGATTCCAAAATAATTGATCTCGCACAGTAAAAAATTCTTGAATTGATGCAATTGTGCGTTGAACAATTGCTCTGAAGAGAGTAAAATACTGAGCTTATGCCGACGTGGTGAAATTGGTAGACACGCTATCTTGAGGGGGTAGTGGCGAAAGCTGTACGAGTTCGAGTCTCGTCGTCGGCACCAAGTTTAAAGTCAGCTATTCTTGCTGATTCAATCGAGGACGTGGTTGCTTAGTGGTTGCATTAATGGTTTGAGCAATCACTCAATCATGCAATTAACAACAATGTTGCGTTTTTATACGGATCTCTAACGTGAACCTCGAAAATTATTTCCCAGTTCTTCTCTTTATTTTGGTTGGTATTGCGGTCGGTATTGTGCCGCAGGTCTTGGGCCGTTTGATTGCTCCACACCGTCCTGATGCTCAGAAAACCTCGGCTTACGAGTGTGGATTTGAGGCATTCGAAGATGCGCGTATGAAGTTTGACGTGCGTTATTACTTGATCGCGATTCTGTTTATCTTGTTTGATTTGGAAACAGCTTTCTTTTTCCCTTGGGCCGTATCTTTGAAGGAGCTCGGATGGACGGGTTTCTTGGTGATGCTTGGCTTCATTCTCGAATTCGCTGTTGGTTTTTGGTACATCTGGAAAAAAGGCGCCCTTGATTGGGAGTGACCTGGTTAGGAAAAATATATGTCGATCGAAGGCGTATTAAGCGAAGGCTTTGTAACGACCAGCTTGGATAAGCTGATCAATTGGACGCAAACGGGCTCGATGTGGCCGATGACTTTTGGTCTGGCCTGCTGCGCGGTTGAGATGATGCACGCGGGTTGTTCGCGTTATGATCTCGACCGTTTTGGTATTGTGTTTCGTCCATCCCCTCGTCAATCTGACGTCATGATCGTTGCTGGCACTCTGTGTAACAAGATGGCGCCCGCATTGCGTAAAGTTTATGATCAGATGGCTGAGCCGCGTTGGGTCGTATCGATGGGCTCTTGTGCCAATGGTGGTGGTTATTACCACTATTCATATTCTGTGGTTCGCGGTTGTGATCGCATTGTTCCAGTGGATGTCTATGTCCCTGGTTGCCCTCCGACTGCGGAAGCGCTGATCTACGGCATTATCCAGTTACAAAATAAAATTAAGCGGAACAACACCATCGCGCGTTGATCCTGATCGGTGGCGCATGGCTTCATGCGAAACTAGGTAAAACCAGATCAAAAAGAGCAATATGACTACCAAATTAGAAAATCTTGACGCGGCGGTAAAAGCGGTCATCGGTGAGCGACTCGTGCAGTCGCAATTGGCGCTTGGTGAGCTGACGGTTGTAGTTGCTGCCAGCGACTATCTACAAGTGATGCGCGATTTACGTGATCGTGAAGAGACTCGCTTTGAAGAATTGATCGATCTTTGTGGTGTCGATTATTCCACTTATGGTGATGGTTCTTGGGATGGTAAGCGTTTCGCTGTTGTTTCGCATTTGCTGTCAATTAAAAATAATTGGCGCTTGCGTGTCCGCGTCTTTGCGGAAGATGATGACTTCCCAGTCGTTGCGTCGGTTGCTGAGGTCTGGTCAACGGCCAACTGGTACGAGCGCGAAGCCTTTGATTTGTTTGGTTTGTTGTTTGATGGTCATAACGACTTGCGTCGCATCTTAACGGATTATGGCTTCATCGGTCATCCGTTCCGCAAAGATTTCCCTATTTCTGGTTACGTTGAAATGCGCTATGACGCCGATCAAAAGCGCGTGGTCTACCAGCCAGTGACAATCGAGCCGCGTGAAAATACACCGCGCATCATTCGCGAAGAAACATACGGGATAAAGGCTTAAAGGTAATTCGATGGCTGAGATTAAAAATTACACCCTGAACTTTGGTCCCCAACATCCTGCAGCGCACGGTGTGCTGCGTTTGGTTTTGGAGCTCGATGGTGAAGTGATTCAACGTGCCGATCCGCATATTGGCTTGTTGCATCGCGCGACAGAAAAGTTGGCTGAGCAAAAAACTTTCTTGCAATCCGTCCCTTACATGGATCGCTTGGACTACGTTTCGATGATGTGCAACGAGCATGCCTATGTGATGGCGATTGAGCGTATGCTTGGCCTCGAAGTGCCTTTGCGCGCGCAGTACATTCGCGTGATGTTCGACGAAATTACTCGCTTGCTGAACCACTTGTTGTGGATCGGTGCCCATGCGCTCGACGTTGGTGCGATGGCGGTGATTTTGTATGCTTTCCGTGAACGTGAAGATTTGATGGACTGCTATGAAGCAGTGTCCGGCGCGCGTATGCATGCGGCTTACTATCGTCCAGGTGGTGTGTATCGTGATTTACC
>CAYWNE010000103.1:0-14570 GCA_964459555.1 uncultured Burkholderiaceae bacterium | reverse complement strand
AATATCGAGCTCACGTTCAACCATGTGCGATAAATCCGCCAACAAGAGCCGTGATTCGTCATCGAGCTGACGCACTACATAATCCAGCAAGAAGATATTGCCGACCAATTCATCTTCCGCGTTAAAAATAGGATGTCGGGCGCAGAACTTAATGAAGGGTTCGCCTTGTACGGATGCGTGTTGCGCAAACTTCTCGTGCTTGCTGAGATCTTCAATGACCTCCAGCTCTTCAGCAAAACCCATCGCATCACAGAGGCTAGCTTCTTGAGTCACCATCGCTAGTTCACTGCGGTTGAACCGCGCGACAAGATGACCAAAACTAACGAGGCAATTTGCCACCGAAAAAAGTCGAATACCGATACGTTCGAAGCGAGCCATCTTTGTTTCATAGCTCTCGCTACCGGGCATGACGGTATTCGTGCTCTCAAGGATTAGATCGACGCGACTTGTTCTTTCCAGCGGTGTCACCATTGCTTTGCTCCGTATTCAAAACACTTCGCTACACACTCAACACGGTAAGAACTGCTTAGTCCGCACGATAGTTCGGTGCTTCCTTAGTAATTTGAACATCGTGCACGTGCGACTCACGCATACCTGCAGAAGTAATTTCTACAAATTCGGCTTTTTCATGCAAATCTTTAATGCTCGCGCAACCGCAATAGCCCATAGAAGAACGGACACCGCCAACCATTTGATACAAAATTGCCAGCACACTACCTTTATAAGGCACCCGACCTTCGATACCTTCCGGTACCAACTTATCTGCATTATTCGCAGAATCTTGGAAATAGCGATCAGCAGAACCATCTGCCATTGCGCCCAAGCTGCCCATGCCACGATAAGATTTGTAGCTGCGGCCTTGGAATAAGATCACTTCGCCAGGAGCTTCTTCAGTACCCGCAAACATACTACCCATCATGACGGTCGAAGCACCGGCCGCCAATGCCTTAGCGACGTCTCCAGAAAAACGAATTCCACCATCAGCAATACATGGCACGCCAGTTCCACGTAGCGCATCCGCCACATTCGCAATCGCGGTAATCTGAGGTACACCAACACCGGCTACGATACGTGTTGTGCAAATCGAACCAGGACCGATACCAACCTTCACCGCATCCGCGCCATGTTCCACCAAGGCCAATGCAGCCGCTGCAGTGGCAATATTGCCACCGATTACTTCAATATGTGGATAGTTTGTTTTAACCCATTTAACGCGGTTCAGGACGCCTTGCGAATGACCATGTGCTGTATCTACCACAATCACATCAACGCCAGCCTTAGCCAACAAATCAATACGCTCGTCATTATCAGGGCCAACACCGACTGCCGCACCAACGCGCAACTTCCCTTGTTCATCTTTCGATGCATTCGGGTGTTCAGTCGATTTCTGAATGTCTTTAACCGTGATCAACCCGCGCAATTCAAATGCGTCATTAACTACTAAAACGCGCTCCAAGCGGTGCTTGTTCATCAAACGCTTGGCTTCACTGAGATCTGCGCCTTCTTTGACAAATACGAGTTTTTCACGCGGCGTCATCTTGGCGCGTACTTCCGCGTCCAATTCCTGCTCAAAACGCAAATCACGATTGGTGATAATGCCAACCACTGTCTTCCCTTCCACAACCGGGAAACCACTAATGCCGTGCTGCTGGGAGAGAGCCATGACTTCACGCACTGTCGTCGATGGTGGAATTGTGATTGGATCACGAACGACACCGGATTCAAAGCGTTTAACCATCGCAACTTCGCGGGCTTGCTCTTTCGGCGTGAGGTTCTTATGGATGATACCGATACCACCCTCTTGGGCCATGGCGATCGCCAAACGGCCTTCGGTCACGGTGTCCATCGCAGCGGAAACCAATGGAATGTTGAGTTTGATATTGCGAGTCAAATTGGTCGCAAGCGAGGTATCTTTCGGGAGAATATTAGAGAATGCTGGAACCAGCAACACATCATCGAAAGTGAGTGCTTTTTGAAGAAGACGCATAGTATTTCCTATAGGCGCAAAAGCAAATTATACAGAAAACTTGCCGATCCGTCTCGTTCCGTGTAAAACTCGTGCTGTAGCGCATTATTTAGAATGCGTTTTTCAGATTTTTGGTGAAATTATGCAAACAAAAAAACTGTTCCTTGTTTCACTCTCCCTAGCGAGTTTGGTGCTTTCTGCCAACTGCGCTGCTCAGTATGTGTGGATCAATGAGAGAGGAACAAAGCAATATTCCGACCAACCGCCACCCAAAAACATACCTAAAGATAAGATATTGAAGGCTCCCGGCTTCCACAACAAAACGGTTGAGGAAACACTCAATACCACCAAAGTATCAAGTGATGGTGAGAAAAACGATTTAGAAAAACTTCAAAAACCCAATACGCTAGCCTCCAAAAATGAAGAGTTTAACAAGCGAAAAATAGCGCGAGAGGATGCCGAAAAGAAAGCTGAGGCTGAGCGTCAAGCAAGCATAGAAAAGCAAAAGAATTGCATTAGAGCGAAGTCATATCAATTGACAATTGAGAGTGGCACACCAATTGCCACACGAGACCAGAATGGCGAACGCGTGATTCTCGACGAAAATCAAAGAGCGAAAGAATTGGCCGATGCAAAGAAAGTATTAAGTGAGTGCAACTAAACTAACTTCCGAAGTTTTTTTGTTGAAGACCTCGAAATTACATCTTTCCTCCACGGTGTTCTCGCTTTGCACGCCGACGTCTTGCATCCATTGGGCTAGCGATTAGAGGTCCGCACAACTCAAGCCTATCACCTTCTGCAAACTGGTAGCTCATTGCTTGTTTTTTCCCGAAAACAGAGAGGGAATAACCCTGATGATGCAAGGCATCCCAAGTAAGGCCGAGTACTTTTGGAAAAAGTGGGAGAATGTCGTCAATTGTGCTTCCATTTTTGACTTCAAGCTCAATTCCAGCAACTTGACTATTCATGCAATGGTACAAGGCAATTTTCATAAGAAATAACAATCACTCACGATAAATCGCCTCAGCGCGAGCACAAAACGCGTCGACAAAACTATTCGTAATTTTTGAAAATACGGGACCAATTAAATGCTCTAGTAGCTTGCTGGAAAACTCATACTTTAAATTAAATTCAATTTTGCACGCGTCATGTCGCAAAGCGATGAATTTCCAAGTTCCATGCAATTGCTTGAAGGGGCCATCGACCAAATGCATTTCCATACTTGATGGCGCTTGGTTCACATTCTCCGTCGTGAAGCTCTGTTTGATGCCGTGGTAATTGATATTCAGCGTCGCCTTAAGTTTATGTTGCGAGCGCTCAGCGACTTGCACATCACCGCACCAAGGCAAAAATAATGGATAGTCTTCGACCCGTTCGACAAGGTCAAACATCTGGGAAGCGCTAAAGGGAACTAAAACGTTTTTCTGTACAACTGCCATTCTTCGGCTTCATTTGGTATGATCACAAACTTAATTTTACCTGAAGGCCAAGATTTTCGGTGTTCGCATCACCACCGATCGTGCTCTAAAGGCAAGAATCCGCTAAACAAAAAGAATATTCATGAGCATCGCAGATAACAAAAAAGCCTTCCACGATTTCTTTATCGAGGAACAATTTGAAGCAGGAATCGTTTTACAAGGGTGGGAGGTCAAGGCGATTCGAGCCGGCAGAGTGCAACTCAAAGAAGCCTATGTAATCATCCGCAATGCTGAGATTTATTTATTCGGCGCGCATATTGGCGCCTTGCCAACGGCTTCAACTCACATCCATCCTGATTCAGTAAGAACTCGCAAGCTCTTATTACATGCTGAGGAAATTAAGAAGCTGATCGGCAAGGTTGAACGTGCCGGTTACACCATGGTTCCCCTCAATCTCCACTATTTGAATGGTCGAATCAAATGTCAGATTGGCTTGGCAAAAGGTAAAAAACAACACGATAAACGTGAAACTGAGAAAGAACGTGATTGGCAGCGCGAGCAGCAAAAAATCATGAAACAACACCGCCGATAAAGCTCCATGAGACACATGAGCTTTCGAAAATCGCTTTACTGAGTTCGTTGCAAATAAATTTCTCGCCTTGCCTCACGAATCTGACGACGCAAGGCTTGTCTCTCTTCTGGCGTTAAGCGATTTAGTTTATTTGGATTGGCCTCGCGCTCAATCATCCCTTGATTTTGATGTACTGTCGCTGACAAACTAGGACCTGTCCCCCCTACATTCGCTGCAGGCTTGCCAGCCTCAGCGTCATTGCCTATAGATTGCGGTGCCATCCTTTGCGCCTGTCGATTCGCACGAAACTCGTCTAGTTGCCTTTGCCGCGCTTCGAATCTGGGGTGCGCCCCAAGGTTTTTTTGATGTGCTCCTGGATTTCGTATTTGTGAGGGCGCGGCCAAAGCAAGCTGCGAGGTCATGATCATGACACTACAACTAAGCCACAGCGATACCGCCATAAAATAGGACTTAAGGTACGACACACGAATTCCAAGAATAGGGATAAAAAACTTATTTGCAGCCAAAACTTACAGAAACAATTTCAAAGCTATCTCTTTTTCGTCATTTTATGCTGACTTGCGCCGCGCACAAAATAGAATTTTTCTACCTCAGCAGTCTACGCAGAGTGGCGCTAGATTGACAAAGCTTTTTCTGTAAGGTCTGTAACACTTTGTAATCTTGCACGGAAAATTGTTTTGCGCACATCTTTTTCCCAGTAAGATCACCATTGTTACAATTTCTCCTGTGTTCTGCTTGAACCGCCAACTGAGGTAAATAGCTATGAGTGATAGTAAAGCAAAAGTATTAGTTGTTGACGATGATGTCCGGTTACGTGACCTCTTACGCCGCTACTTGAGTGAGCAAGGCTTCCAGGTTGTCGTCGCAGAAAATGCCGTTGCAATGAATAAGTTATGGATACGTGAGCGCTTCGACTTACTTGTGCTCGACCTAATGTTGCCAGGCGAAGACGGCTTGGCAATTTGTCGAAGATTGCGCGGCGCCGGCGATCAAACGCCTATCATCATGTTGACCGCCAAAGGCGATGAGGTTGACCGCATCATCGGACTTGAAATGGGCGCAGACGATTATTTACCTAAACCCTTCAACCCTCGAGAATTGGTGGCGCGCATTAATGCGGTATTAAGACGCAAAGGCCCAGAAGAAATTCCTGGGGCACCGAGCGAGTCAACTCAAGTCATAGAATTTGGTAACTTCACACTCGATTTATCGACCCGAACATTGAAGAAAAACGGAGAACCGATCAATCTCACAACAGGCGAATTCTCGGTATTGAAGGTGTTCGCTCGCCATGCAAGGCAACCTCTGTCGCGCGAAAAATTGATGGAATTGGCTCGTGGACGGGAATACGAGGTATTTGATCGCAGCCTTGACGTACAAATTTCCCGCTTGCGCAAACTCATTGAGGCTGATCCAACCAATCCACAATACATCCAAACGGTATGGGGACTTGGCTATGTATTCATTCCTGAAGGTCAAGGCAAATAGAGAGCACTATGCAATACCAGTACAGGATACTTCCTTGGTATCGTAGCGGCTTATTTTGGCGCACCTTTTTCTTATTGACGCTACTGATGATAGCGAGCATGCTGGTGTGGTTTGCCAGTTTCAAGGTGGTTGAACGCAAACCACGTGCACAGCAGGTTTCAGCGCAAATCGTATCGATGGTGACTTTGACCCGTGCCGCCCTCACCCATTCGGCCGAAGATAAACGAAGGCAATTATTGGTCGATCTCGCGAGTAACGAAGGCATTCAAATCTACCTACTCGAAGACGATGACAAAGTCGTTGATCCTGAAATCAATCCATTCTTCAAGGAATTAAGTCATCTGGTACGACAAAAACTCGGTAGCGAGACTAGATTCGCCCGTGAAGTAAATGAAGAACAAGGTTTTTGGGTGAGTTTTATTATCGATGCTGATCACTATTGGTTAAGGCTCGACGCCGATCGCGTGCAAGACGATACTGGTTTGCAAATTTTGGGCTGGGCCTCGATCACCTTAGCATTAACTCTCATCGGTGCAATTTTTATCTCCCGATTCATTAATAATCCGCTCTCCCAATTAAGTGCCGCTGCGCGAGAACTTGCCAATGGCCGCACACCGCATCCTTTACCAGAAGAAGGACCACGAGAGATCAGAGAGACGAATATCAGTTTCAATCAAATGGTGACTGACCTCGCTCGTATTGAGCAGGACCGTGCTCTCATTCTCGCAGGTATTTCGCATGATTTGAGGACACCGATTACCCGCATGCAATTGGAAGTGGAGATGGCCGCGCTCGACGATGCAGCTCGTACTGGCATGCAGTCCGACCTAGCGCAAATGGATAGCATCATCAATCAATTTTTGGACTATGCAAAACCATTCGAAGACCACACAGTGGTGGCCTTCAGCCTCAGTGAAGTGTGTGAACAGACGATTCATCAATACTCGCGATTGGAAAACGTCGAAATCTCCCATGAGATTGAAGCCGACGTCTTAATGAATGGCATTGAGATTGAGATTCGGCGTTGCATCAACAATCTCTTTGAAAACGCCCGCCGTTACGGCAGACGGAAAAGCGACGATGTTTTAAAGCTGCATATTCAATGTCAACTCACTGAGGTCGACGATCAGACTCGCGTCTATTTTGCTATCAAAGATCACGGCAGTGGTGTACCCGAATCGGAACTCGAAAGAATGCTCCAACCATTTACTCGACTCGACATCGCGCGCGGCCAAGCAAATGGCTCCGGGCTTGGCCTTGCGATCGTCGACCGCATCGTTAAACGTCATAGTGGCAAGATACACATTGGCAACCACTCTTTGGGTGGCCTAAAAATCGTTCTTCATTTTCCGCCTGCAAGATAAAAAACGCCGAGACCTCAGAGCCTCGGCGTTTGATATGTAGCAAGTCTAAAAACGATGCCTTGATTACAAAGCGCTCGTCGATTACATATTGGCCTTCGTCTCTTGTGCTCGCAATTGATAACTTAATTTGAAGCGATCAGATTCAGCCACACTTTCCTCCGCGGCTTTGGCCACAGCGACTTTGCTCACAGTATTTGCTGGCTTATTCAACTTCGCATCCGCGACGATAGGAGCTTGTTTCGCTTGCAAAACACCCCAACTCACAGCCCCCGCCAAACCCACACTTAACAATACACTCAACAACATCGGCGAACGCAAGTTCGAAACCTTCTTCGCTTTGGGACTAAAGATAGAGTCGTCGATAGACACTTCGATCGGTGCTTGCTCCAATACATTCTTGGCCATCGAACACCAAGCTAAGTGTTGGGATTGATCGTTCTTTATACGTTCAATCAAGGCTTGCGTCAATGCGCTTGCGTTTTCCTTTTCCTGCGCCAACTCATGTTCAACATGATGCGCTTGTTGCTCTAAATCGTTTTTCGCTTGTTCCACTTGGCGTTTAGTTTCTTCAATATTGCGGAGATAAGCTTGCTGCGCCTCTTGCTGTTCCGCCAGCAAACGATTTGCCAACTCAGCAGCTTCGCGCTCAGTATCAATTTTTGCCTGCAAGGCTGCTTGCGCCTCTTGCTCACGTTGCAAACGATATTCGTGTTGACGACGTAATTCTTGTGCCTGCAGAATTTGTTCGGCAAGGAGACCTGCCACTTGCTTTTCCAACTCAGCATTACTTTGCTCAAGCGCAGCCAGTGATTCCTGTTCCTGCTGCGCCAAGGCCGCTTCCTCACGCAAACGTTGTTCAGATGCGGCGCGAGCATTGGCAGCCAAACTTAATTCCAACTCTTCCGCAATTTTTGCTTCCAATTGCGCATTAGCTTCACGCTCTGCTTGCAGACGCAATTCTGCCTGTTGCCGTGCTTGCGCCTCCAATTCAGCGCGTCTTTGAGCCTCTTGCAAGACCATGCGTTCAGCTTCGAGCTTGAGTTCGATATCGCTTAAACTCGCTTGATGCAAAGCGCTCAATTCTTGCTCTATCCGAAGTTGCTCTTCATGTTTCGCGGCTTCTTCGTTCGCTAAGGCCAATCTCGCTAGATTCGCCTGCTGCAATTGATGCAATTGTTCGGCTTTATGGTGTTCTGCCTCGGCCAAGGTCTGCTCCAAGGATTGTTGCTGTTGTGCCAGAATCGTCGCTTCATTTTCAATTGCTAAGCGATTTTGCAGAGCGATACGAGCCTCTTGTTCAGCCACGATACGCGCTTCGCACTCAGCCAAATAGCAGGCCTCAATCTCTTTACGTTTTTCAATTTCTTGCAGCATCGTTTCTTCAGCCGCACGCTTTTGTTGCACCAACTGGGCCTCAGCTTGCTCCTGTTTCAATCGAGCTTGTTCAAGGTCCCGCAACTCCTGCGCTTGCTGCAAACGCGCCTCCATCGTCATTAGTGCCGTCCGTTGCGCCTCGGCATGTTCGCGAGAGGCCACAAATAAGGCATTTTCTGCGACAAACTTTTCTTCGATAATGTGTTTTGCGAGCTGTTCTTGCTCAGCGCGTTGGCGCTCCGTCTCTGCAAGCATTGCTTCGAAACGCAAACGCTCGGTTAAGGCTGCCATCGCTGCCTGTTCGTCTGCGATTTTTTGCGCAATACTCTCAGCTAAGCTTTGTTCAATTTGCAGTTTCTGCTCGCTCGTTTGCACTGATTCTTGCAATAAGCGATTTTTTTCTTCAAGCGCCTCAGTAGCTTGTAGGCGAGCTGCCTTTTCTTTTTCAGCCAATGCCAAATATTCCTGCTCTTCCTGATTCAAGCGTTCTAGTTCTAAACGAGTTTCTTCGGCCAACTGATGTTTATGTTGCGCTATACGGATTTTTTCTTGCTCGGTCTTTTCCAAGGCAAGCGCTTCATCATACGATTTTTGTTCGGCGGCTCGAGCAATCTTGGAAATTTCAGTTGCTTGTTGTTCTTGTTGAATACGCTGTTCGTGGAGTCGGCTCAATTCCTGCTCTTCGGATAAACGTTCCTGCAGACAGCGATTAAAGTGGATTTGCGCTTCGAGGTTAGCCGCTACCAACTGATGCAGTTCTTGCTCCTTCCTCAATGCTGCTTCGGCCTCCATCTTTGCGAGATTCGCCTGCTCAAGATTGATACCAGCTAATTTGAGGGCGGCTGTCTCGATCTCGTTCTGTGCCTGCAATTGAGCAAGAGCAGCTTGCTCGAGACTCAATTTTTCATTGGTTACGCGCACAACTTCAGCATCAGCATCATGCCTTTGCTGCGCCACCGACTCTAGTTCTTGAATGCGGTTACGTTTTTGTATCAAGACTTGACGGGCTTGATCTTGCAAATTGGCATAAGCGTGAACTTTTTGATGCAATTCTTGCTCGGCAATCAGCTTTTCCTCCGCAAGACGTTTTCCCTCAGCTTCTGCTTTCATACGCTCCTGGCTCAAGCGTTCAGCTTCCTGTTCTAAGCGTAATTTCTCCTCCGCCTCGCGTGCTGCTAGGGTTTCTTGTTCTAAACGTTGCTTCTGCAAACGCTCTTCCTCAGTTGCCGCCTGTGTTTTTTGTTGTTCAAGTTTTTCAATCTCAGCCAAACTTGCTAATGCAGCTTGCTGTGCTTGCAGTTTATTCTTTTCGAGTTGTGCTAACTCACAAGCGCGTTGTGCTCGCTTTTCCGCTGCTTCTTTCACTTGCAATTCAAGCTGAATTTTTTCTTGGTTCTGTGCGACCAGTTTTTCCTCAGCAGCGATTTTTTCCGCGATCGCTTCTTGCATCTTCTGCTCTGAGGCGACTCTTTCTTGGTTAACCCGTAAGTACTCTTGTTCGGCTTCCGTTTTTGCTTTTAGCTCATCGATCAGTTTTGCTTCGACAGCTTTTTTCTCAGCCAGTAGTTCAAGCTTGCGACGTTCTTCTGCTTCGCGCTGCTTCATCAACTGCGCCAATTCCTTGGCTTCTTCGGCTTTGGTCTTCGCCAGTTCAGCGTTTTGTTTTTGTAGCTCCGCGTGCTCTTGCATTTTCTGCAAACGCAGCTGCTCCGCAGCCAGCATCTCTTGACGTGCCAACTTCGCTTCTTTTTCTTTCTCCTGACGTGCGAACAAAATTTGCGCATGTTCGCGATCGGCTTTCGCGCGCTCTAAGACCTGCTCCGCCGCTTCACGTTCAGCCTCTAATTTTTCCTGCGCAGCCAGCGCTGCATCACGTTCAGCTTCCAAACGCAATTGTTCCGCCTTGCGCATTTCCACTGCTTGACGCGCTTTTACTAAGGCCAAGCTAGCTGCTTTGCACTGTAAGTCAGATTGCAATTGCGCTTGCTCAAGCGCTTGCCGCTCCGCCTCGCTAGTGGCTTCTAGAGCACGTTGCTGTTGGCGTTCGAGTTCCTCTTTACGCGCAGCCAATTGCTTGGCTTCTTCTTCGGCCTTGACGCGTGCAGCCGCCGCAGCCTCGGCTTCTTTTTCAGCTTGCAATTTTTCCTGTGCGGCTTGTAGTAACTTCTCAGCAGACTCTGCGCGACGTTTTTCAATCGCTAGTTTTTCTTGAATCAACTGCAAAGCCTCAGCTTCACTCTCTACACGAGCTTGCTGGGCCTCCAATAAGGCTTTACTGTCTTCATTCTTTTGCATCGCCAACATTGCCAAATGCTGTCCAAGCTTGACATTCTCGACCGTATTTTCGAGCGCAATCTTCTCAGCCACACATTTGGCCTCTTGCGCAATACGCATGGCCTCTTGAGCCTTGCGTTGCATTTCAAGCACTTCTGCTTCCGTTGCCTCAGCCTTTGCCAGCGTTTCTTTCTCTTCGATCACTTTGCGCTCGACCTCAAGCTTGGCTTGCACGGCACGTGCTGCCCTCTGTTCAGCCTCGGCACGCAGTTTCTCAGCCTGCGCCAACGCGATCACTGTTTGTGCTTTTGAGTTCGCCGCAGCATTCGCTTGTTTTAGGTATTCTGCTTGACGAGCGATCGCATCGAGTGCTTTACGTTCGGCTTCAGCTTTTTCCTTGGCGAGTTGTACAGCCTCGCGCTCAAGAGCCGTCTTTTCCTCGGCATATCGTTTAGCTCTTTCCTCTTCTTCGCGTCTTTGTTTCGCCATTTCGGCAGCTTCTGTCTCTGCCTGACGACGACGTTTTGCTTCTTCGTTGGCGCGCTCTTCCGCCTCAATCCGGCTACGAGTATGTGCGTCAGCATGAGTCTCATTTTCAACCCGTACCAATGCCTTGCTTTGCAATTCCTTTTCAGCTTGTATTCTGCACTCTGTGGCCCGGCGAATTTGCTCTTCTGCCTCACTACGTGCTTGCGCCGCCGCTGCCGCAACTTTCTCAGCCTGTTCTCGACGTTGAGCGGCTGCCAATAACTCCGCTTCAGCTTGCAAGCGCAATTGGATCGCATCTGCCGCACGTTTTTCGGAATCGACACGAGCCTGGGCAATTGCCTGAAACTCTTGCTCCATCATGGCTCGGCCACGCGCTTCTTCGAGTGCACGGACTTCTAGCGGAGTACGGCTCAAAGATATCTCTAAAGCCATTGCCTCCGCTTGATCACGCTCCAAGGTAATTTGTTGGGCTTCGGAACGTGCTGCCATCAAACGTTGCGCATTCAAACGCGCTTCGCGTTCTTGTCGCTCACGTTCACGTGCCATCTCCGCGACCCGCGCATCGACACGCGCCCGCTCTTTTGCCTCTTGTTGTGCGGCATAATTTGCTGCAGCCCGTTCTGCAGCCCATTGTTTTGCGGCCTCAGCTTCAGCGGCTAATTTTTCAGCTTCGAGTTTGGCTTGGAATTGACGTTGCGTATCGAGCTTAATTTGCTCTAAAGCTTTAGCCTTCGCTTCGGCTTCTTGCTTTGCTCTTTGCTCCGCTTGAATACGCGCTTCCTCTTCGAGCACACTGCGCTCCTGCAACTCTTGGGCTTCGCGTGCCATGGCCGCAGCGCGCTCTTGCGCTTCTACCTTTGCCTTCATCTCCGCATCGAGACGCGCTTGAGTCATTTCCAGTTCTCGTTGCTCAGCTTCGGCTCTCTGTTGCGCAGCTTGGGTTGCGGCCGTATCGGTATGAACTCTTTGTTCGGCAACAATTTTGGCTTTCAATTCCGCCTGTAGGCGATTTTCTGCCGCAACCGTCGCTTTTGCCTCCGCTTCAACACGAGCAATTGCTGCTCGAATGCCTTTGACATCGATCCGTGCATTGGAAGGCAAATCGTCGGGAACGACCTCAGAAATGACTTCATTTTCTAAGCCATCTGACACAGAACTGGCAACGGCCAAGCGATTCAGTATCAATTGATTATCGTTCATATCACACCTCTCAGTTTCACACGGATCATTGAGTGCCAGTCGATGCGCCATTCATCGGCAATTAGCTACACTGAATTATGGTGGAGGGGTTGGCAAACGAAGCTTGAATAAAACATGGAAATCCGACGCAATTCTGGGCTTAGCTCATTGATTATGATCATATTGCTAAAACATCTAATCGCGATGCACCTCTGGCATTACAATTTAAACTCCGAGTTGCACTGTAATTGCAAAAAATAACTTATACAATTAATGAGTACTTTGAATCTCACTATTTCGTCAAAATTACCAAATGTAAAAACGACGATTTTTCAAACCATGTCGGGTATCGCGCAACAAAGCAAAGCGATCAACTTGGGACAAGGTTTCCCTGATTTTGCTTGCGCACCGGAGTTGATTCAGGCTGTGCATGAAGCAATGGTGGCCGGACACAACCAGTATCCGCCGATGACAGGCGTCGGCGCATTGCGCCAAGCGATTAGCGACAAGGTTTTCCGTTTGTATAGCGCAGCTTATGACGCGGAGAAAGAAATCACCGTGACCGCTGGCGCGACTCAAGCCTTATTGACAACTATTCTGGCGACGGTCCGTGAAGGTGATGAGGTCATCGTACTCGAGCCAGCATACGACAGCTACATCCCCAGTATCGAGCTAGCCGGCGGCATCGCAATACGAGTGCCGATGCAGTACGATGCAGAGCAATCCAAGTTTTACTATGACTGGGACTTAGTCAAAAAGGCCATCAATCACCGAACACGCTTATTGATGATTAACTCGCCTCACAATCCCACTGGGGTTTGCTTGGCAGCTGCAGAACTGGAAATCTTGGCGAATATCGTACGTGATACTCAAGTCCTGATCTTGTCCGATGAAGTTTACGAACACATGGTGTACGACGGCGCGCAACATCACTCATTGGCGGCGCATCCTGAACTAAAGCAACGCACCTTCATCGTTTCGAGTTTTGGCAAAACCTACCATGTCACCGGATGGAAAATCGGCTATGTTCTGGCGCCCGCTGAATTCATGGTGGAGTTCCGCAAAGTCCATCAATTCAATGTCTTCACTGCCAACTCTGCAATGCAAGTCGGCTTCGCAAGCTATATGCAAGACCCTACCCCCTATCTTCAACTACCGAGCTTCTATCAGGCAAAGCGCGACTATTTTCGTTCAGGTCTGGTCGATACGGGTTTCAAATTGCTCAGTAGCGAAGGGAGCTATTTTCAGTGTGTCGATTATTCCTCGTTATCGAGCAAAACAGAACTAGAGTTTGCTACTTGGTTGTGCCAGGAAATTGGCGTCGCCGCTATCCCTGTTTCCGCATTTTATAAAGAGGGAAAAGAACAAAATCTGGTTCGTTTTTGCTTTGCGAAGTCGACTGAAACACTGGATCTCGCTCTACAAAAGTTGAAGCGATTGGCTTAATAATCGCTTGGCTTGCGTTGTGCCAGCATGCCTCACACTCAAACCCTCTACTGAGCGGCCGCCTCAGACGCTTGTCGCTCATGAGGCTTTTCAAGATTACGAGTTTCCGACACACGAGAATTTTTGGTTTGTCGCAAGTAGGCCTTCGCTGCTTGCGTAATTTCACGAACTTGATCCTGCCACAGGCGCCGTTGTTGACGAAGCTCATCTACACAAGCATTGACAAAGAAGCGTTCGGAACAAGCACGTTCACTAACTGAAAAATACTGTTGCACCATGGCTTGCAATTGGTCGCCACGCGTCACGGCTTGTTGCGCCATCGTCGACGAATCCCATCGCTGCGCTGAGTATGCGCTGCGAAATTCGCTAATTGCGGCATCGATGCTGGCACGCTCTTGAACTTTATTCGGAGATTCGGCTCTAGTATTGGTTTGGCCTGCAGAAGTTTGTACGATACCAGCCAAACAGGCTAACATCGCCACAGTAATAAACTGGTTCAATCGGTATTTCATTCAGCCTGATTTTCGCAAATTAAGAATGATCGAGTAGACTGACGATCTCCCGCTGATCGGCTCGCATATAGTCTTCTGATTGCATCTCAATGATACGCGAGACGGTTCGGTGGAACTCATTCGACAAAGTACCCTGCGTGTAGAGCTCTTCTGGTGCCACCTCTGCCGACATGATGAGTTTCACTTTATTGTCATAGAAAACGTCGATTAACCAAGTGAAGCGCCGAGCCTCGGAAGACATCCCTGCCGACATGCGAGGAATCGATGACAGAATGACAGTATGAAAGCGACTGGCGATTTCCAGATAATCATTTTGCGAACGTGGGCCGCCGCATAGGGTTGAGAAGTCAAACCATATTGTAGTGCCAGCCCTACGCAGGGATTTCAAACGCCGACCTTCAATATCGACGTGCGGATCTTCGTCCTTCGTTTCAGCAATCTTCTGGAAGGCTTTCCGCAGTGCATCAT
>CAYWNE010000102.1:0-14654 GCA_964459555.1 uncultured Burkholderiaceae bacterium | reverse complement strand
GTGAAGAACACTTTGCGACGAACGTTTATTACGATCGCACCTTTGATTGTGATGCCGCCAAGATTTTGCCTGGGGAGTATTACTTTACTGGTAAGGATATGCTGATCGTGACCGTTCTAGGTTCCTGCGTCTCGGCGTGTATACGTGATCGCGTCTCCGGAGTTGGCGGCATGAATCACTTTATGCTCCCTGATGGGGGGGAGAATTCAGAAAATCCGGTGTCGGCTTCTATGCGATATGGGACTTATGCAATGGAGGTTCTGATTAATGAATTGTTGAAAGCAGGTGCAAAGCGCGAAAACATGGAAGCAAAAGTCTTTGGTGGCGGCAATGTCTTACGCGGCTTTACTTCGATGAACGTGGGTGAACGCAATGCTAAGTTTGTGCTTGACTATCTGCGCATGGAGCGTATGCGTGTAATTGCCGAAGACTTAAATGATATTTATCCACGAAAGGTTTACTTTTTTCCTAGAACTGGAAAAGTGCTTGTAAAGAAATTGAAAGTTGAACACAACGATACATTGAAGAAACGAGAACTCGATTACGCCAGCCGCCTCAAGAGCGCACCTGTGGGTGGCGATGTGGATTTGTTTTGATTCTTTTCGATGAAACAATGCAGGCGTAGGAACGGGAAAATACAATGAAAATTAAAGTTCTGATCATTGATGATTCAGCTCTCATTCGAAGTATTTTGTCTGAAATTATTCGAAGCGAACCTGATATGGAGGTGGTCGGTGTCGCGCCAGATCCTTTGGTCGCGCGAGAGCTTATAAAGCAGACTAATCCTGACGTGCTGACGCTCGACGTCGAGATGCCAAAAATGGACGGCTTGGATTTCCTCGAGAAGTTGATGCGTTTGCGCCCAATGCCTGTGATTATGGTTTCTTCTCTGACTGAGCGTGGTTCGGAAATTACCATGCGAGCCCTTGAACTTGGCGCCATTGATTTTGTGACGAAACCTAAATTGTCGATTCAAAGCGGTATGCTTGAATATGCACATGTCATTACCGACAAAATTCGAGCGGCTTCAAAAGCGAAGATTCGCGCCCGCGCGGCATCTCAAGTCGCTCATGCAAGTGCCCCTTCCGGGGTATTACCATCGATGAAGAATCCTTTGCTCAGTAGTGAGAAGTTAATCATCGTTGGGGCATCGACGGGAGGAACTGAAGCAATTAAGAGTTTTCTGTCGCAAATGCCCTCGGATTGTCCTGGTATTCTGATTACTCAGCATATGCCTGAAGGGTTTACAAAATCTTTCGCGAAACGTCTCGACGGTATTTGCAAAATCACGGTTTCAGAGGCACAAGGAGGAGAGCGTATTTTGCCTGGTCATGCTTACATTGCCCCCGGGCACTCTCACTTAAAATTGGCTCGAAGCGGCGCGAACTATGTCACCGAATTAGATAGCTCTGAGCCAGTTAATCGCCATAGGCCTTCAGTTGACGTACTTTTCCGCTCAGCAGCGAAATTCGCCGGCAAAAATGCGGTTGGTGTTATTTTGACTGGCATGGGCAAAGATGGTGCCGAAGGAATGTTGGAAATGAAGAATGCAGGTGCCTATAACTTCGCACAGGATGAGGCAAGCTGTGTCGTTTTTGGTATGCCACGTGAAGCAATCGCAGTCGGGGCGGTTGAGGAAATTGCACCTCTTAACGAATTACCGACCAGAGTCCTAGGCTACCTCGAGCAACAAGGTAGTCGAGCGTTGCGTGTTTAGTGCTTAATTGTTGAAACTGATGGAATTTGCTTCCCCAAAATTGTTTATATAACCGATAATGTGTTGTACCCGTCCTTTAGAAATCATGGAGTAATTTATGGCTGATCAAAACCTCAAATTCTTAGTTGTTGACGATTTTTCTACGATGCGTCGTATCGTAAGAAATCTGCTCAAAGAACTTGGTTATTCAAATGTCGATGAGGCTGAAGATGGCGCTTTAGGATTAGCAAAATTAAAGAGTGGCGACTTTGACTTCGTTATCTCGGATTGGAATATGCCAAATATGGATGGTTTGACGATGTTGCAGCATATTCGTGCCGATCCAGCTTTAGCCAAATTGCCAGTCTTGATGGTCACTGCGGAAGCCAAGAAAGAGAACATCATTGCTGCGGCTCAAGCAGGCGCAAACGGATATGTGGTGAAGCCATTTACGGCAGCGACATTGGACGAAAAGCTTCAGAAGATTTTTGAGAAGTTAGGTAAGCCAGCGTAATTTCGCTGAACATCTTCGGAGTGCCTATGAATACAAGGCTCGACCATACTCAACACGATGAGTTGTTGGCGCGTGTAGGGCATATGACCCGCCTCTTGCACGATAGCTTGCGTGGATTGGGGCTGGATAAATTATTGGAACGGGCAGCGGAAGACATCCCTGATGCTCGTGATCGTCTTGATTATGTGGCGAAATTATCTGAACGAGCAGCTCAACGGGTGCTGAACGCAACGGATGCGGCCATTCCTCTGCAGGAGCAAATTCAGGACGGTGCTCTTGCTCATGCGAGCAGGATTGAAGAGTTGCTCGCTGGCGAAGCCGATGTCGAATCCTATCAAAAACAACTGCGCGAGCTCTTGGTGTATTTGCAGGCTAGCAGCCAGGCCAGCAAGGACTCCAAAGTTCACTTGATCGATATCATGATGGCGCAGGACTTTCAAGATCTGACTGGTCAAGTGATAAAACGTGTGACTGAGCTCGCGCAAAGTTTAGAGCAGCAGTTGGTTCAGCTTTTGATTGAATATTCTCCAGATCAAATCAAACGACCTCAGCAGGATGGTTTGTTGAATGGCCCACAGGTTAATCCAGAGGGAAAAACCGATGTTGTCGCGAACCAAAGTCAAGTCGATGATCTTCTCGACAGCCTTGGTTTTTGAAAGACCGATCAAGAACTATGTCTCATACAAATTTTATCGTTCGCGAACCTTTGCTCGACCCCGCGCAAAAGGTCGTTGGTTACCAATTATCGTGGCAACAGCGCAATGCAGGGGAGGTCGACGTTGCCGCGATTGATGCCTTAATTGCCTTCGTCGCTGATGAGTTTAACGATGAAGAAAAGGGCTATCTTCTCGCCGACAGTATTATATTTTTAGAGGCAATGCCTGGTCTGTTACAAGCCGCAAGCCTGAAAAAGCTCTCTCCAAAAAATACAGTCTTAATCTTTTCGAAGCGTTATTTTGGCGATCAACAGTCGATTGATGCGATTAAGGAGTTACGCACGCTGGGTTTTGGAATTTGCCTCCGAAACGCTGATGCCACAGTGCTGGATCGATCGATTTTTAGTTTGATTACCCATTTTGAAGTGCAAATCGATGGTGCCAATCTGGCCGCACAAGCGAAGACTTATGCTGCGCTAAAACAATCCAATGTGCAAATGGTGGCGCGTAATGTTGGCAGTTGGCAGAGCTTTGAGGCATGCGCCGCACTCGGTTTGTCTAGTTTCGTCGGTAAGCTTCATCTGACACCACGTCCGAATTTGACGCAAAAAGGTTTGAATACCACGCAAACAACCATTCTGCAGTTGATGGAAATGATTCGTAAAAATGCGGACATTCAGCAGCTTGAAACGGTCGTTAAACGTGATGCCGCTCTTGCATACAAACTGCTGCGTTACATCAACTCTGCAGGGTTCGGTTTACGTACTGAGGTGCAATCACTTAAGCATGCGGTCACAATACTGGGATATAGCCCCTTGTATCGTTGGTTATCTTTGCTATTGGCGACTGCGAATACCAATGGGAATTCCCCAGTTTTATTGGAAACCGCGATCGTACGCGGACGTTTCGCCGAACTTTTGGGGCAGCCTTTCATGTCTAAAACAGAGGCGGAAAATTTGTTCGTAGCAGGGATGTTCTCATTATTGGATCGTTTGCTTGGTTTGCCGATGCAAGAAGTACTGGAGACAATTCAACTTCCTGATGCTGTGGTTGAGGCACTGGTTTCTCGTTCGGGCCTGTATGGGCCTTATTTGGCCTTGGCAGAGGCATGCGAATTGAATAGTATGTTAGTGCAGTCGCTCTCCGAGACTTTGAAAATTGCACCGCAAGATGTCAATAAAGCACACTTGTCTTCATTAGTGTGGTCTAAAAATATTACAAACGCTTGATTTTCTCCATGACCGGTATCGTGCAAGATGCATGATGCCGGTGAATTCCCTTGGCTCAAATTGACACCGTGATCGATCCGATATCGCGGTCGAAACCTCTATCGTTTTCGACTTGGTTTTTCCCTATTTTTCTTGGTAAGAGAGGCCAGCTTGGTGCTCTCTCGATGTTGTTCCATGGAAAAAGGGGCTTATTCTCCATCTATTCATTTGATTCGATGGCCTTCGCGTGCCCAATAATACATCCCATAGAAATGGCGAAATTGGAATGCGCAAGGTCACAATATGGCGGACGAGAGTGGATTAGAACGGACCGAAGAGGCCTCACCCCAGAGGCTGGAAAAAGCGCGCGAAGAGGGCGATGTTCCGCGCTCGCGCGAGTTATCGACGTGCATGGTCTTACTGGCGGCGGGCGGTGGTTTAGTGGGCTTTGGCGGTATGCTAAATCGCTCACTAGAGCGCAGTCTCACTGAGGGTTTAAAGTTCGAACGAGCCTTGGCCTACGATCCTGCATTATTAGGTGCCAAGCTGCTGTCTATGCTTGGTGATGTGGCCATCGCATTTTCACCGATTGCTCTCCTTTTTATCATTGCAGCGATTGGTTCTCCGATGTTAATTGGGGGCTGGCTCTTCAGTTTCAAAGCCATTCAGCCCAAATTTGAACGGCTAAATCCACTTACTGGAGTTGGTAATATCATTTCGGCTCGCGCCGGCGTGGAGCTCATCAAAGCGATCTTGAAGACGGTATTGGTTGGCGCGATCGCCTACGTCGTCGTGAATAAACAGAAGGAAACGATCTTTGGCTTAGTACTCGAATCTTTTGATCGTGGTCCTGCACATTTAGGTCAAATGCTTGGATTTTCATTCCTCGCAATTGTCGCGGGTTTAGTCGTGATTGCCGCCATCGACGCCCCTTATCAGATGTGGGCCTACGCTGAAAAGCTGAAGATGACACGTCAAGAAGTGATTCAAGAGTCGAAAGAGGCTAACGGTAATCCACAAATCAAAGCCAAGATACGTGCACAGCAACGTGAGATGGCACGCCGTCGCATGATGGCTGAAGTACCGAAAGCAGATGTGGTTGTCACTAACCCGACCCACTTCTCGGTTGCCTTGAAATACTCCGAAGGGAATGGCGCGCCACGCGTGGTCGCGAAAGGTACAGATGCAGTTGCGGCGAAAATCCGTGAACTCGCTCAAGAGCACCATGTGCCGATTCTTGAAGCGCCACCATTGGCTCGTGCACTTCACAAACATACTGAAATCGGTGATCAGATTCCTGAGGCCCTGTACGCTGCCGTTGCTGAAATTTTGGCGTATGTCTTCCAATTGCGTAGCTATAAAAAACATGGTGGAACACCTCCGCTCGAGCCCAAAGATGTTGAGGTTCCTAGAGAATTAGATCCCTACAATAAAGTTGATGAGGTCGTCGAATGAAGTGGTCCAATCTCACAGCGTGGATGGGTGGAGCAGGCTCGAAAGCTTTAGCAGCACCGATCTTGATCATCATGATGTTGACGATGATGATCTTGCCCCTGCCTCCGATCGCTTTGGATATTTTTTTCAGCTTTAATATTGCACTGTCTATCATCGTCCTGTTGACGAGTTTGTACACAGTGAAGCCGCTCGATTTTATGGTGTTTCCAACCGTGTTATTGGTCAGCACAATGTTGCGCCTTTCGCTAAATGTAGCCTCAACACGCGTGGTTCTGACTGAAGGGCACACCGGACCTGACGCGGCCGGTAAAGTGATTGAGGCCTTTGGTCA
This sequence comes from uncultured Burkholderiaceae bacterium, assembly GCA_964459555.1. GTDB lineage: Bacteria > Pseudomonadota > Gammaproteobacteria > Burkholderiales > Burkholderiaceae_D > Undibacterium. The sequence continues at coordinate 8,794 of CAYWNE010000102.1, read as the reverse complement.
TTTTCTGATTGGCGGTAACTACACGGTTGGTATTGTGGTCTTTGTGATTTTGACCATCATCAACTTCACCGTCGTCACTAAAGGCGCTGGCCGTATCGCCGAAGTTGGTGCGCGGTTTGCCTTAGATGCGATGCCTGGTAAGCAAATGGCGATCGATGCGGACCTTAATGCGGGACTCATTGCTGAGCAGGAAGCACGCCGTCGCCGTACCGAAGTTGCTCAGGAGGCGGAGTTCTATGGTGCAATGGACGGCGCGAGTAAATACGTTAAAGGGGATGCGGTCGCAGGCATTATGGTGACCTTAATTAACGTGGTTGGTGGTTTGATTGTAGGGATGGTGCAGCATGATCTCGATTTTTCGAATGCTTCTAAAATTTATGCTTTGTTAGCGATTGGTGATGGATTAGTTGCACAAATTCCTTCTTTGATTATTTCTACCGCGGCGGGTATCGTTGTTTCACGTGTCGCCAGTGAACAAGACATTGGTAATCAGTTCATCAGCCAACTGTTCGCTAAGCCTCAAGTTTTATATATTACCGCAGGCATTATTGGCGGCTTAGGCATGATTCCCGGCATGCCACATTTCTCCTTTTTGTTGTTAGCATCAACGCTGGCAGGCGCGGCATATGTGATGACGAAACGCGGCGAGATCGAGCCAGTCTCTGAAAATAAAGTCGAGCAAATGAATCCCATGCCTGAAATGGAAGAGGCGACATGGCAGGATATTTTGCCGGTCGATACGCTTGGATTGGAGGTTGGTTACCGTTTGATTCCTTTGGTCGATAAGACGCAGGGAGGCGAGCTGCTCAGACGCATCAAAGGTATACGCAAGAAATTTGCGCAAGAGATTGGTTTTCTATCGCCGCCTGTGCATATCCGCGACAATCTCGAATTGAAGCCTTCAGCCTACCGCATCAGCTTAAAGGGTGTTGAGATTGGAACCGGCGAGGCTAATATGGGGCAGTACTTGGCAATTGATCCAGGCATGGTTTCAGGAACGGTACCCGGTGTCCCAACCACTGATCCGGCATTTGGTTTGCCGGCCGTGTGGATCGATGCCGCGACTAAAGAGCTGGCACAATCACTAGGATACACCGTGGTCGATGCTGGCACGGTGGTTGCAACCCATCTGAATCATTTGATTACGTCGAACGCTGCTGAGCTGCTCGGACGTCACGAGGTGCAGCAATTACTGGATCAACTTGGCAAAGACTCACCTAAGCTTATCGAAGATTTGACGCCGCGCCTGTTGTCGCTATCGGTGATACAGAAAGTCTTGCAGAACCTGTTGATCGAAGGGGTGCACATACGCGATATGCGTACCATCGTTGAGACTTTGGCGGAACACGCTGCTCAAACTCAGGATCCAACTGAGCTCACAGCGCAAGTCCGTATCGCCTTAGGTCGTGCAATTGTGCAGCAGATCTTCCCGACCGGAAATGAGTTACCTGTGATGACGCTAGATTCGAAATTAGAACGCTTACTCTTGCAGACACTGCAAGGCAACGGTGTCGATGGCATGGCCATGGAGCCAGGATTAGCCGATACCATCGCCGCACAAACGGAAGCCGCAGCACAACATCAACAACAACTAGGCTTGACTCCCGTGTTGTTGGTGCCAGGGCCTTTGCGCGTTTTGCTCGCGCGGTTCTTACGTCGTACGCTACCGCAAGTCAAAGTCTTATCGCATTCCGAATTGCCAGAGAATAAAACAATCCGAGTTACAGGCTTGGTAGGAGGTCAAACATGAACGTCAGAAAATTTACAGCACCAACTTCTCGTGAAGCGCTACGCAAAGTCCGAGATGCACTGGGGCCGGATGCGGTGATCGTATCGAATCGGAATGTAAATGGCCAGATTGAAATCGTAGCGATGGATGATTCCACCTTGGAGTCGATCGCGCCAGCTGCGGCTCCAGTGCTGGAAGTCAAAGCCCCGGATGCTAGTTTGCGTTTTACGCCTGCAGCAAAAGAGAAATCACATCGATCAGGAATCTTCGCGGACAACGCGCATCGCTTCAGTGCTCAAGACGATGCCGTGCAAGCGGTCAGTGCCCAAGAGGTTGCGCAAATGATGAATGAAATTCGTTCCATGCGCAGCATTTTGGAAAACAAAATGAGCGAGCTTTCCTGGGCGAATACACAGCAACGTGAGCCAATCAAAGCGGAGTTGATGCGTGAGATGCTGGCGGCTGGTTTTAGCGCTGGACTCGCGCGCCAATTGATGGAAAAAATGCCTGCCCAAGAGAATCCTAATCTCGGTTTAGAGTGGATTAAAAACGTCTTAAGTCGCAACCTTTCCACGATTGGCAATGAAAGTGAGATTCTTGAGAAAGGCGGCGTTTATGCCTTAGTAGGGCCAACCGGAGTCGGCAAGACAACCACGACAGCTAAATTGGCTGCGCGTTGTGTGATGCGACATGGGCCATCTAAACTCGCCCTGATTACGACTGATGGTTATCGTATCGGTGCTTACGAGCAGTTACGTATTTATGGAAAGATCCTCGGGGTGATGGTGCATTCGGTTAAAGACGAATCCGATTTACGCATCGCACTGGCTGAACTGAAGAATAAACATACGGTATTGATTGATACGGTCGGCGTGAGCCAACGCGACAAGATGGTGACAGAGCAGGTGGCTATGTTATCTGGTAGTGGGCTCGATGTGAAAAAATTATTATGTCTGAATGCGACCTCGACCGGCGAAACCTTGAGTGAAGTGGCACGTGCGTATGCTGGTTCAGGTTTATCTGGTTGTATCCTAACCAAACTTGATGAGGCAGCGACGATAGGCGGTGCGCTTGATATTGCGATTCGCCAGAAATTGAATGTGTATTATGTCGCCAGTGGACAACGTGTACCTGAAGATCTGCACGTCGCTAATCGTCAACATTTGGTTGACCGTGCATTTAAGTTGAAACGCGAGACCGCAGCGTATAAATTGCAACTAGATGAATTAGGCTTAAAGCTAGGCGCTGGACCACAATCACCTGTGGAGGTGTCTCTTGCTTAATTTTGATCAAGCAGAAGGTTTGCGACGGATGCTGGAAACGCCACAAAAAACCGTACTTAGTTTTTTGTCAGCGCTCCCCGAAACCGAACGAAATGGGACTGTTATTAATCTGTCGGCGACTCTCGCAAACCGCGGTAAGCGAACGCTGATCGTCGATGCGAAAGTCAGTGAACACAGCGTCAGCGCTTGGCTTAATTTGCGACCAGATCAATCTTTGTTGGATGTCGCTAGGCAGAAGCGTACAATGGAATTCGTCATGAAGGAGCTGTCGCCGAGCCTCTACGCCACCAAGGTTTGCGATTGTATTTTGTCTGAGGTGCAAATGCAGGAGCATGGTTTTCGTTCGCTTTCGAAGGTGTTTGATATCGCAGCGAGTCGTTCAGACGTGGTAGTGGTTGATTGTGATCTCGATCGTGAGGATCGCTTTGCCTTGAGCCCATTGGAAGACAGCAAGGTCATTATTCAATTGTCAGCAGATCCGCATACCATCAAAGCCGCCTACAGCATGATCAAACGGCTTTATAGTGCGTCCGGAGTTCGTCAATTTGGGATTGTCGTCAGCAATGTCGTTCAGTCTCAAGCAGATTTAATTTTTGCTAACTTAGCGAGCACAGCACGTCGTTATTTGGCGGTTGATTTGGATTTGGTAGGCTTTATACCTGACGATCCGCAAATGAAAAGAGCGACGAATGCAGGTCGTTCTGTTGTAGAAGCGTTTCCTTTGTCGAAGGCAGCGCATGCATTTGTGCGCATTGCTGATAAACTGATATCTGGCGCAAATGCAAGTTTGCGTTTTGATTCAGCAACCTTAGCCGGTGCGCACTTCGAATATTGAATATTTATGTACACAGCAAGTGGCAAGTCAGACAAAAACTCAATTCTCACTGAACATGCACCGCTGGTGAAACGGCTTGCATATCAGTTGAAGGCGCGTTTGCCTCCAAGCGTTGAAGTTGACGATTTGGTGCAGGCGGGCATGATCGGTTTGCTCGATGCTGTTAATCGTTACGAAGAAACGCATGGAGCTCAATTCGAAACGTATGCGATTCAAAGGATACGAGGCGCAATGTTGGATGAATTGCGCAGTAGTGATTGGTTGCCGCGCGGCGTGCGACAAAACATGCGCAAAATTGAAAACGCTATGAATGAGTTACAGCAGCGTTTAGGTAGACCTCCCATGGAAACTGAGGTGGCGAAGCACTTGAAACTCTCTTTAGCGGATTATCAAGAGTTACTCGGCGAAAGTGGTGGACACCAGCTCTTGTACTACGAAGACTTTCACGGCTCCGAAACCAAAGAACATTTCCTCGATCATTTCTGCGTGGACGAGCGTTCTGGCGATCCTTTGCAAGACCTGCTGCATGGCGATTTCCGTGAGGCCGTCATTTACGCCATCAATGCGCTACCAGAGCGGGAGAAACTCTTGATGGGTTTGTACTATGAGCAGGAACTGAATTTGAAGGAAATCGGAGCGGTCATGGGCGTCTCTGAATCGCGTGTGTCGCAATTACACAGTCAAGCAGTGGCGCGGTTGCGTGCCTCATTAAGGGAGAGAGCGTGGACCGGGCTAGCCTAATCGGTATTGTGCTTGTCTTGGTCGGCATTCTGGCTGGCCAAGTCTTGGAAGGTGGGCATATTTCCTCCTTATTGCAGCCAGCCGCCTTTACGATTGTGGTTGTAAGCACTATTGGCGCGGTCTTGATACAGAGTCGTTTGCCGGTCTTTATTCGAGGCGTGAAGATGCTGAAATGGATCGCTTTTATGCCTGAAGATAAAAGCCGCAAGAACGTTCAAGACGCAATGATTTGGAGTGTTGTCGCGCGTCGTGAAGGCTTTCTGAGTTTGGAACGCTACATCGATTCCGCCAAAGATCCGTTCATTGAAAAAGGGCTCAAGTTAGTGGTCGATGGCGTAGATCCTGATCGATTGAAAGAAATTCTCGATGTCGATATCTCCTTCTACGAGATGGAGCAACGGCAAGCAATTAAGATTTGGGATGCAGCGGGCGGGTACTCGCCGACGATAGGTATTTTGGGCGCAGTATTGGGCCTGATTCACGTCATGGAAAATCTTAGTGATCCGAATAAACTTGGTAGCGGCATTGCAGTAGCTTTCGTCGCTACGATTTATGGAGTGGGTTTGGCGAATCTCTTATTCCTTCCTGTCGCAAATAAGTTGAAGGAAATTGTGGGACGTGAAGTCGTGAGACGCGAGATGTTGGCTGATATTTTTTATAGTATCGCTCAGGGTGATAGCCCACGAATTGTCGAAGAACGCCTAGCCAATCATCGCAAATAAGGATAGCGAAGCTCAAAGGTTTGATCGCAATGGCACGCAAAAAATACACTGAAGAACCCGATAATCATGAACGTTGGTTGGTTTCTTATGCTGACTTCATGACACTATTGTTCGCCTTCTTCGTAGTGATGTACGCGATCTCCTCACTTAATCTTGGTAAATACAAGGTGCTGTCGAATTCTTTGAATGGGGCATTTGGTACGGCAGTTGTCACCTCTGGTGTGATCCCTGACCCCAAGTTGAATCAAGCTAGCATTGTCGAACCGATTCCAAATATACGCCCGAAACCACCTGAGCCTTTGCGTAAAGAACGTGAGCGTATGACCAATGTCGCAAAAGACATTTTGCTCGTGTTGGAACCCTTGGTGCGTGAGGGTAAAGTGAAGGTCACGCAAACAAGTCGAGGCGTTGCTATCGAAATCAACGCTAGTCTCTTATTTGCACAGGGCGATGCACGTTTGAACACCGATTCGGTACAAGCATTAAAGGCAATTGCTGAGGTTTTGAAGAGCGACAATCACGCGATTCAAGTTGAGGGCTTTACGGATAACTTACCGATTAAGAATTCCACCTTCCCATCCAACTGGGAATTGTCGGCGGTGCGCGCTAGCACTGTTGCGCGTTTGTTCATGGAGAACGGTGTGGACGAGAGTCGCATGACAGCTGTTGGTCAGGGGCCGAAAACTCCGGTCAGTTCGAATGACACGCCGGAAGGACGGGCTCGTAATCGTCGCGTGACCATTACAATTCTATCCTTGCTACCAGAGACGCCGATTGAAGTGCCTGTGCAGGCACCCACTAAAGTCAATTAGAGAAGGGGGGGGCTCCTGTTCTCGGCGAGAATAGGAAGGGCCATTAAAATTGATTGGTCGTTTGGGATTACAAAGAGAATCGAGAAAAATCGAAGGTCGATTAGCCCGCGACAATACCGCGGCCACCACCGAGATTCGTACGAGATTGGCCATCGGCACCATACACCGCCGACGTCGCGTCACTTTGTTGCAGGATATTGAGCGTATTTTGATTGCGGGCCATTTGACGATTGATCAATAGACCATTTGTGCGATTATTCTCTTTTGCGTCGGCCGATAAAGCGATCAAGTTGTTCCAGGATTGGTGCAGCGGTGATTCAGAAGGCGTGGCTTCGAGGAAGGCCTTGATACCAGCGGCATCGAGTGCGAAACCAGACTGGGTGAGTAGCTGATTGCGTTGTTTTTCTAGTGAGATGATCTCCACCACCAAAGCATTTTTTTCGGTGATGACGGCTTCGAGTTTTTCCGGCAAGTTATCAACAAGAATTTGCTCTTCATTTTTCAACACGGTAAGAAGTGAAGTCATTAACTTCACCTCTTGTTCAATCAGATGGGCTAACTCTTGTGTTTTCACGTTGCTCATGTTGGTTGGCGCCTCGCGTTTAGCAGGTCTTTGACTGTTTCAAGTAAACCATCGGCGACTTTTTCAGCGTCGACCTGAAAGCGACCTTCAGCGATCGCTAGTTTAATCTCTTCTACCTTCTTGGCCTCAAACACGGCACCCGTTGCTTGTGTGTTTTGCAGTGATTGGAGCTGCACGGACAAAGGAGAAATTTGTACATTATGCGAAGGTGTCGTCGCCACTTTCGCATTGTCCCCAGCCTTGTCTGCGCGCGGCGCAGCAGGAGGACTGTTCGGCAGTCCTTGGGTCGAATTAAGTGAGTCATTGATTTTCACGGCGATACCTCTATGGTTGGATTTACATACATCTACATCATCAGTAACGGCTAGGTATTTTTAAACTTTAACCTTATTTGCAGATTTTCGATGTTGATGTCATCCGTTTCTAATTTTGCACTTCAATTATGGCACCAAGTTTAGCAATCCCGGCAACAACTTGTCCATTATTTGTTTTCGCTTTTGCAAGTTGCCCTTCGTTGGCATTTGTTAAAGCTGTTGCCTCCGTGCTTACACGAAAGCCCACACCAGAGCTGACGATTTTAACAGTTTGTCCTTGTTGAATTGCTAAAGGTGCTTTTAGCATATCCTCCCGTAAGACCGTGCCTGATGAATAGCTACCTTGAATACTTTTTCCTATCGCTTGTTGCAGATCGACGATGGTATTGCCTGGAAGTGCGTTTAACTCGCCGCTCATCTGGATGAAGTCTTGTTCATTAAATGCTTGGCCATGCTTCAATTGCTTGGCTGCCAGGTAATACGAGCCTTTGACCGTTAATGTCGCCGACAGAAATACTTGCCAAGTCTTCGGCCCTGCACAACGAACGACTACATTGACTTTACCCCAAGGCTTACTACCAATCGGAAGTGCTGCTGACATTGCGTCACAGGCACTCAATTTCAGACGTTCGTCGATCGGAGCTAGTTCAATTTCGCTAAGTTCGCCGAGATTTTTCGCATGACTCTTTAGAAAATCGATTGCGGTTGCACGCACTGTGTCCAGGCTTTGTTGTTGCGCCTGTAGTGGAGCTACAAGCCAAATAGCGCTTGCGAAAACACAAATCACTGTACGAACGACAAATTGAGGCATGGTGGAAGCCATCGATAAATCCAGTAAGGAAACCAACTTGAACTGTATTGTAGAGCGTGCTCATCACAGCAATTGCTTGAATAGATGGGGTTTTTAAGGCTTTCTTTTGGCATCGAATTGACTTCGGTCTGACTAAACTGCAGCTATCAAAAAAGTGTCGTGGTTCGATGTTTTGCGGCTGAGTTGCCTTGAGGAGAGTGATGTGAGCAAGCTTGATGATTACTTGCGATTTCATGAATCAGCTTTGTCTGTGCGTGGACAGAGACAGCAGCTATTGGCCTCAAATATCGCCAATGCCGATACGCCGAATTATAAAGCGCGGGATATTGATTTTTCGCAGGCAATGAATTTGGCCTTGGAGAAAGGCTCAAATGCTGCAGCGATGAGCAAGACCGATGCGGCTCACATGGCCACCAAGGGAACCGTCGCTGGCGTCGTACCTGGCTATCGCCAAGAGTCGCAAGGAAATGTCGATGGGAATACGGTTGATCTTGACGCTGAGCGTAATGCCTTTACAGACAACGCACTGCGCTACGAAGCAAGTCTAACCATGATCAATATGCAGATCAAAGGTATTTTGGCCGCGATACAAGGCTAGGTGTTGAGTTGCGTGAAGTCTGAAAAAGAGAATGGGAGTGAATGATGTCGCTTTTCAAAATTTTCGATGTGTCCGGTTCGGCCATGAGTGCTCAATCACAGCGTCTCAACGTGGTGGCGAGTAACTTAGCGAATGCAGATAGCGTTACGAGTTCGAATGGGCAGGCCTACAAAGCTAAGCAAGTGGTTTTCATGGCAAATCAAAGTTCAGATCCGAGCGCAACTGGAGTGAAGGTTAGTCAGGTTGTCGAGGACGCAGCTCCCCCAAAATTGATGTATGACCCTAAGCATCCGCTTGCAGACGAGAAGGGCTATGTGGCGATGCCCAACGTGAATGTGGTGGAGGAAATGGTGAACATGATATCGG
>CAYWNE010000101.1:0-14746 GCA_964459555.1 uncultured Burkholderiaceae bacterium | reverse complement strand
CTATGGTTTGAACAGCACAATGACCTGCAATCCGCCTTTTACTATGCTGCTTTAGCTCGTCGTGATGAGCGCATGGCTAGTTTATGTGAGCGGACTTGGGAGTCACACTCAACCTCTTTCAAATTGCATGAGTGGCTTTCGCACCTTGACGCGGTGTCGAATGATTATTTGCTTCGTTCACCCGTCCTAATGGTACAAGTTGCTTGGGCACTGATGGCAGCAGGTCAGTTTGATTTGAGCGAACAGCGCTTGGCGGAAGCCGAACGCAGCCTTAAGGAGGATCAATCGAAATTAGTGATTGTAGTCAAGGAGCAGTTTGCACAAATCCATGCTCGGATCTCATTTGTAAGAGCCTACAACGCTCAGAATCGTGGCAACACTCAAAGGGCGATTGATTGCGCCGAACATCTACTGGAAATCACCTCGGAGGAAACCGACCATTTTTTGCGGGCCCAAGCGCGTGCCGTGCTTGCTGCTTCGTATTGGACACTGGGCAATCACGATGCGGCTCATGCAGCATTGCGCGAATGGGTAGGTCACGCACGAAGAACTGGGAATATTTTCTTTGCGGTTGCTGGAAGCGCTGGCATGGCGCAATTGCGAGCAGACCAGGGTTTATTGGTCGACGCTATCGAGCACTTTCAAGCTTGCATTAGAGAGGTACAGGAAATGCCTGGTGGTGGAGGGCAACTGATTAGTCACTTGTTGCTGGGGCTCGCCTTACTTCATCTCGAACGTGGGAATGAGGATGAGGCACTAACTTTCTTACAAAAGGCGAAGGGCCGCGGCGTTGAGTCAACACTGCCTGATTGGACATATCGCTATCATGTCGGAATGGCGCGATTTAGCGAAGTCTCTGGGCGCTACACTGACGCCTTATTTCATCTCGATGAGGCACAACGATTCTTCGTTGTCGGCTTAACTCCTGAAGTGAAGTCGATAGAAATACAGAAAGTCGGAATCTATCTCCTGCAAGGTGACCAAGTGCGTATTCACAACTGGTTGGCGCGCAATCCTATCGCTTTTGATGCTTCAGTGAATTACCTTTCTGAATACCTGGTTTTGACACAGTTACGTTGTTACCTAAAGTTAGATCGCTTTGCGCGTGATTTAAACCAGCTGAGTGCGGCAATTGGTTTGCTTAAGCGTTATGCTGATTTTGCTCGAGAACAAAATCGCGCTCGTAGTCTATTTGAGTTGATGGCGATGCAGTTACAGCTGGGTTTTCTCGGTGCCCGTGATGAGCTTGATGAGTCGCTCTTTCGACAATTACTCCAATTAGGATACGACCAGGGTTACTTTAGAATGTGGCAGAACTGCGGATCACTTATCGAGCCTTCGTTGCGGGATGAACACCGACGACTAGGACAAGGTTCGTCAAGACTCAGTCAGTCATTGCAGAGGTATTTTGATAAGATATTGCATACATATGCGGCGAAGCCTGAGCCTGAAATAATTAGTGTCGATGCGCTGACGGAACGTGAACTCGCAGTCCTTAAATTGATCGCCGAGGGGCTCTCGAATGAGGAAATATGCGCTCGTCTCTTTCTCGCGTTGGATACAGTCAAGGGACATAACCGCCGGATTTTCAATAAGCTGCAAGTCAGACGTCGAACTGAAGCCGTTGTTAAGGCCCAAAAATTGGGCCTCTTGTAAATTCGAATGATGCCAAGCGCTCTCCAGGATGTTTGTCCCTTGTCACCTCAATCTCGATTTAGGGAAGGCGTTCACGTTTTTTGTTAACGTACAGAAGTTTTGGTTTTTTATTCGCGACGTTTGTGAATTGTCACAATGTGATACCCAAAAAAATGACACTTAAGTGTCTATTTCGCTTGTCTAGCGCTGAGTACATTTAGTTCTGATGGAAAAAGAACACTTTGATTGAGTTGTGGAGGCTGTGGCCTCCGCATTGTCGCCACTGCTGTTATGTTTCGGTCATTGATGGCATTGCGTTTCAGCCCAAGAATCTTGCGCTTAGTGCGCCGGTTGAAGCGGCGAGAGCCGGCGAGCAAAGGCGGGGCATCGCGGTGATTGCCTCTGAGGTTAGAAGTCTTGCCCATCGTAGTTCTGGTGCTGCTAAACAGATAAATGAACTGATTCGAGACCCGGTTGAAACTGTTGAGAGTGGTGGCGATCTCGTGCGTCAAGTCAGTGATACCATGAATCTGACCGTCTATTCGATTCAGGATGTTGCAACAATAATTAGTGAAAATTCCGTCGCTAGTTCAGATCAAAATTGCAGTATTGTTGAGGTGAATCAAGCCACACGGCAGATCGATGATATGACACAGCAAAATGCGGCAGTCGTTGAACAGGCGGCCGCTGCAGGGAAAAGCCTGGAGGAACAGGCCGAACTCCTTAAGCAGGTTGTTAATGTCTTTAAATTGAATGAAGCAGATTCGCCAGCTTTTCAAGAGTTGGTAATCGATAGCAAGCGAATGCATGTGCCACGGCTGAAAGGATAGTCACGCACGTATTATTGCTGTCTTGATTCGCCGCGGGACATTCTTTTAATTAAGTTTTTTGTAGCTAGAATATAGTAGGGGAAATATGAATCATCAACCGAATGCAGCGTCGTTTGGGCGCGTTTTTTTAGAGATACAAAGTATCTTTAGACACCCTATCAAGAATTCCGAAGGGCAGCTTAGGAATGGTTGGTGGATTTTGATTTACTTCTTGCTGATGGCGCTGATGATCTTCCCGCTTGCTTTCATGGCGAAACAAAGCGATGGAGCGGTACCTATCTGGCAGCAGGCAATTGTGAGTGTCATTGCAGCCTTCGCCTTGCAGCGCTTGCGGCGTCAACCGAATGCCGAAATGTGGGGAGCGTTTGATCAAAATTGGTTGAAGTTCCTTGTATATGGCATGGTGTTGGGGGCGGTCCTGATGTTGATCCCGGCACTCGCACTATTTGTGTTTGGCATCGTTACTTTCAATCGGAATGCCTTGGACCTGCAGTTGATCTTCAATGGATTGTTTATTTGTGCATCGGTCGCCATTACTGAGGAGCTGATTTTTAGGGGCGTGTTCTTAGCGAGATTGAAGGCTGGGGTTGGTGTTATTTTTGCGCAGTTGCTGGTGGCGGCCTATTTTTGGCTCACTCATTCAGGCAATCCAGGCATGGAAGGAAGTATCAAAGTCCTCGCGAGTATTAATATTTTTTGTGCATCGATTCTCTTCGGTATTGTCTATCTTCGCACAGGTGGTTTGGCCATGCCCATTGGCATGCATATGATGGCTAATTTTGTACAAGGAACCCTGCTCGGTTTTGGTGTGAGTGGGCATAGCGAGTCCGGAGTTTTCACTCCGAAATTCGCTAATGTACCGGACTGGATTTCTGGAGGACAGTTTGGGCTAGAGGCGAGCTTACCTGGTCTTCTAACCGTCATTCTATTTTGTGTCGTGATTGGGCGATACTGCAGGTTCAAGCAGAGTAGCAACGCGGTTTAATTCGTTTTTGTCAAAAGGTTTTATGAGAAATTTTCTTCAATTGTTTCTAGTCGTTAGCAGTTTTTTTTGTTTAGATGTATCCGCACAGATCTCAGGCTATGTTATTCCAAACAGTGAAGTGCATACCTTGTCATCCCCTGCAACAGAGCGTCCCTATCAGGTCTGGGTCAGTCTACCGGCCAATTACAATCAAGCAGGTAAGAAGTATCCGGTGGTATTCGTTACCGATCCCCAGTATTCATTTAGCTTGGTGCATGGCGTGCGGCATTTGGTCGGCCGTCGCGGCCAGAACATTGAGGACTTTGTATTGGTGGGCTTGGCAATGCCACCCGGAGCCGACATTGGCGCGGGACGTAGTCGAGACTATACGCCAAGCGATCCCTTGCCAAAGGACAGAAGTCTCCGAGACCCGAATAATTATTCTTACGATCAATATGGTGAAGCTGAGATCTATCGTCGGTATGTCGACGAAACAGTTTTCCCGTTCATCGAGCGGAACTATCGTGTCGACATGCGTCGTAAGGTCTTTATCGGGCATTCGTATGGAGGATTGTTCGGCGCCTGTATGTTGTTGACCAAACCGAGTATGTTTGAGCGCTATATTCTAGGAAGCCCTTCGTTTTGGTTTGATAAGCACAAAATTTTTGAGTTGGAGGCTCGCTACGCAAGTTCACATCGCGACCTTCATGCAAGAGTTATGATGTTTGCAGGTAGTTTCGAGACGCAAGGAGAAGGGGAGCGATATTACAAGGAGACTGACCTTGTCGGCGATATGCAGCGTTTCGCGAACTTACTTCAAAACAGAAAGTACCCGAACTTAGAGATTAGTGCCAAGGTCATGCACGACGAGGATCACTATACAGTATTTGCAGTAATGTTAAGTCGTGGCTTACTGTGGGCCCTGCCGGGTTTTGGGCCGTACACGAGCGGATGAAGTTTAGATTGAAGCTTAGAGTGTGAATCCGCTCCGTGTCGGTTTGCTACGAGTCAGTTCGTGGACGCTTGTAGCGAGAGAGACAAAGTGTGGGTTTCTGAATTCCGTCTGCGTACTTTGATTGTGATGACCGTACCAATTTCTTTGTTGAGTAAGGGTTTGATCTGATCAGCTTTTAGGCCGTTGACGGGCACGCCAGCAATTTCAAGAACTTCATCGCCATTCATTACGCCCGCACGTTCTGCCGCTGAACCAGCCGCAATACTCTCGACGCTGAGTCTCTTGATGGTCGGATTCCAGAAAGCACCCTCAGCGTCGACTTTGAATCCCAGGCCAGTGACACCTTTTTCATAGGCGTGACTAAAGGACGTTAGAGTGAGTGAAAGAAAGAAAACTGTAAGGAGAAATCGATATCGCATAGTCTGGGCGTCCGTATAAAAGTCCCAATATAGGCTGCGAATCGAGGCTAAAAAAGACACTAAAGTGCTTAATTCTTAAATTCGGTCTTTTTGTGTTTGCGAGATAAGTAGTTTGCAATGACGAGTGTGACTGGCACGATTATTAGCTGGCACAAACTGGCGATGGGGATAGCCCATATCCATCGTTGTGACCATTCGATAAAGCTGGTGCGCCCATTGTCGTCGAAATAGGGATCCCAACTGACGATGGAAAGCGAAACAAAATAAGTGATCGCTAGGCCGATCAAAATGAACCTTGCGTATTGATTTTTCTTTGCACTTGGGAAGAACAATTGAACGGTAATGATCATAGATGTTACAACCACGGTGAATGGGAATAGTAAGTAAAGGAAGTTGTTCATAGACCTATTGTAAATTGTGGCCCTTTTCATCCGACGTTGCGCTGATCGAGGCGTTGGGCCGGTCGGTACTAGTGAATGTCATTGAGGGGGAAGCTGAAGACGTTCCGTCGTAGCATAGTGAAGAATATTACTCAAAACTCTAGCATGCGGGCGCTTGGCGCGGTTTACGCTGCTGCTTCCTCTACCCCTTTGCTCTACTTGCTACGACCACTCTGTAACGCTCTAGGGTTTGGTTGAACTCTCGATTGATACGCTCAATTTCACTATCGTAAATCGTGAGTTGGTCTTGGCTCTTCTTGATCGAACGGGACAAATCATCGATGCGCGATTGGTAAAGCTGTTGATAATTTTTTGAATTTTTATCGGACTGCTTTGCTTCGTTAATTTCTTTGATAAGACCATTTACCAATCCAGCCAAGAGTTCGAGCTGCTCTTTCACCATTTTCTTCTTGGCTTCGATCTCGGTCAGCGCTTTCTTATGCGCCTGAATGATGTCTGATTCGCTTCGGAAATGGGCCGTGAGGAATCGCTCCTCACGTTGTAGCTCTTCAATGGCTCGTTTCTGTTGCTGTTCGCTTTCGATTGCTTCGAGATGCTTTTGTTTCTCTCCGGCATTCATCGGCGGCAGTATTTCTTTTTTAAGCGTTCCTGAATTTGAGAAGACTTTGATAACTTTGCCTTTGCATTCGGCAGGTACACGATCGGAATTAATTGGCTTGCCATCATTGCTCGTGCAACGGTAAATTTCCGCTTGAGCATGCGGGCACAGCATAAGGCACAGTACCGCCAAAAAAAACCTTCGCAAATTCATATTGAGCGCGCCAATTGACGAACTAACAGTTCTAAAGGTTGGCAATAACATTGGATCTCCCTCTCCGACAAGCGACTTAGGCACAAGGCCATTTTTTTTGTTTGATGTCGCTTGCAAATTTTATGCCATGGTCTGGCGTAAAGCTTCAGAATCGGGGAATTCAGGCAGTTATGGTAGAAATTGCGCTTGACGCCTAATCTCATCCGAATGAGACCACTTTAGGCGAAAGGGTTGCTAACTTCAATATACTATCTACGCAAAGGTCGCGTTTACGCCACCTCTTTGATTTACATGTAAAGTTGAGCTTAGTTTATGGTTGATACGTTATATCTCTTAGTGCGGGGAGTTGCTGGACAGCAAGGCGAAAAGTTGCAAACAGCCAAGCATAAGACAGATCGCCGAACTTACAAGCCAGAATTGTAGCGAGTTTCCTCGAATAAATTTCATTAACGGCGCAAACAAGAGGGCACGTGCGAGCAAGGCTATGGCACACGCCCACAGGAAGAATTGGTGAAATGGGAAGTCGCTGAAGATACCAGCCGCTGAAAGGTTGTAAGCAGACATGAGTAGCAAAGCTCCGGCGATTGCAAGAGTGACTATCGAGGGTAAACGCGCGCCCCGACGCACTTGTTCTAACATCTTCTCACCAGCACCAAAGAATCGGTACCACTTCTCTCCAAAAAGAATACAGCCAAGGTGCAAGATGCTTGCGAATCCATAGAGGGATGCGCAGGTAAGAAATAGAAAATCGCTCGTTGGTAAAGCCATATTTGTACCTTGCCTTTTCGGGTGGTGAGGGTTCCAAATCGATGCACGCAACTAGATACTCAAAGAATTCTGTAATTGTCGCTCAGTTTCCTACAGTATGGTTATTGCAAAAATAAAGTTAAATGATATTTTTTGATCTTCTGTTGGTGCAGGTATTCGTATGAGAGTTTTTTGAATCGAAAGATGTGTCTAAATCCCTAGACGCAAGATGGCGTAACGATAGGCGATATTGACGCTTGTGGACCTAATTTGGGTCTTCCGACTATGTCCCGAAACTGTGACGGCGATACTTTTGTTATCTCGGTCGGAGCTGGTATTTTTTCGATGAGCTCTTTTAGCGTTTTGCTTGATGCCACTAGTTTTCACACCTTTCGGTGATTCAATTCCTTATGCTCTTAAGTGAGTAATAAGGTTTGATCTTAAAGAGCGGCAAGGCCGCCAAGACGGCATTGCTCTGTAGTCGCGATAATCCTCGCTCGGTCGAATTCGAACAAACTGGTCTGTTCTGGAAGCTAATCAGGGCACACTTGAGAGTATGCCTTTCGTGTTTGCTAGATTCGCTAGCGACGCTCGAATTGGCAACTCTCTTTATTCAACTTCGTGTGTTGGGATTAGATTTGAAATAGTGAACACTATTTCCCTACTGATGCACGCGTGTTAGGGCTTCTTTCAAAACTATCTGACTCTTTTCTGGCTGATCTACCCAATAAGAGTGTCCCGCGTCAGGTAGAATAGAAATCGCACCTTGATGTAGTTTGGATGCGATCCGCTTCCAGATTACAGCACCCGGGTCGCAATAGTCATGATCGCCTAAGATGATGCTTACGGGACCATTGTACTTCTCAAGTGCATTTCTCATGC
Source organism: uncultured Burkholderiaceae bacterium (assembly GCA_964459555.1). Taxonomy (GTDB): domain Bacteria; phylum Pseudomonadota; class Gammaproteobacteria; order Burkholderiales; family Burkholderiaceae_D; genus Undibacterium. The sequence continues at coordinate 7,102 of CAYWNE010000101.1, read as the reverse complement.
GACCAAATACCTGCTCGTAACTTGAGTTCTTCCATACTTTTCCCGCAACGTCGAAGCTAAAGAAAGCTTGTCCGCCTTTTACTGAAGCCCAGCGCTCAGTATGATAGAGATTGACACCACCAAATTGAATGCGCCAACGTGTGAATTCACTTTTCCCTACCCCTGCAGTATTAATATATTCTTCGACTGACTTGGGACGAGCTGGGAGATTTTGCCGATTCGTCTCTTCGAGTATCTTTCTTTCACTTTCTTGTTTGAGGATTGCGCTGCGTTTTTCGAATGCCTCCCGATCGGTTTTTGAAATGAATTCATCTTCCTGTAAAGTCCCTTGTCCGTTGGAGACGAGTGGAAGCACTGGGGCGGTTAGTACAAGTCCCTGAACATGTTGCGCATATTTTTCTGTGTAGGCGATGGCTGTTGCCGATCCCATAGAGTGAGATAACAGCGTAATCTTATCTTCCCCGAGTTGTTTGCGGAGAAGCTCGAGATCGTCGACCAGTAGTTCGATCGATACGTCAGCCTTGTTAGGACGGGACCGAAGTGATCCACGTTGATCGTAGAAGACCACCCGATAATCCTTAGATAGAAAGAGGAAGGGATCCAATAGGTAGCTATGTTCAGCACCAAATCCACCGTGTATCACCACGATAGTTTTGCCTTTCCCGATTTCCATAACGTACTCAGGAACATTATCTGGAGTCCCTAGATACCATTCACTCGCGCCAACTGGGACGTTACTTTGTGCCAAGCAAGATGCTGACTGAGAGAGTAGCAGACAAACCATCATGAGTTTTAATTTGTGATGTAAATTCATTGCAGTTAACCTTGATAAATTTAGAGTGTTCGAAGTGCTTCAGTGGGTAGTAGACGCATCGCCGCGAGGGTGTGTCGGGCGGTTGAAGAAAGCGCGACAAAATTGCCAAGTAGAAGTGCAAATACGAGCGTCCATGCGCCAATCGGTGCGACATCTTGGAACATCGCAAGATAGGTTTGGATCTTCAAGTGAGCAATCGGAAGTCCGAGTAAGCCGGCAATACTAACCAATACAAAAAATTCTTTGCCGACGAGTCGCGCAATCGCACTATTCGGTGCACCATGTATTTTGCGTAAAATGATTTCTCGTGCGCGTCTTTGCACGCTATAGGCGGCGAGCGCATAGATGCCAAAGGCGGCGATCAAGATCGAAATGAAGCTGCTTAGATTGATAAATTTTCCAACCGTTGTATCAGCTTGGCGCGTTTTTGCATAGTCAGCCTCAATGCTTGAAATGTTGGCGCTCACGTCGGGGAAGTAGCGGTGCCAGATGGATTCAATCCGACTTTGCAGCTCGCGCTTATCACCTTGTACTCGCAATGCTAAAACATCACCTGAATTTTCAAGGAAAAACATGGAAGCCTGTGCCTCTTTGCGTGGGTCTATCTGCTTGACGTCGGCGACCACGCCGATGATTTGCATTTCTTTGCCATAGACGCGAACCGAAGTGCCGATCGCCGCTTGTGGATCTGCGAAACCGAGTTTTCTCGCTGCGCTCTGATTCAATACCAGATGTGTACTCGTTTCTGTCGTCTCGAACTGAGTATTGAAGACGCGTCCGGCAATTGCTTGTAAGCCATAGGTTTGAAAGAAATCAAGGTTGACGCCCATACGGTAGAGTGTCACAGCTTCGCTCTGGCCAGCTCGTAGGGCTCCATCAAGTCCATCAATTTCACGTAACGGGCTCCAACTGCTCGCCACACCTTGAATACCTGGCAAGCGCTGTAGTTCCTGTTGAAACGCTCGACCGGCTTCGTGGTTGCCGCCGAGTGGAACCTGCATGGTAATCAAACCTTGCGCGTTGAAGCCAGGATTGAGTTGACTGAGGAAGTGATTTTGCCAGGCATAGGCTGCGCCGATAGCGGTCAGTGCCATTGCAGTTGAGAACTGCAAAACACTGAGGATACGACGCAAACGACTGCCACTGCTCGTATCTTCGTTTCCTCGCCCTACTAGAACACTCGTTGGCCGCACTTTGAGCGCAATCCAAGCGGGATAGAGTGCGCACAGAATGGAAAGCAGTAAAGTGATGCAAGCCGCGCTGAGCATTGCTTTGAAATCGAACATGCGCGGAAACTCTAAAGCGAGCATCGATGAGAAACTAGGAAGTAACAACCACGCCAAAATCATCGCGAGCATGAAGGCGACAAAGCACACCACACTAGACTCGCAAATAAATTGAATCAGCAAGCGTGGTGCACTAGCACCGAGAATCTTGCGCATTGCGATTTCACGTTGACGTTGAATCACGCGCACGGTGGTGAGATTCAGATAGTTGGCCATCGCTAGCAGCAAGATGATGACGCCAACGCTTGAGACAGACGCAAGCACCCCAGGACTTTGCAATGGTGATTCAGAGACGTTGGGATCGAGATTGCGATCACGCAGTTTGCCAATACGAAATTCCACGCCATGTGGCTTGCCATCATTCGGTTCTTTGGCGATGGTGTTGGCATAGTAAGAGCTTTTCTTGAATGCTGTGTCCATCACGTTCACGATTTGCTTGGCGTTAGCAGGATTACTGGTTTTGAAATAAACCTGCCCAATCCAAGTTCCCCAACCTTTGAGCAGATAACTGCGCTCTTGTTCGGCCAAGAATTGGCTATTGAAACCAGCGATGGCTTCGAGATCAAGCGAGCTGTTCGCTGGTGGACTCGGAAACACCGCGCGTATGGTGTAGCTGGCGGCGCTGATCGAGATGGTGCGGCCAATTGGATCGAGATCTCCAAACAAGCGTTTTGCGAGTTTGTCAGTAACTGCGAGTGTATCGGGTCTCGAAGTGGCGGCCGCGATATCGCCGCTGAGTGCTTTGACAGAAAATATCGAGGCGAAATCTTTGCTGACCAAACTGATTTTGGCAGGATAGAGTTGTTCACTAATGCGAATGTCAGCACGACGTGTGCGTATCATCGTGCCTTCAATCCCAAGACCACTGTCGAGTGCCGACTGCATGGCAGGCAAACTCACACCTCCTGTTTTGCCTGAATCGCCGAGACTGCGCCAATATTCGTTGACGTAGTAGATATTCTCGGCGTCTGGAACTTCATCGTCATAACTGTATTGATGGCGAACCAGACCCAAAAGCAAAAAACAAATACACATCGCGAGCGACAAGCCAAGCACGACAATGAGGGAGTAACTTGGTTCTTTGAGTAGTACGCGCCAGGCGACGCGGAGATCTTTAAATTGCATAGTAAGGCCCTAGAAGTAGTGTCTCAAAAGCGGACGCTCAGATAGTTTGGCTTTTAACTTTGCAAATTGTGTGCCATGCCATTTTCTTGCCTAGGGAGCTACAAAATGCGCAATCTGTGGACGATTTTCCGGGAAACTGTACGAATTCGGACAAAATTGTGTGTTCACCTTTGGACAAGAGGGAAGAAGAGAAAGTATTTGGTCTGACGATGCTCGCTATCACGGAACCATGGTTTCGACCATGTACAAGCGACCCCTTCGCACTGCTAAGAAGTGTAATCGATTATCGTGGTCAAACCTTAAGCTACCTTGATCGAGAGGTTTGAAGGTCTTTTCATCCATAGCGCCTTTAACGAGTATGAAGTCGAATGAGGGCCCTTCCTTGCCATTGACAACGATTCGCCAGCTCTTATCTTTATTGTTGCGAGCCGCATAGGCCATGAGGCTGCCATCGCTACTAAAAGTAATGTCGGTCACTTGGTCGTACAGTTTCCCGCTTTCGCCTCGATAGTACACGCATTGTTTGTTGCCTAGTTTGTCAGCTTTAGTAACGATATACGCGAGTTGTCCGTCCGCAGGATTGAACTGTAGATCCTTCACGCCCTTGAAGTGCGGCCCCTCGACACCATCGAGCAATGCGAACCATGATGAACCATCGAAGGCGGCATAAGCAATATGTTTGCTGTCGGCACTGAATACTGGATCTTGCAATGAGATTTCGTAGTATGGCTTGCCATTCTTGCCGTCGACGACTACGAAATTTTGCCCTTTACGTTCGGCTGGATTGAAGCTTGTCACAACAAAAGCAAAGCGTTGGCTATCAGGGCTGAAGACAGTTTGGTATAGCCTCCAAGCTTGATATGGTTTGCCGACTGCTCCATCAATTTGCATTGCCTGTTCTTGTGGCCCGGTTTGGACTGCATTTGCGAGGTGTTTGCTATCTGGACTGAAGACTCGCGTTTGATCTCCACCTGACCAAGTCAGGATTTGCTTGCCATCTTTAATTAAGAAGAGCTTGGATTTCTTTGTTTCAGTTTCATGCGTCTGGAAGCTCAATTGTGTGCTGTCTGGACTAAATTTCAGATTCCCATCTTGAATCAAATGACCGACAGCGGGCAATTCTTGCCCATCCAGAATAACCAATTCCTTCCAAGGGTTTGAAGTCCGAGCCGAATAGGCAAAACGCTTTCCATCAGGACTAAAGAGAGGCCCATGCACTTGCGCATAGGGCTTTTGCTTCTTGCCGTTGAGGACGATAAAGGATGGACCATCGGCATTCGCGCTTGCGGTGACATAGGCATACGACTTGCTGTCGGGGCTAAATTGAAAGCTGTGGAGTTCACGAATTTGCTGGTTATCCACCTGCTTCGCCGTTGGGCCGAATGTCTGATCTTCTTTACTATCAACGACCGCGAACGCGTCGGTAAGATAACCGACCCTCTGACTGTCGGCGCTGAATTGGATATCAAAAATCCTTGGGTAGGCTTTTCCGGCCTTGCCATCAACAATAAGACGATGTTTTGGCCAACCCTCACTCAGGCCCATCTCTGGGTCGTATGCGCCTTCGCCGATGGTATAAGCAAGCCGTTTACCGTCAGCGCTGATGACAAAGTCACTGGAACGATTTTTTGAAACTTGATGCAGCTCTGTCTCGAAAGTCTTGAAGCTATTCGTCTGCGCCACAGCGATGTTGAGTGTGGCTGCAGATAGGTAAAGCAGAGCGATGAGCACGAACTTTTTCATAGGCATCTCGATTGGATGGTAATTGTTCTTGCTTGATTCAATTTGTAATTGGTATTGGTATAAGTATCGAAAGTTGTTTAATGCTTGGCGTTACGACAGTTACGACACTTGTAACTCTTCGAAATAGATAGAAAAAATGTTTTGCATTTTGTAGTGTCAGTTTTCGCTCGAGATGACGGTCTCTCAAATCACATCTAAATTCCTATAGTACATTTCTAATCACTAGTGTTTAAATTGTGGAGATGTATTCCTAAGACGAAAGTGCATAGTAATTTCGTACCTTTGATCATTTAACTTTTCTTTAGGTATGTTGGTGCCTCCCCAATGCGGGTCAGAATGGACGCCAATCTCAAAAATTGCGTATTTCCCAGCATATACGCCGAGTAGTGCATGCCCGCCCTGAAGCCTAGGTAAATCGTTAATGTCAGCTTTAAATGTTGGGTTCGTAATTTTGTTTGTGAAATAACGGTCTGCCTCTTCGAAAGTGAACAAGTATTCTCTTTCGATATCATCTCTCGGCGCAGGCCAGCTATCGTTGAATTTCACTGCCAAACCTTGCCAAAGCTTGCCGCCGAATTTTTCTAAATTCTCTGGCGACGCCGTACGGTAAAAATTGCTTAGATCCTCAATGCGTGGATTCTTCTCCTTTAGATCTCGAATGACGTTAGCGGCTTTTTCCAGTGCTTTTTTATGATCGTTAATTGGTGAGTCGCAAAGTTGTAAACCAACGAAAGAGACACCGTAGCTGAAATTTTCGTCACCATCAGCACTAACACTGCAAGCCACTATGACTGTTCTGGTATCTCCATCATCGTATTCAACTTGTGCTTTTGAATTTAATGAAAAGCGCATTTCTTTCAGAATATTTCCATCATTTGGCCTTGGCAAGAAAACGGCGCTTCTCAACTCGGGATTCATTTGAAGAAACGTTTCACCAGAGTGTCCGACACCCAGTTTGATGACGGGTGTAGCAGTTCCATAATTTAATGCCACGCCATTCGCGTCCGTTTGTATGTACGTCGATCGATTATCTTGATGTCTGTTACATCCAAGAACCGAGAGAATGATTTGGATAGCGATCAGGTTCCTTATCCAACACAATTTTCTAGGACCTTTCGGTTTGATGCACGGATTTCTCTCTACTGGTGAAAATTGCGTCATATTCTTCCACTGTTCGTGGTGTTTAGATCGAAATGCTTGATCACATCAAAATAATATCGTACTGCTCCTGATGAAACACATTCTCCACTTGCAGTGAAATCGGCTTGCCGATGAAATCGCCGAGCATCGCTAGGTGTTGAGACTCTTCTTCGAGGAACATGTCGACCACCACTTGCGAGGCCATGATGCGAAATTCGCGGGGGTTGAATTGTTTGGCTTCGCGCAGTAGTTCGCGCAGGATTTCGTAGCAGACGGTGCGGGCGGTTTTGACTTGGCCTTTACCGTTGCAGGCTGGGCAGGGCTCGCACAAAACATGCGATAAGGATTCACGGGTGCGTTTGCGCGTCACTTCAACTAAACCTAGTGCGGAGAAGGTCGAGACTGAGAGCTTGGTGCGATCTCGTGCGAGCGCTTTGTTGAGTTCGGCTAACACCGCATCTTTGTGTTCTTGGCTTTCCATGTCGATCAAGTCAAGAATGATGATGCCGCCCAAGTTGCGCAACCGCAGTTGGCGGGCGATCGCAATCGCCGCTTCCAAATTCGTTTTGAAAATCGTATCGTCGAAGTTACGACCTGCGACGAAACTACCGGTGTTGACGTCGATCGTCGTCATGGCTTCGGTTTGGTCGATGATGAGGTAACCACCCGATTTCAAATTCACGCGACGGCTCAAGGCGCGTTCGATTTCCTCTTCAACCCCGTATAAATCAAAGATTGGGCGTTCGCCGGTGTAGTGCTGCAGCTTAGGTAAAACCGATGGCGTGTAAGTGCGGGCGAAGTCTTGAAGCATCAAATAGTTTTCACGCGAATCGATTTGTATGCTGTCGGTTTCTTCGTTGACAAAATCACGCAAAACACGTTGCGCTAAATTCAGATCTTGATACAGTAAGCTGCACGGAGGTTTCGTTTTGGCGAGTTTCGTGATGTTCGACCAGGTGCGACGCAAGTATTCGATATCAGTGCGTAGATCTTC
>CAYWNE010000100.1:0-14779 GCA_964459555.1 uncultured Burkholderiaceae bacterium | reverse complement strand
TGATGCCCCTGAAATGCAAGCGATGTTAAGTCTTGTCAATCAATGGGATCCTATTGCTAGTATCGATTTGCATGTCACAGACGGTGCTCAATTCCAGCATGCTGTTTCAATTCAAGTCGAACCTTCACTGAACCAAGATCACCCGCTCGCCAGGACTGGTAAACAGTTACAAGACGCGGTCATCGCTGACCTCGATCGCGCCAACTATTTGCCGCTTGGTTTCTATATGTCTTTCGACGAAGAAGACAATCCCATGTCGGGATTTTCGAATAACGTGTCGACGCCGCGCTTCTCAACCGGTTACTTCCAGCTGCGCAACCGTCTCGCTATGCTAGTCGAAACCCATTCTTGGAAAGACTACGCGACGCGGGTCAAGATCACCCACGATGCCATTTTGTCCGTGCTTAAACAAATCGACCAAAACGGAAAGACATGGCTAACACAAGCCCATCGTGCTGATCAAGATAGTATGAAACTCGCAGGCACAAGTCTCGCACTCAACTACAAGAATACCCAGGCATCAAAAACAGTAGAGTTCCAAGGCTACGCCTATACCCGCAGTCCATCCGAGATTTCGGGCGCGATGATGACCCGCTACGACGAGAGCAAGCCGCAGGTATGGAAAGTGAAATTACAAGATGAAGTGACGCCAAACGTCAGTACGCAATTGCCAGGCGCTGGATATCTTGTACCAGCAGCCTATGCCGCCAAAGTCGAAGCGAAGTTACAACAGCATGGGATCACCTATCAAAAATTGAAAAACACTTTGGACACTCAAGAGGTCGATGTGTTTCGCGCGACGAAATTTGAATTCAGTCCACAATCAATCGAGCATCACCAAATGCTGAAGGTCGACGGGCAATGGAGTAAAGAACCTCGATCGATCGACGCGGGCGCTTTATTCGTACCGATACAACAAGCCAAAGTCCGCTTGGTCGCAACCTTGTTTGAACCCCTAGGCGGTGATTCCTTGTTGAATTGGGGATGGTTCAATAATGCCTTCGAAGCCAAAGAATACATGGAGGCCTATGTTGCCGAAGATTTCGCCCGTGAGGCATTGCAGTCTTCAGCAACATTGCGCGCCGAGTTCGAACAAAGACTCGCAAATGATGCCGCCTTCCGCAGCAATCCGGCACAAAGACTAGAGTTCTTCGCAAAGCGCCATCCTTCATGGGACAAAGCCTATGCACTCTATCCTGTGATGCGTATTGATCAAGCACCGAAGCTGAAAAAGTAGGATTGGTTCACAAGCACGCGAGGTGAGCGCCCATTTTCCGCGCGCTCACTGGCAAGCGATTTTCCGCCAAAAATGATGTCTTCGCGAACGTGTCGAAACCAACTTACACTTAGTAACACCATGATCTGTCCTCCAAAATACTGTGACTTGCGTTAGATGAGCAGGTACAGGTAGCAGATTGCTACGATTTTTAGGAGTTCATCATGTCTCTTCGTCGCTCATTGACATATCTTAGTGGATTCGCGATCGCGTTTGGCGCAGCTCTTACCCTATCCAACGCAGCGTTTGCACAATCGCCGTACCCATCTACCTATTACGGTGGCACGGTCTATCCCGCTGCGCCTGTCAGGCCGGTAATGTACGACTATGTCTACTACCCCAATGCGCAAGTCTATTACGCCCCACACAAGCGCTATTGGTATTGGTTTGACGGTTACGCTTGGCAGAGTGCCTACACTTTACCTTACGGTCTACAAGTCGATTTTCGTCTGGGGGGCATCCCAATCACATTGCGGTCAGCTTTGCCTTATCGCGAACACCACTATGTTGATAGCTATTATGGGCGACCATGGCGAGCACGATATCATCAAGAGCACGAGCGTCGTGAGTGGCGCGAACGTGAAGTTTGGCGTGAAGCCGGCCGCGGTTACCCGCGTTACGACGAGCCACGCAGAGAGCGCTACGAGGAACATCGCCACCATCATTGGTAAGCCTCAGGTAAAGAATCAAAGCAAGCTGCCTCGCGATCTCAATAGCTCGCGAGGCTTTTTCTTATATCATTCGGGATCAGGAAGATCTGACAGTGCCTTTAAACACGGCGATCTTCGACCAAAAACAGACAATTACTCATCATTTCTCTAAAGTTGGGCCATTAAAACGGTTCCTTTATTGAAACATTAGTAGGAAAAGCATACCATTCAACAAAGTGCACGTGACTGTGCAAGCGGATCGCTAGCCACAGTCCAACTCCAAGGAGTCGAATCGTATGAGCCAAAAGCATCGCTATTTGCCTGTTGCACGCATCTCTGCAGGCATGGTTCTGGCCGATGAGTTACTGGACAAGCTAGGTCATGTGCTTCTACCAGCCGGCACACAACTCACACAAAACATGATCAATGCGATGGAACACCATGATGTCCATCAGCTTTCTATCGTGATCGAAGAAACGGAAGAAGAAAAACAAGAGGCGCTGCTTGCCCGTCAACGCAAGCGCGAGCGATTGAGCATCGTCTTTCGCCATGCGCCTTACAGCGAACCGACTTCGATTCTTCAATCATATATTGCTAAATATCGCGAAGAGTCCGCATCATGACGCAGTTCATTACTGACAGTGACGATCATCAGATTTCATTGGAGGAAGTGATCAACAAGATCAATGACCTACCAATGCTGCCTGAGGTTGCCCAAGAAATGCTCAGCGACCTTAACAACGATGACATCAGCTTGGATTCGATCGTTGAAAAGGTCACCTTAGATCAAGCTCTGGCAGCAAAAGTCTTACGCCTCGCCAATGCTTCTATCTACGGTGCCAACTCTAAGGTGGTAACGATTCAGCAAGCGGTGGCAATGCTCGGTATCAAAAATCTCAAAAATCTCATCCGCATCAGCATCTTCACCAAACATCTTCCGCGCGCGGCCTGCCGCGGTTTTGATAATCAAGCATTTTGGCGTCACAATATTGCAACGGCAGTCTGCGCCGAATTGATCTCGCGCACTCTGCATATGAAACACGATTTTGCATTTACCGCAGGTCTATTACATGACATTGGTCGCCTAGTACTAGTGTCCCGCTTTCCCAAGAAGTATGAAGAAGTCCTCGAATGCGCAAAACGTGGCGATACGACCTTGCTTGAAGCAGAGCGAAGCGTTCTCGGTGTTGACCATGTCGCAGTTGGACTCGTCCTTGCATTGCAATGGAATTTTTCCGATGCGATTCAAGATGGGATACGCGGCCATCATGACCCCGACGATAAAGAACTTAATTCGGTTGCCGCAATCGTTCATGTCGCCAACTCGATCGTACATGCGCTTGATCTCAACAATGACGACCGTGAACTCATCCCTCCTATCTCCCAACACGCATGGGACGTTTTATCACTATCAGAAGAAGCATATTTGGCGATCTTTCATGAGACAGAATTGCGAGTAGATGCCATGAATCAAATGCTTCAATCAAGCTAATCGTGCTTTAAAAACACGTATTCAATGCTAGACTTACGCCGATCATTAATTTATCGCCGTCATCATTGCAAATGCTTGAATTTGAGTATCGATGACAACGAACCTTGTAGAGGACATTTTGGAACACTTTCGGCAATTCAAAGACACCAATTTTAGTCTCAGTGATATCGAACTCTTTCGCAACATCGCTCCTGAGCAGCTCGGTTTAATCGCTGAAAGTCTCGCGCAATGTCCGGTCTACAAAGCACATGCGGGTGAGATTGTTCTTGATAGTCACAGTGGTAGCGGTTCGCTCTATGTAATTTTGCGCGGCAACCTGGCATTAACATCAAACACCTCACGCCGTCAGCTTGAAAGCTCTACGGTGCAATATTTTGCTGGAGAGTGTGTTGGTGAAATCTCCGTACTCGATGAAGAAGGCCATTTAGCAAGTATTGCCGCGGTATCAGAAAGTGAACTCTTAGCAGTTGATTCGATCACGATGTGGAAACTGATCGAAGAATCAAATGGGGTTGCGCGCAACTTGTTGAAGCTACTCTCTTTCCGCATAAGAGCAGCGAATGCGCAGTTAAGAAACCGCCAGAAAGTAGGGGAATTTTACAGACAACTTTCTATGGTAGATGGCCTAACCGGGCTCAATAATCGATCGTGGCTAAACACTCAATTACCGGGCCTAATTGATAGCGCGAGAGCTGGTCAGAGTGAACTTAGCGTCATTATGTTAGACCTTGACCATTTCAAGCAGTTCAATGATAGGTTTGGGCATGTTTTGGGTGATGAGGCCTTACAAGCCGCGGCCAAAGTGATTAGTGCCAGCCTGCGACCAAGCGATTTTGCTGCACGATACGGTGGCGAAGAAATGATTGTAATACTACCCAACACGGGAAAAGACTCAGCTCTTTTGGTAGCAGAGCGTCTGTGCGAACGCATTCGCAGCACTAAAGTTTTTCAAAATGACGCAATCCCTCTTCCGCACATAACGGCATCTCTTGGCTTAGCCGCGCTCCAAGATGGTCAAGATGGTCTCTCGGTAATCGCTAGCGCAGATGCGGCCCTTTATCGTGCCAAGGAGCGAGGCAGAAACCAGGTGGCAATGTGACTCCGTTACTGGAACTCAAAAATCCATCAGATACAAAAAAACCGCCAACTTCAGATTGGCGGTTTTTTATTAGACTCAACTTCGTATAGTTTAGAAACGATGACGCATGCCGACCTGCACCGCACGTGCGGCGCCACCGGGGGTCTCAGTGAAACCGCCAGAAGCGCTCGCTGCGCCTAAAGCATACTGACCATCATTCTGATTGCGAATACGTCCAACAACAGTGTACAAGTCTGTGCGTTTGGACAAATTGTAATCATATCCAATCGCGAATTGAGTGACATCACTATTTGACAATGTACGGTCGTCCTGATGGCTATATGAAGTCATGATTCGACCGTTTCCAACCTTATAATGCAAACCTAAGCTGTAACTTGTCGCATCCAATTTAAAGTTCTTCGCCACGGTGGTACGGAATACGCTAGTCCAAGCACCCAGAACTGCCGCAGGAATACCCGCATTCTTCAAACTTGGTCCAATTTCCTTATCCCAAGCATCATAAAACACAGGTAACAAAATCGAATTTTCATTCTTCATTGTTTGGTAGCCAGCAAAGAACTTCCAATCGCCAGTCGAATAGGAACCACCAGCGGTTGTCGTCACCAAACCTGTCGACCCGTCGGTGTTTGTACCTTTGTTATAGCCGATACCAACATCAAAACCGTTAGCTTTGTACTTCACCATACCTGCGATGAATTTATCATCGAGACCAACATAGCCTGAGTTCTTAAAGCCGTACATCAAGGAAGCGGCAATACCGCTTGGCACTTCAATACGATACTGCACTGCTTTATTCGAGCGAATCGCCATACCGGAAGTCAAAAGGCCACCAGTACCACCGGTAATACCGCCCCAGCTACCTGCCATACCACTTTCGAAGGTATCAGCACCATTGAAAATTTCATATGCTGGGGTATACATACGACCAGCCAACACCGCACCGACTGGTGTAATCAAGCCAACCATTGCCGTACGATCAAACATACCGCCGTCTGGACCACCACCTCGTGCCAGCACATAACTGTTCGTCGCATTCACATTGTATTTCGGTTGCAAGGCTTCACGCACACCTTGCAAAGTTTGTGCGGCAGCGCCCTTCAGAACCGGGTTACCAAAGTCAGGAAAGTTCATGCCTTTGGTCAAAGCATAGCCTTGGTAATCACTGATGTTGCCAGCTTTGTTGGCACCGGTATCAAGTTCAACACGCGCCTCAAGGTTAAAAATCGCCTTGTAACCTCCACCCATATCTTCTGTGCCTTTGAAACCCAAACGAGATCCATCAGCAATACCACTGACCATCTTTGTTTGATTGGCTTTACCATTTGAATTGAACTGAAGACCGGCATCCAAGATACCGTAGATGGTCACATTGGTCTGTGCCAGAACTGGCGCTGTAAAGCAGGTGGCTACCACTGCTGCCAACATTTTTAATTTCATTTTTTGCTGTCCCCAATAAGAGTTCTTCTAAAAACGTGTTGAATCGAACGTACGTACTAATTTCATAGCTCAAAATATGACATTGATCGGGAATCTTGTATAGGATCTGAAGAAGCAATTCGATAGCTGTCGCAAAAAAACTACGTCAAAAAATTTCCTCGAATCGCTGCAAACAAAGATCGCGAAAACTTACAAATTTCACTCTAGACAGGTATATTTCCAGTAGCAGATTCTCACTCCAAGAGAATACCACTCCAAGCTTAGAATAAGACTTTATTTTCGAATAATTCTTCTAATTTTTGATGTCGTTTAATTGCACGACTCAATACATCAACGCAGAATATTGGCTATAGTGGGCGCTCTAAATAGCACTATCGTTCGTTTAGCTTATTTAATAATTGACCAGGAGACAAAATGCGTCATCTCAAATTATCTCTCACCATTCTTGCCGCTGCGGCTGTTACTGCATGCGGTGGTGGTACTAGCAGCAGCTCAAAAGATCCTGCGCCAAAAATCACCTTCTCTTCCCAAGTTACATTCGGCGACAGCTTGAGTGACGTTGGTACTTATAAAGTAGGCACTATCGCTGCCTTGGGCGGTGGTAAATATACGATCAATAGTGCGACAGCTAAGAACTGGACTGAAATCGTTGCGGCCAATCTCGGTCTGCCTGCACCATGTCCGGCACAGACGGGCTTAGAGGGCTTAGCTTCTCAGGGCTTCAACGTCCCAGTTAAAGTGAATGCTGGTTGTACTGGATATGCACAAGGTGGTGCACGCGTAACCAATCCCGTTGGTCCTGGTAACAAAGCTTTGGGTGGTGCGAATGCCGTTTTGGGTCAAACTACAGTGCCTGTTGTAACTCAAATTAATAACTACCTCGCCGCGAACGGTGGCAAATTCTCTGGCACTGAAATCGTGTTTGTTAGCGGTGGTCCAAACGATGTTTTTATCAAGACCGCAGAATTGTCCGCGGCGGCAACTGCAGCAGCGACAGCAGCAGTGACCGCAGCAGTTCCAGGCCAAATTCAAAAAGATATCGCAGCCGGTATTTGCAAACCAACTGATGCACAAGCAAGTAACTGTATCCCTGGCGCAGTCGCAACTTTGACGCCAACCGTTGGTGCAGCGGCAGGTGCTGCATATGCCTCGGCTAACGCACAAACTTATGTCGATGCGATTGGTACTGCAGGCACTGAATTGGCTGGCTACGTCAAGAATTTAATCTTGGCCAAAGGCGCGAAATATGTTGTCGTGGTCAACATGCCTGACATGAGTAAAACTCCTGCAGCGTTGGCACAGTCCAAAGATTCCCAAACTTTATTGAATGGTATGAGTATTACGTTCAATGCCCGTTTGGTAGAAGGTTTGGCTGGGTTGGATAACGTATTAATGGTTGACCTGTTCACACGCTTCCGTGATCACGCCGCCAATCCAACAGCTTACGGGATCACAAACATCACAACACCAGCTTGCGACCTCAGTGCAGCTAAAAACCCATTGGGCTCATCTTTGGTCTGCTCTGCAAACAATTTGATTCCTGGTGACACAAGCAAGTACTACTTTGCTGACACAGTGCACCCAACACCATATGGTAATCAATTGTTCGCCGATTACATTACTTCTGAAATCGCGAAACGTGGTTGGAAATAATCTGTCGTAGATGGTGGTCGACGACCATCATCGACAAATAAAAAAGGAACCCGCGGGTTCCTTTTTTTATGCTTACGTGACATCTCACTACGACGAATTACGTCTCAAACTAAGGCGTTGGCTTTAGTTTGAATGCGGCGAGTAATCCATTGATCCAGGCTAAACGCCCCGCTTCCCTTGACAACTAAACCTAACAAAATAATTCCCCAATAAAAGTGATCATTGATCGCTGCCGGACACTCGAACTGCCATAACTGTGGGTAGGAGACGACTGCCATCACATTCAGCGCCAACAAGCCAAGGGCGGCTGGTCGCGAGAATAGACCAAGCACAAGCAAAACAGGCAAAACCAATTCGCCGAATGCACCAGCATAGGCGGCCATCTCTGGTGGCAAGATCGGCACCATGTACTCTTCGCGGAAAAGACTCAAAGTCGACTCCCAATCTTGGATCTTGACCAACCCGGCTTTAAAGAACTGCCAAGCGACGAAACTTCTAATACCAAAAGCGAAGAAGTTAAATCCCCAGGGATCTAGCAAGTGATCAAAACGAAGCGTAAATTGATGTAAGCGCAAAAAAGAGTTCATAAGACTTTCCTCAAACGATAATGTGTTTTGTCGTTCTAAAGCTCAGTTCCTTACACGCTCAAACTGAAAATAATCCAGCGGAAAACCATAACTGCAACTGCTGACCAACATCGAATTGCTCGTCGATTTGCAATGCCTGTTCAAGTGCCTGCTCTAAATTGGCTCCCTGATTCAAGATAGACAAAGCCTGAAATGCCGCCTGATCCAATGGTAAAACCTCCACCCGCCATTGCGGTCTCACCACTGCCGCATAGGAAGCAAGATTGAGTTCTTCAGGTAAGCCTTGGAATTCACTGGCCTGATGGGCTAACCAGATAGGTACCGCCGCGCATTCACTTTTGAACAAAGACACGTGCGTTGCGAATGTGAGTTTTGCCTGCTGCACCTGTTCTCCCTGTTGATGCAAGAATGCTGCTAGGCTTAATTGTTCGCGAGATGCTGCGGCGTAATAAGCCTGATGCACCTGCCATTCAAGCTCAGCCACTGAAGACATATAGGGGTACTCTTGCAGCGTCGGCACACTTTTCAAAAATGTCGAAAATTGCGCCCCAAAAGCATTCAGATCACCGAGCTGCGAAGGATGAGCACGCCCATAGGCGCGAGCCAAATCCTCAAAAAACTCTTCTCCCACCAATTGTGAAATCACCGGATAGGCATTGGTCAGCGTCTTATTCCAGATCGCCAACATGTTGCCGCGATAGATTGCGAAACGATCGGCAACATCTGCCTTGTTGGTACGTAATGATGAAACGATTAACGCATCATCAAATTGCAAGAGTCCTTGAGCAAACGATGCCTGCAAATCGGCTAAACCAACATTCAACTTAGTTTGCATGAAAGACCTCGCTTACAGATTGCTGTATCGATTTTGCCCGAGATGCTTCGGCTAACAAGATTTCCAAATCGGGGACATCTGTATCCCATTCGATCAAAGTTGGGATGCGAGCAGAGATCTGCCGACAAACTTGTTCATATAGCTGCCACACTTCTTCACGCACCCTACTACCGTGATCATCGATCAAGCAATCGCCGACTTGACTATGTCCGGCCAAATGTATTTCGCCAATCGCCGAGGAATGGCGCTGATAGAATTCAAATTCGCGTGCTGCTGGTTCATCATGATTAAACTGATTGACGAACACATTGTTAACATCAAGCACAATACCGCAGCCCGTTTTTTTACTTAGTTCACACAGAAACTCTGCTTCACACAGATGGTCAACTTCGAACCGCACATAACTCGACACATTCTCGATTAACACCTGCCGCTTCAACAGATTTTGCAGAGCATCGACACGCTCCGTCATTAGGCTCAAACTCTCGGTAGTGAGAGGCATCGGTAGTAGATCATTGAGATGACGATCCGCGATTGTTCCCCAACAGAGATGTTCTGAGACTAAAGCCGGCTGTATGCGATCGACCAGATGTTTGAGGCGCAAAGCATGTTGCTGGTTAAAGCCACGTGCCGACCCCAAAGCCAAACCGACCCCGTGCAGGCTAATGGGATACTCTTGTGCCAGTTTTTCCAACACAAAAAGATCAAAACCTCCTTCGGCAAAATAATTTTCCGAATGGACTTCAAGCCAATCGATATCGATTTTTCGCTCTAAGAAGTGGCGGTAATGTGGCGTACGCAAGCCAACTCCAACTCCCTTCAATGGAGAGAATTGCGCTTGCATAGCATTGTTTTTCGAATCAATCATTGAAACTTAAATGCAATATTGATGTACCTTTCACGGCACATGAAAATAAATAGCGAGGTGTCAAACAACCACCTCGCTATTGAGCAAACTCATCTGCTGCACGAAGCCGCAGACATCAAAAAATTAAGCTTTTGGTGCTTCTAATTTGCCACCAGACTTTTCGCATGTACCTGCTGGCACTTTTTTCCATTCATTTGGATCATTGTCTTTCTTGGCTTGGCCGGCGCAAGAATGGCTACCATTCTTTGTCGCGCAATCATTTTGGCCAGCTTTCGCGATGCCCCAGCACTTTTCAGTTTTTGGTGTATCAGCCGCCATAACAGCAGAAGAGCTTACCAAACCAGCCAAGGCAACTGCGATCAATGCTTTGTTATTCATGTCTATTCTCCAGTAAAAAAATATGAGTTGATAAGTAGTCATTCCAATCAGAATCACGAGCTACTTGCAGTAGTCGTTGCGTTTCGACTTTCCTTACACTATTTCTTAAATTTTTTTTGCACACTCATTCTGCACAGGTTTCTGCCAGTAGTAAAGTGAATACATCGCTCAGCAAATGAGCCTAGAAACTCAAGCGTATTTTTCGGCAGACCTTGAGTTGCGCCGCAACATCACGGAAAAATAGTGTATGCTCAAGACTCTTAAAAACGAATCAGAAAAACAAAATCATGCAAGAAATCTCATTTAAAGTGGAAGGTGAATTCGTCGAACTCAATCAACTCCTCAAGTTGATCGGCGTTTGTGACAGTGGTGGCGCAGGAAAAATGATCGTTGCGAGCGGCGAGGTCCGGGTCGATGGTCAACAAGAACTGCGAAAGACCGCAAAGATTCGTCCTGGCCAAGTGGTTCAATTGGGCGACCTACGAGTTACTGTCACTGCCTAGGTTTAGGAATCCTGCGTCAATAACAAAAAAGCACCTTGAGGGTGCTTTTTTATATAGATCTATGACTAGGCGGGAGTGACTTCAATCTCGTTCGCGATCAAAAATTGCGCCAACATATTGTCCATCGTATCAACATGATGCTCGAACCAATGCGGTAACTCTTCCGCAAGACGTTCACCAAGATCGCGTTCACCTTCAGCAAAACGACGACGGACTTCCTGCATCACCTGCAAGACTGCATCGTGCTCACCTTGATGACATGCGGCTGGAGGAAACCCAGCATCCCGCATCCAACGATTCTCTTGCTCGAAATGCTCAATCGAATGCTCAATCAAAGCGTCGAGACGTTCTAAGAAAGGTGACTGCTCTTCACTCTGGGCGAGAGCTGCACAGAGAGTTACGAATTCTTGATGGGTCGCATCCATCACTTGATGTTTTAGGCTGAGCCTTTCTGACCAGCCCCACGTTGGCGTTGTCATCATGATCCTTCTCTATTGTTTAATGAGAGGGCTGTGCATGCTAAAAAAATGCCGCACAGCAACAATATATTTTCCGCTCATTATGGCGGATTTATTTCGCATTGCAACAAAAATCAATAAGAATTTCACATTTGTTTATCGATTTTGATCTAACCCAAACTGAGCGTGCCTTCCTTCATGATCAATATAGGCACAAAAAAACAAACAGCGCTCTGGAGAGCGCTGTCGTGGAATCAAGGTCTAAACCTAACAAGAGTGCGGCTTAGCGCACAATGATAGGCTATTAGCTGTAGAGACTTATGCAGTCGTATTGATGTTGCGGCCCAAGTTAGGCGGCAAGTTCGGCACATTTGCGCTTGAATTCGGAATAGCTTCGATCAGTGCTGTAGCACTTTCTTGACTAATATCCTGAGCCTTCTTCAAGACCGCAATGCTGACCTGCTGGCTGACGCCGACATCCGCTAAAGTGGTGGCCGTTTTGGCAATTCCGGTAACGTCCATGACAATTCTCCTTATCTGCAATCGTGATAACGGCAGCAAACTAGAGAAACTTTAGCTTGAATCGAAACAATTTAAGCGCTAACCGACTCTCAAACAAACACTATCAGTAAGCAGCCGCTTGTTTACTTTTATTTTCATTCTGCACAAGGTTTTGAGGAAATAAAGGAAAGAACATATTCCAAAACCGACGACACGTCGTTTAAATCCAACCATATCAGCTCTCTATGCAAACCATCATTCGGTCTTGGTGCATCGGAGGCAACCGCCTGAATCCAATCATCCTCAGGATACAAAGCCGGCTTACCCAGCGCTGGTCGCCAAACTTCGAGTTTTGGTATCGTCGCCCATTTATAACCCTCGATGAGAACCAAGTCTGCAGGATCCAAGCGAGACAAGAGATCGGTAAGACTTGGTTCCTCTCGCCCATGCAACTCATCCACCAAGGCAATACGATAAGGTGAAGCCAACATCACCTGCGCCGCCCCTGCACGACGAAAACGCGCAGTATCCTTGTGTTCAGGTTCTAAAGTCACATCATGATGGCTATGTTTGAGCACGCCTACTCGCAAGCCACGTTGCACCAAATGTTGCAGCAGTTGTTCAAGCAGCGTGGTTTTGCCACTTCCTGACCAACCGACAATCCCGAGACAGTTTTGCTTCATGATGAAAAGGCGAAAAAAAGGAGAGTATATGCAAATACCCTCCTCTCGACTATCTAAGCAATCATTGAGTTTGAATTTCTTAGTGCATATCAAAGCTTGTACTTATCTGCGCCGTCACTCAATCAGCCGCGGCATTTAGCCACTATTGCGCAAACCAGCCGCGATACCGTTAATTGACAAATGGATTCCTCGACGCACACGTTCATCTTCGTCCCCCTGACGGTAACGCTTCAGCAATTCCACTTGCACGTGATTCAGCGGCGACAAATACGGGAAGCGATTAACGATAGAGCGCTTCAATAAGGGATTATCGGATAACAAATCCTCACGCTCAGAAATTTGCTTCAAAACCGAGATCGTCAAGGCATGTTCTGCTTCTAAACGTGGGAAGATGCGATTACGGAGGGACTCGTCCTTCACCAATTGTGCATAACGACTAGCGATGCCGATGTCACTCTTGGCCAAGACCATTTCCATGTTCGACAACACGGTCGAGAAGAAGGACCAATCTTTGAACATCGCACGTAAGGTTTGCAGGCCATCGTTTGGATGATCGCTCAAATACTGTTGAACCGCACTACCGAAGCCAAACCAGCCTGGCAACATCAAACGACACTGTGACCAACTAAAGACCCAAGGAATCGCACGCAAATCTTCGATGGCGGTTGATTTTTTGCGTGATGCAGGACGACTACCGATATTCAAACCAGCGATTTCAGAAATCACCGTCGATTCCCAGAAATACTGCTCGAAGCCCTCGGTTTCATAAACCATGTGACGATAGGCGCGGAAGGCATGATTCGACAACTCTTCCATCGCCTTCAAGAATTCAGCGCGTGGAGCTGGCTCAGTATGCGCCAACAAACTCGCTTCCATGGTCGCTGCCGCCAACACTTCCAAATTACGACGCCCCACTTCAGGATTCGCATATTTTGCGGTAATGACTTCACCCTGCTCGGTCAAACGAATCTGCCCTTGCACCGCCCCAGCCGGTTGCGCCAAGATCGCTTGATAGCTAGGACCGCCGCCACGACCGACGGATCCACCACGACCATGGAACAAACGTAAACGCACGCCATGTTTAGCGAAGATTTCGACCAGATCGATCTCGGCTTTGTACAACTCCCAACCTGAGGTTAGGAAACCTCCGTCCTTATTACTATCGGAATAACCGAGCATGACTTCTTGCGCGTTATTACGACTCGCTAGCAAACGCGCGTAAGCCGGGATCGCCAACAAACGATCCATCGCCGGCGCACTATTTTGCAAGTCACCGATGGTTTCGAACAAAGGAATGATATTGACGTCGAGACGTCCTTCAGCTGGATGCAGCAAGCCCGACTCTTTGAGGAGCAAGGCCAATTCCAACATATCTGAAACACCATCGGTCTTCGAGATGATGCAATTCGGTACCGCGCCTTTACCGTAGCGCTGCTGCGCCGTGCAAGCCGCGCGGTAAATCGCCAATTCTGATTGCGTCTCTTCCGAGTAAGTCAAATACGGCGATGCTAATGGGCGAGCAGAGCTAATTTCACCAATCAAAATGTCGATACGCTGATCTTCGTTCAAGGACAAATAATCGACTTCAGGATTCGCTGCACGTAACAACTCTGCGACCACACGTTCGTGTACATCGGAATTTTGGCGTAGATCGATCGGTGCTAAGTAGAAACCGAAAACACGCACGGCGCGACGCAAATGACGCAAACGGCCACGGGTAATGCCTTCCGAGCCATTGGCTTGCAAAGACTGGTGAATAATATCGAGATCAGCGACCAGCTCTTCGGCGGTCGAATAAGCTGGAGCAATACCGCAAGCAGGAATAACAGGATCGAGGCCCAACAAATTCTTCAAAGTCATCGCCAAACGCGCGTAAATGCCGCTGACCGCCAAGCGATACGGTTCATCGGCGCGATGTGGCGAATGATCAGGCGAACGCTCCGCCAAGGCGACCAATTCTGGCGACACTTTGACCAACAAAGTCGCCATCGATAATTGCGAACCAAGCGTATGCAACTCATCGAGATAGAATTTCAATGCGCGCGTCGCTTGCATCACCAAAGTTTTTTCGAGCACAGTCGCTGTCACGAATGGATTGCCATCACGATCGCCGCCAATCCAACTACCCATGCGCATGAAACTCGGCAATTCGGTATCTGCAAAACGTGCATCCTTGCTTGCCAAGAGATCTTCTAGACCTGCATACAGATGCGGCAATTCGCGCAGGAAAGTGTAGTCGTAAAAACTCAAGCCATTCTCGACTTCGTCGAGCACTGACAACTTCGACATGCGCAGCATACGGGTCTGCCATAAGGTCAATACCGCGCGTTGCAATGCTTCTTCATTGGCACGTGATTCT